>NZ_CP093340.1:2444000-2749500 GCF_022637415.1 Luteimonas sp. S4-F44
ACTTCGGTCTGTCGGTCGCCGCGGTCGTGTTCGAGCGCGATACTGCCGCGCTGGTGATGCTGGCGCTGGCGATCTGCCTGCCGGCGGTCAACGTGATCGCGGTGGTGGCGCTGACCCGTTGGAGCGAACGGCCGGCAAGTCCAGGGCGGGTCGCGCGCGCCTTGGCCGGCAATCCGATCATCATTGCGACCGCCGTCGGCGCAGCGGTCAATCTCTCCGGGCTGCCACTGCCGGCCGCGCTCACCCATGGCCTGGAGATTCTGGGCGGCGCGGCGCTCGCGCTCGGCCTGGTCTGCGTCGGCGGCGGCCTGGTGTTCGAATGGTCGGCCTCCCGCCCGGCGGCGATGGCCACGACCTCGGCACTCAAACTGCTGGCGCTGCCGCTGGTCGCAGTGCTCGCCTGCCGGTTGCTCGGCGCCAGCGAGGGGGTAACGGCCGCCAGTTGCTTCTATGCCGCGCTGCCGACGGCGTCCAACGCCTACATCATGGCGCGCCAGATGGGCGGCGATGCGCCGCTGATGGCCGCGCTGATCACGTTGCAGACTCTGCTGGCTGTGGTCACGGTGCCGCTGGCGATGCACCTGCCGGCCTGGCTCACGGGTTGACCCGCGGGGGCGGCCTCAGCCCTGATCGGCCTGGCCGACAGCCTGCTCGGGAATGCGCCGTGTGCGGCCGAGCTGGGCGAAGATCCCGGCCGAGACCAGGGTCAGCGCGCCGACGCAAACGAACGTCCAGCGGAATGCGGCGATGACCGGCTCGCCGCCGCCCGACTCGCCGAAGGCGGCCAGCAGGCCGCCGGCGGTCGCGACCCCCAGGCTCATCGCCAGCATCATCACCATCGACAGCAGGCTGTTGCCAGCGCTGGCGTGCTCGCCGTCAAGGTCGCGCAGCGTCAAGGTGTTCATCGCGGTGAACTGCAGCGAGTTGACCGCGCCAAAGCACGCGAACTGGACGATCTGCAGCCACAGCGGCTGGCCCGGCTGCACCAGCGCGAAGCTCGCCATCGCCAGCCCGGTCAGCACGGTGTTGACCACCAGCACCCGGCGGTAGCCGAAGCGCTGCACCAGCGGCACCACAATGCGCTTGGAGAACATGCCCGCGACCACGACCGGGATCATCATCATGCCCGCACGCGCCGGTGGCACGCCCAGGCCGACCTGCAGCAGCAACGGGATCAGATACGGCATGCCGCCGCTGCCCAGCCGCGCGAACAGATTGCCGAGCACGCCAACGCTGAAGGCCCGCACCCGGAACAGCGACAGCGGGAACAGCGGCGCCGGCGTGCGCGCGGCGTGCAGCCAATAAGCGACCAGCGCACCGAGGCCGGCGACCAGCACCACCACCAGCGCCGCGCCACGGGCGGTGTGCCCCGACAGCGCGTCGACCGACAGCGACACCGCCGCCATGCCGAAGGCCAGCAGGCCGTAACCGAGCAGATCGAAGCGTGACACCGATGCGCGCAGGTCGGGCATCAGCCGGAGCGCGGCCAGCGCGCCGGCCACGCCCAGCGGCAGGTTGATCAGGAAGATCCAGTGCCAGCTCGCGACCTCGACCAGCCAGCCACCGAGCGACGGCCCGATCAGCGGCCCGATCAGGCCCGGCACGGTGACAAAGGTCATCGCGGCGAGGAACTCGGTGCGCGGCACCGTGCGCAACACCGTGAGCCGGCCGATCGGCAGCAGCATGGCGCCGCCCACGCCCTGCAGCACGCGCGAGGCGACCAGCACGTGCAACGTCTGCGACAGCGCACAGGCCAGCGAGCCCAAGGTGAAGACGACGATCGCCGCCAGGAACACGCGCCGGGTCCCAAAACGATCGGCCAACCAGCCCGAGGCCGGGATCAGCACCGCGACCGTCAGCGCATAGGCCACCACCACCGCCTGCATCCGCAGCGGCGACTGATCGAGACTGGCGGCCATGGCCGGCAGTGCAGTGTTGACGATCGTGGTGTCCAGCATCTGCATGAACACCGCCGCCGCGACCAGCCATAGCATGGGCCGGTGGGGGCGCAGGACATCGGGTCGCTTCATGGCGGGCAGCATGGGGCCTCCGGCGTCACGGCTCCGCCAAGCGTCAGCCGGTCCGGCTCCCCTGTGCGTGGGCAATCGCAGTCTGGAGCAGGCGCTGCAGGAGCGGCTGCAGCGCCGCGGCACGGGCCGCGTCCCAGGCGAAGCTGGCCTCGTCCATGTAGCACCGCTGGCTGATCTCCAGTTGGACCGCCTCGATGCCGTCGTCGGGCGCGGCGTAGTGCCGGGTGATGTAGCCGCCGCGGAAGCGGCCGTTGGCGACCCACTCGTAGTCCGACTGGCCCTCGAGCAATCCAGCGATCCGCGCTTCGAGCGCCAGGCTGCAACTGGTGCCGGCAGCGGTGCCGAGGTTGAGATCGGGCAGGCGCCCCTCGAACAGGAACGGCAGGGTGCCGCGGATCGAGTGGCCCTCCCACAGCACCACGCGCCGGTGGCGGGCGCGCAGGCGAGCGAGCTCGTCGCGCAAGGCCGCGTGGTAGGGCCGCCAGTAGCGGTCGACCCGCGCCGCGATCTCGGCCGCGTCCGGCGCGGCCCCCTCCAGGTAGACCGGCCCGCCGTCGAAGCGCACCTGCGGACACAGCCCGGTGGTGTTCTGCCCCGGATACAGCGAGGTGTCGTCCTCGGGGCGGTTGAGGTCGATCACATAGCGCGAGTAACGCGGCACCAGGATCGAGGCGCCGAGCCCGCGCGCGAAAGCGTACAACCTGGACACGTGCCAGTCGGTGTCCGGCACGGTCCGGGCTTCGGGGGTGAGTCGCTGTGCGAGGTCGTCGGGCAGCCGAGTGCCGTCGTGCGGCAGGCTGACCAGCAGCGGCGCGGTGCCGCGATGGAGTTCGAGGATATCGGCCATGGCCCATTGTAGGGCCCCCGCGCCGCCGCCATCGCGCGCTAGAGATCCATCGACCATTCCATCTGCAGCGAACGCCCCAGGGCGTTGTAGAGCCCGCGGTCGTAGAACGGCCAGTTGCCATTGGTGCGGTCCAGTGGCGGCTTGCGGTTGGCGATGTTGTTGACCGAGAACAGCACCCCGTAACGCTCGCCGAAGCGGTAGGAGACGCTACCGTTGAATGTCGTCCACGGCCCGATGTCGCGGGCGCTACCGGCCGCGTTCCAACTGCGCGCATTGCGCACGCCCCACAGCGTCGCGGCCAGCGGGCCGCGATTCCAGGCGACGCTAGCGGTGGTGCGGTGCTGGAGTTCGTTGGAGTTGGCGCAGCACAGCAGATCCTCGACCGGGTCGTCGGCCTGCGGCTGGCGGTCGTGGCTGAGCGTGCGGTAGTAGCCCAGATCGAAGTCGAAATCACCGACGCTGCCGGCACTCCAGCGGTAGCGTGCCGCCGCCTGCACGCCGGTCTGGCGCTGGCGCGCCAGGTTGATGGGATAGGTGCGGACCTCGGCGACGCCGTTGGGGTCGACGGGATCGCTGTCCGGGCGTCGCTGGACCTGGCCGATCACGTCGCGACAGGTCGGCGAGTCGATGTCGTAACGGGTCTGCCCGTTCTCCGACACACCCAGCCGGCAGTTGGCCTCCAACTCCAGGATGTCGGCGATGCCCAGCAGTTCGACCTCGTCCTCGATCTCGATCGCGTTGTAGTCGAGCGACATCGTCAGCGCGTTGCCTGGCGTCGACCACACCACGCCGTAGGTGAACGTGCGCGCGGTGATGTCGCGCAGGTCACGGTTGCCCTGCCCCAGATGCCGGGTGGACTGGTCGGCCTGCGGACAGGCGTCATAGTCGTCAACGCCGTAGCCCGCCTGCCGGCAGCGGTAGTAGTCGGTGGTGGTGGTGAACCCGCTGGTCTCCGACGCGTAGAGGTAGAACATGTCCGGCGAGCGGAACGCGGTGGCGTAGCTGCCGCGCAGCAGCAGGGTGTCGAAGGGGCGGAACTCCAGCCCGGCTTTCCAGGTCGGCTTGCCGTTGCCGCCACCACCGTCGAGCGCGTACTTGTCGTAGCGCCCCGACAGGTTGATGTCGAAATTGCCGGTCACCGGCAGCTGGAACTCGACGCCGGCTGCGTAGAGGTCGCGCTCGCCACGGGCGATCGTGCCGCCGCCGGCGTTACGGAACAGATCGCGCGCATCGGCCGACTGCGAGCGGTTGGAGAAGCGCTCGCGCTGGCCCTGCACGATCGCCGCAAAGCCCACGGGCCCGGCGGGCAGCGTGAACAGCTCGGCATGGGTGAGCAGCGCCGTGCCGCCCTGGTTCCAGGCGGTGGACTTGGCGCGATTGATAGCGCTCCAGGCGTCGTACTGCTCGGGCGTGATCGGCCGATACAGCGCCGCCTCGTCGGGGGCATGGATCGGATACCCGGCGGCGTCCACCCCCAGCTTCGGCCCGAGGTAGTGGTCGTCGACGCCGTTGCGGGCGAGGAAGTCCGTCGCCTTGCGGATGGCGCCGGTGCCCGAGCGGTTGAGATACACGTCGTAGTCGAAACCGCTATCGCCCAGTGTGCCGCGCACGCCGGCCGCGACGTTGTAGCTACGGGTGTAGACGCGCTGGTCCTTGGCATGCAGGCCCACTTCCTCAGGCGCGAAGATGCGCTGCCACTGCTCGTAGCGACCGGTGGTCTGGTTGTAGAAGCTCTGGTTCCACGACGGGCTGCCGCCGGTGTACGTCGGCCGGCTGTAGCTGAGCAACACATCGGTGTAGAACTCCGCGTTCTCGCCGAGCGCACGGCGCAGGAACAGGCTGCCGCTGGCGCTCTCCGATTCGCTGAGCAGCGAAGCGGTGCCGACATTGCGCAGGCTGCCGCAGTAGCGGCCGCCCCCCGCAATGTCGCGCAGCGCGTACTCGGTGCTGCCACCGTAGAGATACGACAGCGGCGCGCAGGTCGCCGCGCCGGGGTCGATGTAGCCCGTTGCACCGACGGTCAGATCCTGGCGCAGGAACGTGCGCGCCGGATCGACCGGGCCGGTCGGATTGTCGGCAGCGCTGTCGGTGGCATCGCGCTCGAAGGCGTAGATCGGCTTCTGCGTTTCGTACTGCAGACCGTAGCTGATGTCCCAACCCGCGAACGCATGGCCGGCACTGAGCTGCAGCCGGTGGTTCTCGCCTCCGCCGTCGCTGTAGCCGCCGACGCGATAGCGCGCATGTACGCCCTCGATGCGGTCCTTGAGCACGATGTTGACCACGCCGGCGATCGCCGCCGAGCCGTAGACCGACGATTGCCCGCCGGTCAGGATATCGACCCGCTCGACCATGCCCATCGGGATGTTGGCGATGTCGACGATGCTGGTGTTGCCGTTGTAACCGAGCGGGTAGCTGTTGACGGGCCGACCGTTGATCAGCGTGAGCGTGTAACTCGGCGACAGGCCGAACAGGCTCACGGTCTTGGCACCGGGTGTATAGGTCCCGGTACTCTGCGCGTCCTGGACCGGCCCGCTGGACTGCGGCAACGCGCGCAACGCGTCGAACAGATTGGTGAATCCCTGCTGCTCCATCTGCTCGGCAGTGATCGTGGTGACCGGCGACGGCCCTTCGATCTGCGCACGTGGAATCAACGAACCGGTGACCCGGATCGCGTCGATGTCGGTAGGTTGGCCGCTGGGCCGGGCGGCCTCCGGCGGTTCGGCAGGCGACGGTGCAGGCGTTTGTGCGGACACGCTGCCCGACACCAGTGCCGCGGCGATCAACATCGACAAGGGACTGCTGCGCATCTGATCTCTCCCATCAGGACGTAAGGCACGCCCGGCGTGCGCGCCGGCGTGTCGTGGCACCGCAGTGCCGGGTTGTTCGCATCTCGCCCGCCCCGGACGCTGAAACGCATCGGCAGCGAGCACTCGGACGGACGACATCGCCCCCTCGGCATCGTCCTGCGAATCGATTTAATCGTTTCAAAGTTCGGTGTCAACGCTGCACTGCGGCAAGGGCGTCGCGACCCGAGATGGGCGACCGTCGCGCTTCGCCTGGAAACAAGCTGCGCCAAGCGGCATCGTTCCCAAGGGATGTTGCAGCGCGGTTTGCCAAGCGCCCGGATTTTCTGCAGGATCGGCGTAATCCTTAAAACGATCCAGTCATGACCCGATCCGAAACGCGTCGACGGGTGACCCTGGCGGACATCGCACGCGCCTGCGGCGTGTCGCCTGCGACTGTGTCCCTGGTGCTCAGCGGCAGTCCGGTAGTCGCAGCCCGGACCCGGCAACGGGTCGAAGCGGAGATCCGCCGCCAGGGCTACGTCTACAACCGCAGCGCCGCAAACCTGCGCCGGAAGATCTCCACCAGCGTCGCGTTGGTGGTCAACGACCTGTCGAACCCCTTCGTCGCGGAATTCGCCGCCGGCGTGGACGAAGCGCTGGCCGGCGCGGGCTGTGTGATGTTGCTGGGCAGCAGCGGCGAATCGGTCGAGCGTCAGCGCGCAGTGCTGGCGTCACTGATCGAGCATGGTCCGGCCGGCGTCATCCTGACGCCCGCGGACGGCACGCGCGCCGACGATCTGCGGCCCGTCGTCGGCCTGCACACCCCCTTGCTGTTGTTCAACCGCGAGGTCGCAGACGGGGACTGGGACTATCTGGGCGCCGACAACGCGACCGGTGCGCGCCTGGCGACCGAGCACCTGCTCGCACAGGGCCACCGGCGTATCGCGTTCTTCGGCGGCAGCCGCACATCGAGTTCGTTCCGCCAACGCGCCGACGGCTACCGCGCTGCGCTGACCGACGCCGGCATCGCGCTCGAGCCGCAGTGGATCGTCGAATGCCCACCCACGCGGATCGCAGCGAGTCTGGCGACCGCGGCGCTGTTCGCGCGCGATCCCGCGCCGACCGCCGTGGTGGCCTACAACGACGGCGTGGCCTTCGGGCTGATGATGGGCCTGCGGGCGCGCAACATCGCCCCGGGCCGCGACTTCGCGATCACCGGCTTCGACGACACACCCGAGGCCTGCGCCCAGGTGCCGGCGCTGACGACACTGGCCACCGGCCCGCGCGCGCTCGGGCGCCAGGCGGTGGACATCGTGCTCGAGCGCGGACGCGCGCCCGATGCGCCCCGACGCACGACGATCGCGCCGGTGCATCTGGTCGAGCGCGACAGTTCGCTGACCTACGCGCATACATCTGCCGGACAGCCCACCGGCACGGCGCGTCCCCGCACACGCGATCGGAGCTCTCCGGCATGACCCGACACCTCTCGACGCGCACGCTGCTGGCGTGCGCGCTCGCCGCCGCCTTCGTGCTCCCCGCGCAGGCGCAAGACGCGCCCGGCTTCGCCAGTTCGTTCGAATCCGGAGACCCCGAGCCGGCGATGGAGGCGACTGGCGCACTCGCCGTGCGCGTGGGCAATGGCCCCGAGGCGCCCTACGCCGCGCGTGTCGGCGCTGGCTACAGCGGTCTGCGGGCATTGCGCTACGAGGCCACGGCACCTGGTCGTCAGCGGCTGTTCGACGTCGACATCGCCGTCGAGCCCGACACCGAACTGTCGTGGCTGGTGCTGCCGGAGATCGTCGACGGCGATACGGACGCATCGACCTGGGTCTCGCTAGATCTGCTGTTCGACGACGGCAGCCGGCTGTCGGTCAGCGATGCGCGCGATCAGCACGGGGTCGGGGTTGGCGCAGGTGCACAGGGCGCATCGAAGTCGCTGTACCCGCAGCAGTGGGCGCGCAAGGCCGTGCGCCTGGGCGACGTGACCGGATTGCGCGGCCGGCGCGTGGTCGCGATCGAACTCGACGTGCAACCGCCGGGCGGCACCGTCGCGCGCGGCTGGATCGACGACATCGCGCTGGCGCAGGTGCCGCGCCAGACGCGGGCGCATCCCAGCGACTGGGCACTGACCACGCGCGGTACCCAGTCCAACGGCCGGTTCTCGCGCGGTAACAACTTTCCTGCGACCGCGGTGCCGCACGGCTTCAATTTCTGGACGCCAGTGACCGATGCGGGGGTGCTGAACTGGCTCTATCGCTGGAACGAGCAGAACGACGCGGCCAACCGGCCGCGACTGCAGGCGCTGGCGCTCAGCCACCAGACCAGTCCTTGGATGGGCGACCGTCAGACCTTCCAATTCATGCCCTCGAGCGATCGCGGCGTACCCGAAGCGGACCGTCAAGCACGTGCACTGGCGTTCGACCGCAAGACCGAGACCGCGCGGCCGCACCTGTACCGGGTGCGCTTCGACAACGGCATCGTGGCAGCACTGGCGCCGACCGACCACGCGGCGGTGTTCGAGTTCGCGTTTCCCGGCGACGGCGATGCGAATCTGCTCTTCGACAACGTCGATGCGCGTGGCGGGCTGCAACTCGATGCCGCGACCGGGACATTGACCGGCTACACCGATGTGCGCAGCGGCCTGTCCACCGGCGCGACGCGCATGTTCGTGGTCGCCCGCTTCGATACGCCCTGGCGCGCCAGCGGGACTCTCGACACCGGCCGGCCGACCGGCTACGTCAAGTTCGATGTCGACGGCGCGCGCACCGTGCGCATGTATGTCGCGACCTCGCTGATCTCGGTCGATCAGGCCTGGCACAACCTCGCTTTGGAGATGGACGCGCGCGACACCGTCGCCAGCGTATCGGAGCGCGCCCGGGCACGATGGGACGCGCTGCTGGGGCGCTTCGAGGTCGACGGCGCCAGCGACGACCAGCGCACGACGCTCTACTCCAATCTGTATCGGCTGTTCCTGTATCCCAACAGCGGCGCGGAAAACGCCGGCGACGCAACACAGCCCGACTGGCGCTATGCCAGCCAGATGAGCAGCGCCGACGACAATGCCGAGGGCAACGCCCGGCGTACCTTCGCGCCGGTGCGCGACGGCCGGATCGTGATCAACAACGGGCTGTGGGACACCTTCCGCACCGCATGGCCGGCCTACGCGCTGTTCGCGTCAGACGACGCCGGCACGCTCGTCGATGGCTTCCTCGAGCAGTACCGCGCCGGCGGCTGGCTGGCGCGCTGGTCGTCGCCCGGTTACGCCGACCTGATGGTCGGCACCAGCACCGATGTCGCCTTCGCCGATGCCTGGCGCAAGGGCGTTACCGGGTTCGATCCGGTGCTGGCCTACGAGGCCGCGCTCAAGAACGCGACCGTGGTCCCGCCCAGCCGTCACGTCGGCCGCAAGGGCATGGCCGAGGCTACCTTCCGCGGTTACGCCGATACCCGCGTGTCCGAGGGCATGTCGTGGACGATGGAGGGGGCGCTCAACGACTTCGGCATTGCCGGGATGGCGCAGGCGCTGGCCGAACACGCCGACACGCCGCAGGCCCGCCGCTACGACGAGGAAGCCGAGTATTTCCGCTACCGCGCGGCCGCCTATGCGCACCTGTTCGACCGGCAGGCCGGCTTCTTCCAGGGCCGCGATGCCGGCGGCGGGTGGCGCGTGCCGTCGGCGCAGTACGACCCGCGCGTCTGGGGCCACGACTACACCGAGTCCAACGGCTGGACGTTCGCGTTCACCGCGCCGCACGACGGCAACGGCCTGGCCGCGCTCTACGGCGGCCGCGAGGCCCTGGCAGCGAAGCTCGACGCGTTCTTCGCCACGCCCGAGACGGCGGACCCGACGCTGGTCGGTTCCTACGGCGGCGTGATTCACGAAATGACCGAGGCGCGCGACGTACGCCTGGGCATGTACGCGCACAGCAACCAGCCCGCGCACCACATTCCATGGATGTATCTCTATGCCGGGCAGCCCTGGAAGACCCAGCGCATCGTGCGCGAGGTGCTTTCGCGGCTGTACCTGGGCAGCGAGATCGGCCAGGGCTACCCGGGCGACGAGGACAACGGCGAGATGTCGGCCTGGTATCTGTTCGCCTCGCTCGGCCTGTACCCGCTGCGCATGGGCGCACCCGAGTATGTGATCGGGTCGCCGCTGTTCGAACGCGCCCGCGTGCAACTGGGCGAAGGCCGGACGCTGGAGATCCGCGCGATCGACAACGCGCCGGACCATGTCTACGTGCAATCGCTGACCGTCAACGGCCGGCCCTGGCACCGCACGTGGATTCCGCACGAGGTCATCGCGGCCGGTGCCACGCTGGAGTTCCGCATGGGGCCCGAACCCTCGACCTGGGGCAGCCGACCGGAAGACACGCCGCCCTCGCTGACCCCCGAGGGCCGGGCGCCGACGACGCTCACCGACCTCACGGTCGCGGGCGCGCGCGCCACGGTCGCCGGCGACGAAGCAGGTGTGCTGATCGACGACGACGCCACCAGCGGCCTGTGGCTGCGTGGCGACGACACCGCGGTCGAGATCGCGCTGCCGCAGCCCGGCCGCGCGCACTTCTACACGCTGACCTCCGGCGAGCGCACGATCCGCGACGCCGACTGGACGCTCGAAGGGCGTCGTGGCGGCGGCCCGTGGCGCACGATCGACACCCGTCGTGCCCAGACCTTCGAGTGGGCGCGCCAGACGCGTCCGTTCCGCATCGAGACGCCTGGCGACTTCGACGCCTACCGCGTGCGCTTCTCGGCGCCCGGTCGCCTGCAGTTGGCGGAACTCGAACTGCTCGCCCCCTTTACCCCCGTCCCGCTGGAGACCCGCCGATGACCCGACCTGCCCGTCTGCTGCCGCTGCTGTGCCTGCTGCCGCTCGCCACCGCTGCGGCGACGGAGACCACGATCGAGCGCGACGGCGTGACGCTCGTCTACCGCGACGCGACCGATGCGCTCGATGCCGGCATGCGCGAGCGCATCGTCGAAACGTTCTTCTCGACCTACGCGCGCCAGCGCGCGGACTTCAACCCCGCCGCGGCCAATGCCGTCGACATCATCATCGACCCGGACTACGACGGCGTCGCGTTCGTCGACAACAAGGGGCAGGCGACGATGACGATCAACCCGGCCTGGCTCGTCGAGCGCCCCGGCGATGTCGATCTGGTGACCCACGAGGCCATGCACATCGTCCAGTCCTATCCCGGCTACGGCGACGGCGCGCCGGTGTGGCTGACCGAAGGGATCGCCGATTACGCCCGCGACCGCTACGGCCTCGACAACGCCGCCAGTGGCTGGGCGCTGCCCGAGGCCATCGCCGACGACCACCGGTACGACACCGGCTACCGGGTCAGCGGTGCATTCCTCAAATGGGCCGACACTGCGCACCCAGGTCTGGTGCGCAAGCTCGATGCCGCGCTTCGGGCGGGGGCCTACACGCCGGACACCTGGGCTGCGCTGACCGGCGAGACGGTCGAAGCGACCTGGGCCCGATATGCGCAGGCGCGTGCCGGCGGGCAGAAGGGGGAGTAGTCACCCGCGTCCTACAGGCATCCGACGATACGAGATCGGCGCACGACGGTGCCTCGCCCTGCTTTGCAGAATGATGCGCGATGCGCGATGCTTGATGCAGTTCCTCTGGAGTGCCCCCATGCGCACGACTCTTTCGCTCGACGACGATGTCCTCGCCGCGGCCCGCGCGTTGGCCCAGGCGCAAGGCCGAAGCCTCGGTGAGGTGGTGTCCGACTTGGTCCGCAAGGGTCTGACGCCGGCCACGCCGCCACCGCGTTATCGCAACGGGATTCCGCTGCTGCCGGCCCGGCCCGGCGCCGAGCGGGCGACGCTCGAGCTGGTGAACCGGCTGCGCGACGAGGCCCCGTGACCGGGGCCCGTCACCGGGTGGCGGAACGCGCGCCCGGCTGGCCACCAGGCGCGCCGGTCCACCTGCTCGACGTCAATGTGCTGCTGGCGTTGCTCGATCCTCTCCACGCACACCACGACCGCGCCCACGATTGGTTCGCGCAGGAAGGCGCACGAGGCTGGGCCTCGTGCCCGATCACCCAGAACGGTGCGCTGCGGATCATGTCCAACCCGCGCTATTCCAACCCGGCCGAGTCGGTCACCGAGGCCGCGCAGGTGCTGGCCGGCCTGTGCGCGCATCCGGGGCATCGGTTCTGGCCCGATGCACTGAGCCTGCTCGACGCAACGCACGTCGCGCACGACCGGCTATTGACCTCGGGCCAGGTCACCGATACCTATCTGCTGGCGCTCGCTGTGCAGATGGGCGGTCGCCTGGCCAGCTTCGATCGCCGCTTGGTGGTCGACGCGGTCCGCGGTGGTGCACAGGCGCTGCACCTGTTGCCCTAAACAGCCGAGCTGCGCACCGGTCAGCGCATCAGCACCACTTCCTCGGCGCTGGTGGGATGGATGGCGACGGTGTCGTGGAAGTCGTCCAGCGTGGCGCCCATCTTCAGCGCGACGGCGAAGCCCTGCAGGATCTCGTCGGCGGCGTCGCCGAGCAGGTGCAAGCCGACCACGCGACGTGCCTCGCCCACGCAGATCAGCTTGAACAGGCTGCACTGCGAGGTGTCGGCCAGCGCCTCGATCATCGGGCGGAAGCGGCTGGTGTACACGTGCACGTCGTCGCCATGTCGCTCGCGCGCCAGGGCTTCGGTCAGGCCGACCATCGCCAGCGGTGGATGCGAGAAGATCGCACTGGGCACGTTCTGCGCATCGAGGCGCGCATCGGGCCGACCGCCGAACAGGCGGTCGCATAGCCGGCGCGCGGCCGCGATCGCGACCGGCGTGAGCGCCGGACCGCATCCGCAGATATCGCCCACCGCATGCACGCCCGGCGCGGGCGTGTCCTGGAAGGCATCGACCGGCAGGTGGCCCTGCGGGTCGGGCACGATGCCGACGCGCTCCAGGCCCAGGTCATCGGTGTTGGGCCGCCGCCCGGTCGCGAACAGGACCTGGTCGTAGTCCGCCAGCCGCTGATCGCCATCGGTCTCGATCGCGATCCGCCCGTCGGTCTGGCGGTGCAGCGCCTGCGAGGCCGCGCCCAGGTGCAGCACGATCCCCTGCTGGCTGTAGTTGTCCTGCAACTGGGCGACCAGTTCGGGCTCGGCCTGACGCAGCAACCGGCCGTCGCGCACGACCAGATCCACCTGGCTGCCCAACGCCTGCAACACGCCGGCGAGTTCGACCGCGACGTAGCCGCCACCCACAATCGCCACGCGCGCCGGCGCCTGCGTCCAGTGGAAGAAATCGTCCGACACCACGCCCAACGACGCACCGGGAATCTGCGGCACGATCGGACGCGATCCGGTCGCGAGCACGATGTGGGGCGCGCGCAGCAACGCGCCATCGGCCGTCTCCACCGCGCCCTCCCCCGCCAGCCGGCCGCGCGTGGGGAGCAGCAGTACGCCGTCGCGATCGAGCCGCCGACGATAGCTGGCGTGGATGCCGTGGATGTAGCGCTGGCGGTCGGTCAGAAAGCATGGCCAATCGAAGGTCGCGCGGCCGTCGCGCGGCAGATCGTAGCCCAGTCGTGCGGCGTGGCCGATGCGCAAGCCCAGATCGGCCGCCAGCCACATCGCCTTCTTGGGCACGCAGCCGGCGTTGACGCAGGTGCCGCCCAGGTTCCCCGGCTCCAGCAGCGCGACTCGCCGGCCGTACTCGGCGGCGCGGAAGGCCGCGGCGAGCCCGCCCGAGCCGCCACCAACGACGATCAGATCGAATGCCAGCGCATCGCCGGACGCGCTCATGCAAACCTCGACGGCGCAAAGGGGGCCGGGTCGAATCCGGGCGAGCGTCCGCAAATCAGGTCGCGGATCAGATGGGCAGTGGCGACACTCATGCTGATGCCGAGCATGCCATGCCCCGTCGCCATCCAGATGTGACGATGCCCCGGCGCGGCCCCGATCAGGGGCAGGTCGTCGACACAGACCGGGCGCAGGCCGGTCCACGTGTCCTCGCGCGGAGGCGCCGCCGGCAGATGCAGATACTCGCCGGCCGCCTGTTCGATCGCATCGATCCGCACCCGATTGAGGCTGTGGTCGTAGCCGGCAAACTCCATCGTGCCGCCCAGCCGCAGGCCGGCGTCCCAGACCGTCACGAACACGCTGCGCTCGTGCAATACCATCGACCGCTGCGGCGCGGACGCCGGGCGTGCGTACGTCATCGAGTAGCCCTTGCCTGGTTGCACCGGCACACGCAGCCGCAGCCCGCGTGCCACACCGGGCGACCACGCACCGGCGGCCAGTAGCAGGTCGCGACCGACGAAGTCGCCACGCGAGGTCGCCACATGCACGCCCTCGGCGGTCTCCTCGGCCGACAGCACCGCGCAGTGCTCCTCCAGCGTGCCGCCCGCCGCGCGGAACGCCGCGGCCAGCCCGGCGACATACGCATCGGGCCGCAGGCGCGCGTCGCCCGGAAAGCGCACGATGCCGGCGACCCCCTCACGCAGCGCCGGTTCCTCGCGCAGCGCGCGCGGGCCGTCGATCTGCTCCAGCGCAAGACCCAGCTCGCGCAGTATGCGCGCCTCGTCCGCGAAGGCCTCGAACTGCGCACGGTCGCGGTAGACGTAATCGATCCCGGTCGCTGCGAACTCGCACTCGATGCCATGATCGGCCAGCCAGTCTGGGAATGCCGCGCGCGACGCCTGCAGGATCGCGGCCCGCGCTCGCGTGGCGTGCTGCCAGTCGCGGCGGTTGCAACGCAGCGCGAACCCCGCCAGCCATGCCCACAGCGCGGGATCGAAACGTGGGGCGATGCGCAGCGGTGCGTCGCCGGCGAACATCCAGCGCAACGCACGCGCGATCGCACCCGGCGCCGCCAACGGTGCGGCATGACTGGGCGTGATCGTGCCGCAGTTGCCGTGCGAGCTGCCACAGCCCGCGGTGCCCGCCTCGAGCACCCGCACCCGACGTCCGGCTTCGACCAGCGCCAACCCACAAGCGAGGCCGACCGCACCGCCGCCGACGATCAGCACGTCGTCGCGAGCGTTCATGCCACCTGGTACGCGCGCCGCCACGCCGGCCGATGACCATAGGTCGCCCAGCGCCACAGCCATTCCACAGGTCCGTGCCGATGCCGCGCCAGCCAGACAGGACTGATCGCAAGCTGCAGCGCGAACACCACCAACACCACGCCGGTCTGCGCCGCGCGCCCGAGGTCGCCCCACAGGCCGGCGCCGTAGCCGTAGAACAGCAACGAACACACCAGCGATTGCGCAAGGTAATGCGTCAACGCCATGCGGCCGGCCGGCGCGAAGACGCGCAGCGTCCGCTGCCCGGACGCCGATGTCCAGGCCAGCACCAGCAATGCGACATAGGCCAGCGACATCGGCAGCGAGCCGAGCAGCATCAAGCCCGTCGACAGCGCGGCGCGTGGTGCGAGCGGACTGTCGAACGACGTGCCCAGCCCCACGCCCAAAGCCGTGAACAGCACCGCGGGCGGCGTCACCCAGGCCAGCAGCCACCACCAGAAGGCGCGGTGCCTGGCGGGTGCACGCAGCCAGCCGCCGCGCAGCAACCAACTGCCGACCAGGAAGACGCCCGCGATCATCGGCACCTGGAACAGCTGGCTTTGCAGGCCCAGCTGAAGGTAATCGGACACACGACGCTGGGCGATCTCAGCGAAGCTGCCGTTGGGGTAGATGCGCTCGGCGGCCTCGCGACCCGACGCGAGGGCGTCGGCAAGATCGGCCAGCATCGCGTCAGGCGCCAGCGCCAGCAGCGCGGCGTTCGCCAGATAGAACGCCCCGACCCCGCCATACAGCATCAGCCCGACGGCGAGTTGCCAGCGCGGCGCGATCTCGCGCGTCGCCAGCAGCAACAGCCCGGCGATCGCATAGCTGTGCAGGATGTCGCCCCACCACATCAGCGCGATGTGCAGCAGGCCGAAAGCCAGCAGCACCGCCTGACGGCGCAGGACCACCGGCGCAATCGGATGCCCCGAGGCGGCGATGCGTTCGCTCATCAGCACAAAGCCCATGCCGAACAGCAGCGAGAACATCGTCCAGAACTTGCCGGCGATGAAGACATGGACGCCCCAGGCAACCGCCCAGTCCAGACCAGTGGCCTCAGGCGGGATACCCGCGCCCATCTCCTGCGCCGGCCGCGAGAACCCTTCGATGTTCATCGCGAACACGCCCAGCAGCGCAACGCCGCGCAGGGCATCGAGGATCTCCAGCCGCTCGGCAGCGGGCACCGGGCCCAGCACGGCGTGCCGTGGCGCACTCATCGCATGTCCCCCGATCGACCGATCCGGCCCGGCCGCGCGACGCCTCCCCGCGTCGCGCACCGTCTGCGGATCAGTGGTGGTGGCCGCCGTCGCCGTGGACGTGGCCGTGCTCGATTTCCTCGGGCGAAGCCTCACGGACGTCGACGATCTCGATATCGAACGCCAGATCCTTGCCGGCCATCGGATGGTTCAGGTCGACGTCGACCACGCTCATGCCGACCTTCTCGATTGTCACCGCGCGCGGCCCGAAGCTGGTGTTGAGCACCACCTGCTGGCCGACGCTGAGCTTCTGCTCGCCGAAGTGCTTCTTGGGCACGCGCTGGGTCATGCCCTCGCGGCGCTCGCCGTAGGCCTCGTCAGCAGTGACCTCGGCCTTGAAGCTCTCGCCGGCCTCGCGCCCTTCCATCGCCTTTTCAAGGCCCGGAATGATGTTGCCGTGGCCGAACAGGATCGCCAGCGGATCGCGATCGCGCGACGTCTCCACCGGCGCCTGGCCAGCCTCCGCGACGCTGTAGTGGAAACGGACGACGCGGTCTTTCTCGATCTTCATTGAGGATCCCTGATGGGGCGGCCGCAAGGCCGCTTGAGGACGGTGGCGCACATGCGGCACGATGCCGGGATTGGCAGGTGGAATGACGTACATGCAGGTAAGTCCGCATTATCCCGACTCCGACGCGTTCGCGCCAACCGCCCGACGCCGGGGAGTTGACGTGCTGGCGACGACGCTCGCATTGCTCGCGCTGGCCGGCTGCGGCGGGCGCGACGTCCGCCCGAGCGCACCGGCCGCCTCGACGCCTGCTCCGCAGCGCACCTGGAACGCGGTATCGCCGACCGACCCGGCGGCGGCCAATGCGGTGCTGATGCGCGCGATCAGCCTGGTCGGCACGCCTTATCGATATGGCGGCAACACGCCCGAGGGCGGCTTCGATTGCAGCGGCCTGGTGAACTACGTGTTCCGCGACATGCTCGACGTGCGGCTGCCGCGGTCATCGCGCGAGCTCTATGCCTACCAGGGACCGAAGATCGACGCCGAGCGCCTGGCACCCGGCGACCTGGTGTTCTTCGGCAGCGGCGGGAGCGTCTCCCACGTCGGCATCTACGTTGGCGAGGGGCGCTTCGTGCACGCGCCGAGCACCGGCGGCACCGTGCGTCTGGACCATCTGGACGGCAGCTACTGGCGTCGCAACTACACGGGCTCACGACGCGTTCTTCACTGAATCGTGAGCACAAACAGGCACTTGCGCGCATTCAGTAACTTTTGCTTAACAACTCCTTCGCGCAAAGCCGGTAGCTTCCCCCGCTGGTCCGGAAGATGTGAAGCACTCGTGACGACGACAGACGCGTCCTTGAATGGCGCTGGCGCCTCCCGCAGCCTCCTTCGCAACACCTCCGCCGCGCTGCTGCTTGCGCTGGCGACCGCCCCGGCATTCGCAGGCCCTGGCCTGGCCGCCGACTCAGCGGATCAGTTCGATCAGACCACGTCAGTCGCAAAGGCGATCGTCACACCCGCCGCCCAGTTGCAGCAGCCACAGATGCTCCTGGCCAGCGACATCAACCAACTCATCGCGATGGAAGTCGACAAGCCGGTGCAGGTCGCCGACGGACGGGTCGAATCCCTGCTCAAGCGCGCACTCACCCTGCTCGGCACGCCCTACCGCTGGGGTGGTTCCAGTCCCGACAGCGGTTTCGACTGCAGCGGCCTGGTCGGCTACGTCTTCCGCACCGCCCTGGGCATCGAACTGCCGCGCGTGTCGCGCGAAATGGCCCAGAACGGCGAACGCATCGATCGCACCTCGCTGACTGCCGGCGACTTGGTCTTCTTCGGCCGCCGCGGCAACCGCATCGACCACGTCGGCATCTACCTGGGCGAAGGCCGCTTCGTCCACGCCCCGCGCAGCGGCAAGGACGTCATGGTCTCCGACCTCGACTCCGGCTACTGGGCCACCCGCTTCCAGGTCGCCCGCCGCGTCTCCGGCGTCTGAGTCACCCGAACCCGAAAACCGGGGTCAGAGTCGCTTTTCCTCCCAGCCACCCGGCTGCGGCGAATCGGAAAAGTCACTCTGACCCCGGTTTTTTGTGGGTGCATCACTGGGCTGAGTCGTTTCTCGTGCAGGCCTGCCCGCAGATGCGCATCCCCCATCGCGAACGAGTGGCCGCGGCTCCCGCAGTCATAAACCAGGGTCAGAGTCGAATTTAGAGCCATCGACCGGCGCGACCTGCCCCGGTGCCGGCGAAAAATGGACTCGGACCCCGGTTTTGGGGTGGCTCAGTATTGGGCGGTACGCACCAGCAACTGCTTGGCGATCGCGCCATGCAGATGGCCGATACCGCGGCACAGGTGCAGGGTGCCGAACAGCAGCAGCACGCCGATGGCCGACAACAGCGGCAGCAGGAACGGGGCCTGTCTCGGCACGTCGATGCCCCCGATCCAGACGTTCAGATTCAAACCGGGCAGCAGCGATAGCGGGGCGGCGATCAGCGGCAAGGACGCGCTGATCAAGGTCACCACCAGCGTGAAGTAGACGATGCCCAGCGGCAGCATCAGCAGCATGTACAACAGCGTGCTCCAGGTCCGCGCGTCAGTGAACATGTCGGCGATGCGGCCGGCCCAGCTGCGGCCGCGGGCCGCGTACAGCGGCCGGCGCGGCATGCGTTCGCCAAGCATGACCTCGACCAGCCGGCCCTCCACCAGCGACAGCACCCGCACCGAGCCCAGGAACAGGATCAGCAGCGGAATGCCGACCAGCACAATGACCAGGCTGCCTGAGATCGACAGGCCCAGCAGTACCCACAGGAAGTAGAAGATGCCGGTCGCCAACGACAACAGCATGTAGAACAGCGACGACCACGTCCGCGGATCGGCGGCGACCCCGAAGAAGCGACCGGCCAGCGAGCTGCGCGGCGCCGGCGCCGGCGGCCGCAGCGCGGTCTGCACCTTGACCTCGGTGTCGCGGTAGATGTCGGCCACCTCGTCGGGCGCGCCGTAGCTCGAGGCGACCGCGGCGATCACCTCGGCCTCGCTGCGGCCCGGATGCTCGGCCAGTTCCGAGCGCAGGTACTCCTCGGCGTCGTACAGCGCGTCCTGCACCAGCGCCGGGTCGGCGCCGGCCAGCGCGCGGCGTAGATGGTCCAGGTACTCGGGGATGCTTTGCGGCAGACCTTGGGTGTTCATTCGATCATCCCCTCCAGGACGGCGTCGACGGAATCGCGGGTGGCGCGCCAGGCGGCGGCCCAATGGCGCAGGGTCGTCCGCCCTGCCTCGGTGATGCGGTAGTAGCGACGCGGCGGCCCGGCATCCGAGGGCGCGACGTGGCTGTCGAGCAGCCCCGCGGCGCCGAGATTGCGCAGCACCGGATACAGCGCGCTCTGCTTGCCGGCAAGCACGCCGTCGAGCCGTTCAAGCCGCTTGGCGATCTGGTAGCCGTACATCGGCTCGGCACTGCCGGCCAGGACCGCCAGCAGCGCGAGCGAGACCGTGCCTGCGCTCAGTTCCTTCTGGAACTTGCGCAGGCCCGCGTCGTCCGCGTCGTCGCTGCCGGTCAATGCCTGCCTCCAAGTGCTCGAGCAGGACTCTATTGCGAACTTCGCTATAGCGAATGTGCCGCTAGTCATGCGACGCGCCAGGTCGGCCACAATCGGGGGCTCGACTCCACTGGACTTCGCCCATGCGCCTGCCCCCGTCCCGATTGCGCCGTCCCGTCGCCGCCTGCGCTGCTGCGCTCGCACTGCTGATCGCCGGCTGCGCCAGCACGCCAGCACCCGGCGTCGCAGACACACGCGCGGCCGACCCGCGCTCGACCCAGGATCTGCTCGACGCCTCGACGCCCGCGGACTGGCGCACCCCCGACCCGCAGGACACGCTGTATCTCGACCTGGAGACCGGTCGAGTGATCATCGAACTGGCGCCCGACTTCGCGCCCGCGCACGTGGCCAACCTGCGCACGCTGGCACGCGAGGGCTTCTGGGACGGCCTGACGCTCTACCGCGCGCAGGACAACTTCGTCGTGCAGTTCGGCGACATCGTCGAGGACGGTGCCCCGGGCAAGCCGATCGGCAGCGCACGCGCGCACCTGCCGGCGGAGTTCGACCGCCCGGCCGCGGGGGTGGCCTTCCACGCCCTGCCCGACCGCGACGGCTGGGCGGCGCAGACCGGATTCGCCGCCGGCTTCCCGGCCGCGCGCGACGCCGACGCGCAGGCCGGCCGCGGTGGGCGCGCCTGGCTCGCGCACTGCTACGGCACGCTCGGCGCCGGCCGCGACACCGCGCCCGACTCGAGCAACGGCACCGAGCTCTATGTCGTCACCGGCCAGTCACCGCGCCAGCTCGACCGCAACATCACCGTCGTCGGCCGCGTGCTGCAAGGCATGGAACTGCTGAGCGTGCTGCCGCGCGGCACCGGTCCGCTGGGGTTCTACACCGACCCGGCGCAGCGCACGCCCATCCGTGCGGTGCGCCTGGCCTCGGAATTGCCGCCCGCGCAGCGCACACCGCTTGAGGTGTTGCGCACTGACACGCCCCTGTTTGATGCGGTGGTCGAATCGCGCCGCAACCGCCGCGACGCCTGGTACCTGCATCCGGCCGGGCATATCGACCTGTGCAACATCACGGTGCCAGTCCGCACGCCCGTAGCACAGCGCTGAGCCACGACACGCCGACCACGCTCCCTGCTGCGCGGATCACCCACGCCGCCTGCACGCCGAGTCCGCGCATACGAATGCACGATCTTGCACGTTATTATCCATTGATCCAAACTTTGCACCTCACGCAGAACGGGGTGCCTGATGTCGCAGCGCAGGATGTGGGACGGACGAAGGTCTTCCCGGGCGGCGACAATGCGCCGCGCCGCGAGCTGGGGACGTGACGCGAGCGTCGCCGTCGTGTGCACACGCGCCCTCGCCCCCTGCGGTCGCATGCGATGACCACGTCCGGCGACGCGCTGCCACAGGAGCGCCAGCAGACGATCCTGCGCCGGCTCGCGGCCGAGGGGCGGGTCGTGGCGATTGATCTGGCGACCGAGTTCGGCGTGTCGGAAGATTCAATCCGCCGCGACCTGCGCGAACTCGCCGCGCGGGGCCTGTGCCGACGCGTCTACGGCGGTGCGCTGCCGCCGACGCCTGACTTCCCGCCGCTGCCCCGCCGGCATCACGAACACGCGGCGGGCAAGCGCGCGCTCGCGATCGCCGCCGTGGCGGCCGCGCGCATTCGACCCGGCCAGATGCTGCTGCTCGACGCCGGGTCCACGAACAGCGCGATCGCAGCCGCATTACCCGAGCGCCAGGCGCTGACCGTCGCGACCAATGCCCCCGACATCGCCCAGGCGCTGATGGCCCGCGACGGCTTCGAGGTTCTGCTGATCGGCGGTCGGATCGATCCGCGCAGCGGCGCGGCGCTCGGCGCGCAGGCGATGGCGCAGCTGCGCGACCTGCGCGCCGACCTGTGCTTCCCTGGCGCCTGCGCGATTGATGCCGACCACGGCCTGTGGAGCGTCGACGGTGAGCAGGCCCGCTTCAAGCGCCTGATGATCGAGTCCAGCGGCGAGGCCATCGTGGTGGCGACCAACGCCAAACTCGGCACCCAGGCCGCGCACCGTGTCGCGGCACTCGAAGCGATCGCAACGCTGGTCGTCGAACACGATGCATCGCCCGCGCAACAAGCGCGCTTCGGCGCACGCGGCATCACGGTGCATGTCGCCGCGCCCCCTTGAGCGCCACCGGCCTCCCCCTTCCCTCGTCCCCTACGTCGTTCGCCATGTCCGTCCCGACCTCTTCTCCCCGCGCGCAGCAGTATGCGACGCGCGCCGCGTTCTTCATTCCTGGGTTTGCCATTGCCGCCTGGGCGCCGATCGTGCCCTTCGCCAAGGCCCGGACCGGCCTTGATGAGGCCTCGCTCGGGCTGGTGCTGCTGTGCCTGGGCACCGGTTCGCTGCTGGCAATGCCGGCCGCCGGTGCGCTCGCCGCGCGGCAGGGCTGCAAGCGCGTCATGGTGGCCGCGCTGCTGTTGATCTGCATCACGCTGCCGACGCTCACGCTGGCCGGGACGCCATGGCTGCTGGCGGCTGCGCTGGCAGCATTCGGTGCCGGCATCGGCGCGATGGACTGCGCGATGAATCTGCAGGCGGTGGCGGTCGAACGCGACGCCGCACGCCCGATGATGTCGGGCTTTCATGCGTTCTACAGCATCGGCGGTTTTGTCGGCGCCGCCGGCACGACCGCATTGCTGAGCGCGGGCCTGGCGCCGTGGCTGGCGACGGGTCTGGTCGCGTTGATCGTGTTGGCGCTGTATGCGCCGTCGGCCCGGCACTGGCGCAGCGAACGGGTGGCGCGCGACACCGCCGCGTTCGCGTGGCCGCGCGGCGTGGTCGCCTTCATCGGTGTGCTGTGTTTCGTCGCGTTCCTGGTCGAGGGGTCCATGCTCGACTGGAGCGCGGTGTTCCTGCACGAAGTCCGCGGCGTGCAGGCCGCACGCGCCGGGCTCGGCTTCGTCGTGTTCTCGCTGGCGATGACGATCGCACGACTGCTCGGCGACGGGCTCGTCCGCCGCCTGGGCGACCGGCGCGCGGTCGTGCTCAGTGCACTGTGCGCGTGCGTGGGTCTGGGCATCGCCACGCTGGTACCCAGCGGGGCGATCGCGCTGGCCGGCTACGCGCTGGTGGGCGTGGGCTGCGCCAATGTCGTGCCGGTGATGTTCTCGATGGCCGGACGGCAGACGACCATGCCCGAGGCGCAGGCGATCCCGGCGATCAGCACGCTCGGCTATGCCGGCGTGCTCGCAGGTCCGGCGTTGATCGGGTTCGCCGCGCAGGCGACCGGACTGGTCGTCGCGTTCCTCGGCGTCGCCGCAGCGATGGCCGGTGTCGCGCTGTCGATGCGCTGGCTGCGCGTCTGAACCGCGCAGCCGGGCCGCGCAACGCGATCGTGGCGGACTCGTCACGCAGGCTTGCCCCCGCTTCTCCCAGCCTCACGCTTGTCCGCCCAATCGAAGACGAAGAGGAACCGCCATGTCCATGCTCCGCATCCGCCTCACCGGCAGCGACGACACCGCCCGCACGGTGATCAATCTCCTGCAGAGCATCGATGGCATCGAGCATGTCGAGGAGATCGACGACCTGATGCCGCACATGGACGACGCCGATTCCAGCTCCGCAGGCCTGAGCGACGTCAACGGCCCGCAGATGCACGAAATCGAGGTCGAGGCCGGCAATCCCGCGACCGCACGCAAGGTGCGCGAGGCGGTCGAGGCGCTGGCGTTCGACCTCGATGCCCTGGTGGAATTCGAGGAAGAAGAGGAAGGCTGAGTCGACGCGGCGTTCTGCGCACGCGTCATCTCCGCCTCGCGCTGAGGTGACGCGACACCCCACAGCAAACACCCTCAGTTCGGCAGGTGTGATGTCCGTAGCGCCGCAGTCGTACGGCGGCACCGTGCGATCAGAATCGAGCGCCGTCGATCTGCACGATCTTCAACGATGCGAGGTCCAGGCCGTCAATGCAGCGTACGTTGACGCACGCCATCGGCACGCCATTCGGCTTGGTACCGCGGCTGTACGGCGCGATGCCGCACACGGTGCAGAAATGATGGTCGATCCGGTGGGTGTTGAAGCCATACGTGCCCGCAGTGCCGGTGCCGGTCTCGCGCAAGGCCTCGGCCGGCGCGAACGCCAGCAAGCCGCCACGCCGGCGGCACATCGAGCAGTTGCAGTCGTAGACCTCAGCGATCTCGCCATCCAGCTCGAATGTCAGGCTGCCGCAATGGCAGCGTCCGCGATAGGTCATCGTCGTCTCTCCCTGGGAGGCACAGATTAGCGAGGTTGGGGCGACGCCAACACCCCTGCACGCCCCAGGCGCGCACGGCCGAGCGCCCACAGCGCGGTCGTTGCCAGCAGCCAGGCCAGCGCCCAGGGCCAGCTCGAACCGGGGGCCGCGGCCTGCGATGCGCGGCCGCCGGAGCGCTCGCGCACCAACGCCTGTGTCCTGGCGCGTTGCTGCGCGGCCGAAAGAGCCGGGGCGTCTTCGCTGGCGCGCACCTGCAGCGGCCAGCGCCGATCGGCATCGACGATCCGGTACCAGCCGGCAACGCGTGGCCACAGGCCGGCGCAATCGCGCGCCGCCGGATCGCGCAGCAGCGGGATCGCGCGCCCGTCCGGGGCGATCGCCTGCGCGTCGGGCCCGAGCCCGCACAGCGCGACGCGCTCGCCGACCCAAGCCGCCCCCTCGACCGTCGCCGTGTCCCGGTCGCCGGCACGGGCCAGCGTGCCCGCCCAACTACTCCACAATGCCGCGTGCAGGTCGGCGCGGCCGGCCAGCGGCAGGCGCCAACTGTCGGCCAGCGTGACCAGACCGATGCGGCCACGGCCCCAGGCCTGCCAGCGCATCATGTCCTGCGGGCTGGCCGCACTCGCCGGCAGCCCTCCCGCCAACGGACGATAGGTCAGCGCCGGCGGTGCCTCGCCCGCCAGCAGCGGATCGAACGGCGCATCGACGCTGCCAGGCCCGGCCCACGCGCGCAGCCGCGCCGCCTCGCTCGGGCCCGGGTCGGGGCGCCACGTGCGCACCGGCCCCGCTTCGATCGCAAGACCGGTGCCGCGCAGCCACTCGCGCAACGCCCTCGACGGTGGCTGCGGTGCATGCACCAGCACGCCGAGACCATTCGCCACCGCGCTGCGCAGCGCGGCGCGCGTGCCTGCGCTCAAGCCGTCGAATGCGCGCGCCTCGAGCAGTACCAGATCCTGCTCGGCCAAGCCGGCCGCATCGAGCGCGGGCGCGTCGCCGACACCGGTGCCGCCGCCCAGGGCCACCCGCCAACGCAGGCGCAGGCCCGTGTCCTCGGCCCAGCGGCGCAGCGCGCGCAGGTCCGGGTTCGGCGCACCGGCGAGCAGCAGCACGCGCACCGGAGAGGTCTCTTCAACGATCACCGGCACCTCGACCCGGGACAGCTCGGCGTCGTCGGCATCGCGCACGCGCACGCTGAACAGCGCAGCGCCGACACCGCGCGCGGTGCCGGCCAAGCGGAAACCACCCGCCTCGTCCAGCGCGGACGTATCGACGATGCGGCCGGCCGGATCGAACAATGCAGCCTGCGCGCCTTCGCGCCCGGCGACCCGGCCACGCACCTCGAAGCGCGCGCCCGGCGCGACGTCGCGCAGCGTCTCGAGCGCGACGATGCCGTCCGGCAGTGCCGCCGGCACGAACGCCAGCGCACGATCGCCGACCGCGTCACGGTCGCGCGCCGTCAGACCAGCGCCGACGATCGCCAGCGCCTGCACATCGGGGTGACGCCGCAGTGCGGTTGCCAGATCGGGCATCCGCAGTGCCCCGAGCGGCCCGTCGCCGGCCTCGGGCAATGCGACCACGCGCGGCGTGCCCGGCACTGGCAAGCCCTGCCATCCGGCGGTCAGTACGACCAAGGTGTCGCGTGCGACCGGCACCGGCGGCGGCTGCAACGTGCGCGCCAGCAGTCCGGCGGAGACCATGGTCAACACTGCGAGCACACACGTCCGCCATGCCGCGGGCCGGGCCTCGCGCGGCGCGCGCAGGTGCGCGATCGCCAGCCGCAGGATCGACAACGCGGCGGCGGCGCACAACAGCGGGAGCAACCAGCGCTCGGGCGTCATCGCGCACCCTCCTGCAGCGCATCGAGATAGCGCGCGCCCATCGCGTCGATCGCGGCGCGGCGCGGCGGCGCCGGCAGCGGACGCTGCAACACCTGCCACAACTGCGCGCGCAGGGCCTGCCGGCATGCGGTGCAGGCTGGATCGCGCTGCAGCGCGTCGATCGCGGCCAGCAACGCAAGCGGATCGTCGAGCGCGCGCGGCTGCGTTTGCGCCCAGGCGACGAGCGCGGCCGGGTCGAAGGCCTCGTCCCAGGCCAGCGCCTGCCAGGCCGCCATCGGGGCGTCGAGTTCGACCGCCGCCGGGCCCGGCACCGCACGCGGCGCGATGCCATCGCGATCGCCGCCCAGACGCCGGGCGAAATCGACCGGCGGCAGCGCTGTGCCCACCCGTGCCAGATAGATGCGGTCGGCCTGCTGGACCTCCTTGATCAGCACCAGTGCGCGGTTCGCCGGCGCCAGCGCTTCGCGCGGCGCGGCCTGGCGCAGGTGCAGCTCGGACTGCCACATCTCGCGCAACGCGCTGCGCAGCAGTTCGCGCGTCTTCGGGTCGAGCAACGTTGCCGCCTCCGGCAAGTCGTGGGTGTGGCCGAAGGCCTCGAGTACGTCGTCGGCACGGCCGAACGTCGTCCCGTCAGCGGGCCTGTGGTCATGATCGTGGTCGTGGTCGTCGTGCGCGTCGTCGTGCGCAGGCGCCGCCTGTGTCGCGGGCGCGGCAGCGGACGGATCGTCTTGACCAAAATCGTCGATCGGCAGGGGCTTGCGCGGCGGCGGGGGCGGCGTGTCGTCGGCGTCGGCGGTCGGCGGCGGCCGCGCATGGCCTTCCGACTCCTCGCCCAGGAACTGTCCATAGCGCAGGCGCAGCAAGCGCTGATCGACGCCCAGCGTGTCGGAGCGCGTCTCGAACGTCTCGCGCGTGAGCCGCGGCTGCTCGGCAATCAGCGCTTCGGCATCGAGAATGATCTGGCGCTGGCTGCGGAAGTACGCCGGTAACACGTCGCGCGCCAGGCCTTCGAGCCCATCGGCATCGGGTGGCGTCGGCGGCGGCCAACGCAGGATCAGACTGGCGCTGCGGGCCTGTTGCGGTGTGGGCACGCGGGTGTCGCGGACCTCGAGCTGAGCCACCAGGTCGCCGCCCTCCTCCAGGCCCAGCGCGGCGGGGTCGAGCGTCGCCACGAACGTGCGCGCCCGTGCGTCACCGGTGCCGTGCAAAGTGCGGGTGTGGTCCTCGAACGTCACCGCCTCGCCACTGCCGCGGGTCACGGTGATGCGCAGGCGCGCGTCCGCCGCGACGCCGAAGTCGTCGGTCGCCTCGAACGCCAGCGCCCAGGCACGTTGGCCGCGCGTGTACGTCGACAGCGTGGTCTCGGGCGCGCGCACGCGCACCTCCGGCGGACGGTCGGGCAGCGCCTCGAGCCGCCAGGGCTGCGCACGCGCGATGACACCGTCGGTGTCGCCATCGACCGCGATGCGGTACAGCCACGACTGCTCGAGCCGCAGCGTCGCCGTCCAGTCCTCGCCCTGACGGACGAACGCCAGCGCGCGGCCGTCGTGCAACTGCAGGGCCACGCGCTGCGGCTGCGGCGAAAAGCGCAGCGTCCAGTGCAACGTCGCCCCGATCGTCGCCTGCGCGTCGAGTTCGGCCTGCGTGCGCGGTGCCAGACCGGTGTAGGCCGGCGACTCGATCCGCAGCGTTTGCGCGCGCAGCACCGGCGCGCCCGGTGACCCGGTCCGTGTGGGCACGCGGTCGATCGCGCGAGGCGGCGCGGCCGTTGGCCAGGCCAGGGTAGCCACCGTCAGCGCTACGCCCACCGACCACGCCAAGAGCAGCGCGCGCCACGGCCAGGGCGCCGGTGCCGGTGTCCACGGCCGCGCGGCGAGTCGGCCTTCCAGCCGCGCACGTTGCAGCTGCGCCAAGGGCGCGAGCGCGGCGGGTTCGGCGAATAGCAATGCGGCGCTGTCCTCCATATCGCGACGATCGGCATCGAGCCGGCGCACGAGCCAACGCAGGCCGGCACGGCGGATCCGGCGTGTGGCGATGACCGCGGCGAGCGCGACGCCCAGCAACGCTGCCACGACCGCCGCCGCGCCCCCGGCCATCCGCCAGGCGAGCGCTGCCAGACCAATCGCCACCGGGACGGCCACCAGCACGATGCCCAGGGCCGTGCGCCGACGTGTCGCGGCGCGCACGCGCAGCAGCGCAGACACGACGCTCATGCGGCCATGTTCCGACGCGCGGCGGCGGCCAGCCAGCGCTCGAGCGCGAATGCCAGCGCGACCAGCAGCGCCCACCACGGCCTGAGGTCGCGCGGCACCGGCGGATAGGCCGTCAGCCCGCTGGCGGGAGTCAGGTCCGCGGCGGCGATGCGTGCCGGCGCCGGCCCGGGCTGCAGACGATCGCGCAGTCGTGCAGGGAAACCGGGATCGAGCAGTTCCTGGTCACGCGCCGGGTCGAACGTGCCACGCCAGCGCACACAGGTTGCCGCGCCGCAGGCCGCACGCTCGAAACCCACGTCATCGACGCTGGCGTGCCAGTCCGTGCCCTCGGGCAGCAACGCCGCCGGGCCCAGCAACAGCGTGCGGCCAGCCGCAGCCTCGAGCAATGCGGGCGGCGGCGCGCTGGCGCTCCACCATGCGAGCGCGGCCTGCGCGCGCGGCGTCGCATCGGCGGTCGGGCGTTGCAGTGCATCGGCATCGTCGGGACGCCAGGCGTGTGCGACCGCGGCCAGCACGCGCAGTGTCGGGTCGTCATCGGCGATGCCGAACACATCGAGCTGCGGCCACCCCGCGCCGGGGGGCGCGCCCGGCGCGGACGCCTCCGGCACGACCTGCCAGTCCACGGCGCGCGACAAGGTCACGCGCCCGCCATCGGCGCCGTCGATGGTCTCGGGCACGACCACCGTCAGTGCGGTGCCGGCAGGCAGCGTCGCGTCCAATTCCCGCAGCAGGCTGGCGACTGGCACCGGGCCCGTCGGTGCGACGGTGTCGCGCGCCTGCGGAAAGCCCGGCGCCAGCCAACGCACCGGCGCGTCGGGATCGGTTGGCGGCATCGCGTCGGCCGCCACGCCCGGCACGACCACCGTCCATCGCGCCGGGGCCGCGCCGCCATGCAGCACCGGCCACGCCAGCCACAGTGCGAGCAATGCGAGCAGCAGCAGACGGGCCAGCAGCAAGGGCCAGTCGTCGAAGCGCAGCCGTCGGCGCGGCTTCGGCCGCTCGCGCAGCCAGCGCAATGCCGCGAACGGCGTGGGCCGCGTGGCGTCGCGGCGCGCCAGGTGCAACAGCAGCGGCAGCAACAGCGCCGCCAGCGCAGCGAGCGCGGCCGGTGCGAGCAGGCCGAGGCTCATCGTGGCCGATCGCCGAACAGCGCGCGCAGCACACCCTCGGGCGGCGCATCGGCGACATGTGTCGCGAACGCGATGCCCGCGCCGGCCAGTCGAGCCGCGAGCGCGCGCTGCGCCGCACCGAAGCGTACGAGGTAATCGGCGCGCAGCGCCGGCCCGTCTCCGAGCAGCGCCTCGCCGGTTTCGGGATCGACGAAGCGGCGGCCATCGCAGAACGGGAAATCGCGTTCGTCGGCGGTCAGCACCTGCAGCGCGACGACCTCGCGCCCGGCCCGCGCCAGCTGCAGCAGCGCGTCGACCGCGCCCGCGTCGAACCAGTCGCCGATCGCGACGACCAGGTCGCCGCGCGCGATGCGGCCCCAAACGGGTGCCAGCGTCGCCGGATCGGGCCAGCCACCGGCGGGCGCGGCGCGCGCCAGCGCGTGGCGCAAGCGGTCGCGCTGCCGCGGCCCGATGCCCGGTGCGACCAGCGCGACGCCGGCGCCACCACAGGTCGCCAGACCGCAGGCATCGCCCTGGCGGTGCGCGATCTCCACCACGCAGGCCGCCAGCAAACGTGCGACCTCCAGACGCGTACGCTGCGGCGCGGCGTCGTCGGCCTGGGCCATCGACGCGGTGGTGTCGAGCAGCACCCAGGCCCGGACCGGGCTCTCGCGCTCGGCCTCGCGCACGAAGAAGCGATCGCTGCGTGCGTAGAGCTTCCAATCGATCTGCCGCGGCTCATCACCCGGCTCGTAGGCGCGGTACTGCGCGAACTCCAGGCCCGCGCCGCGATTGCGGCTGGCGTGCTGGCCCAGGCCGTCACGCCCCCGCGCCTGGCGCGGGCGCAGCCGCAATGCCGCCAGACAGGCCCGCAACGCAGGCGTCAGCCTATCGCCGGGCGGCGGGCCGTCCGGCGACATCGGCGTTGCCGGGTTCGCGGCCGCCACGCTGCGCTCAGCGGTCCGGTGCCGGCAGCGCGCGCAGCAGGCCGGCGACCACCGCATCGGCGTCGATCTGTCCGGCCTCCGCCGCGAACGACAGCACCAGCCGGTGACGCAGCACCGGCGCGATCAATGCCGTGACATCCTCGCGCGTCGCTGCAAGCCGGCCCTGCAGCAACGCGCGCGCCTTGGCCGCGAGCACCAGCGACTGTCCGGCGCGCGGCCCGGCGCCCCAGCGCACGTACTCGCGCACGATTTCGGGGACGCCCTCGCCCGGCCGGGTCGCGCGCACCAGCGCGGCGATCCAGGCCAGCAGGTCGTCGCCCAGGTGCACCTGGCGCACCAATGCCTGCAGTGTCAGCACCGCAGCGGCGTCCATGACCCGCGGCACTTCGGCCTCCGCCGCCCCCGTCGTGCGCGCGAGGATCGCCTGCTCCTCGTCGGCATCCGGATAGCCCAGCGCGACATGCAGCAGGAAGCGGTCGAGTTGCGCCTCGGGCAAGGGATAGGTGCCGGCCTGCTCGATCGGATTCTGCGTCGCCAGCACGAAGAACGGCTGCGGCAGCGCCCGGGTCACGCCGGCATGGCTGACGGTGCGCTCGGCCATCGCTTCGAGCAGCGCCGCCTGGGTCTTGGGCGGCGTGCGATTGAGCTCGTCGGCCAGCAGCAACTGGGTGAACACCGGCCCTTCCTGGAAACGGAAATGCCGCCGCCCGGTGCCGTGATCCTCCTCGAGCAGTTCGGTGCCCAGCAGGTCACTGGGCATCAGGTCGGGCGTGAACTGCACACGCCGGAAGTCGAGGTCGAGCGCCTGGCCGAGTGTGCGTACCAGCAGCGTCTTGCCCAGCCCCGGCACGCCTTCGAGCAGCACGTGCCCGCCGGCGAGCAGCGCCACCAGCAGCTGCTCGACGACCTCGGCCTGGCCGACGACGGCGCGCGCGATCGCATCGCGCAGTGCATCGAGCTGCGCCAGACGCGTCCGCAGGTCGGCTTCGGTGGGGGTGGTGGCGTTCATGCGGCGGGTCCTGCGAAAGCGGAAGTCATGCGGTCAGTGCGTACATCACGATATTGACCGCGAACTTGGTGTTGTCCTGCGCCAGGAAGCGCTTGTTGCGCCAGTCGTAGTCCCATTCGCAGCCGTAATCCTTGTTGCTGTAGAGCACCGCCAGCCGGCCATCGATCTCGATGCCCTTGAGGTAGTCGTGCACCAGGTCGTCGCCCCAACCGTTGAGCTCGAAGCCGGTCGCCGGGGGACCGTCGGGAAAGCGGAAGAAGCTGTGGTAGAGCGCATGCGAATTCGGCAGTTTGCGCATCGCCGACGCGCCGAAGATCGCGGCCATCTGCGTCTCGAACGACTTGGCGAACAGACCGTCGATGTCGTGGTTGCAGTCGTCGACGAACACGAAGCCACCGCCGCGCACATAGCGCTCGAAGTTGCGCCGCTCGGCCGGACTGAACTCGACCAGGCGATGCCCGGCGAGATAGCAGAACGGCGCGGCGAGCATCTTCGGGTCCGACAGCGCGACCACATGCTCGGTCGGATCGACGCGCAGATCGGTGTAGTCGATCAGCGAGGTGATCACATTCGACGGCATCCGCGCATCGACATCCCAGTCGCCCGACTCGTAGCGCAGCCGGGTGAACCAGAAATCGTAACGCGCCGATTGCGCCGGCACCGGCGGCAAGGCCAGCCCGGCCGCCGCCCCCAGCATCCACTGCAGCGCGCGGCGCCGATTCATCGCACCGATCCGCGTGTCCCGACCCGGGCAGCCAGGGATGAGGCCTGTGACCTGCCCCGCCCGGGCGACGAGCGCCGCCCGGACATCGTCATCACCCGCGATGCGAACGCCTCAGACCGCATCCGACAGCGAGGTGAAAGTGAAATCGCGCAGCCGCATCGGCGGCAGCATCATCACCATCGACGACTCGTCGCCGCCAACGCGCACCGGCCGGCCGAGCTCGTCGATGTTGTTGAGCATGATCACCGGCGATTCGTTGAAGCGGAAGTTCTTCAGCGGGTACTTGATCTCGCCGTTCTCGATATAGAACGTGCCATCGCGGGTCAACCCGGTCAGCAGCACGGTCTGCGGATCGACCATGCGGATGTACCAGGTGCGGGTGACCAGGATGCCGCGATCGGTGCCGGCGATCAGGTCGGCAGTCGACTTGTCGCCGCCCGACATCAGCAGGTTGCCCGGCCGGCCGACCGCGCGCTTGCCCTGCTGCTGTGCCCAGAAGCGCGAGTAGTCGAGGTTGGCGACCTTGCCGTTCTCGATGATCGCCATCTTCTCGCGCGGCAGACCGTCGTTGTCCCACGGCAGCACCGGTGCCTCCGGGTGCCAGGGGTCGGCGACGATGTTGACGCGTGGGTCGTAGACCTGTTCGCCGAGCTTGTTGCCGCCACCACGCTTGGACAGGAAGCTGCGCCCCTCGTCGGCGGTACGCGCATCGAAGTAGCGCATCATGAACGAGATCAGCCCGGCGGCCGCGGCCGGCTCCAGAATCACGGTGTACTTGCCCGGCTCGAGCGCCTGGGCCTGGGCCGACTCGCTGGCCTTGCGCATCGCCACGCGCACATCGCGGCCGGCGTCGAACGCGCTGGCGTCCTTGAGGTTGCGCCCGACCCAGCCCGAGCCACGGCCGTCCTCGGTGCGCACGGTGCAGGTGTAGTTGAAGTTGGTCGCCTGCTGGTAACCGAAGTTGCCGTTGCTGTTGGCGAAGGCGACGAAGCTGCGGCCGTCGTCGAGGAAGCCGGCGGCCACCAGTTGCTCGGCCCGGCACGGGGCGATCGAATCGGCCGCGACCTGCGCGCGGAACTCGGGGGTGATCGCCGCGGTGGATTCGCTGAACGTCGGGCTGGCGCGGTAGTCCTGCTTGCCGATCGCCGGCAGGAACTCGGGGTTTTCCGGCGCCAGCCGGGCGAGGTCTTCGGCGCGCTTGACCACGTTGCGCAGCGAGGCATCGTCGAAGGCATTGATGCTGGCCGTGCCCACGCGCTTGCCGAAGGCGACCTGCACGCTGAGTTCGGCATTGCTGACGATGCCGCTGGTGGACACGTTGTTGAGCGCGAAGCGGATGTTGCCGTCGATCGAGCCCGACAGGGTGGCGGTGCACTCGTCGGCGGTGGACAGCGCGACGGTCTTCTCGAGCAGTTCGCGAGCCTGGGCTTCGGTGAAGATGGTCATGGTCGGGACTCCTTAGCCGAGCGAACGCGCGGTGTTGATGACGTTGATGCCGTTGAAACGTGCGGTCGCCGAGCCGTGCGAGACCGCCGAGACCTGGCCGGGCTGGCCCTTGCCGTCGAAGAACGAACCGCCGAGGCGGTAGTCGCGTTCGTCGCAGACCGCGACGCAGGCGTTCCAGAACTCCGGCGTGCGGATCTGGTAAGCCACGTCCTCGATCATGCCGGCGATCTTGCCGTTGCGGATCTCGTAGAACAGCTGACCGCCGAACTGGGCGTTATAGCGCTGCTGGTCGATCGAGAACGAGCCGTCGCCGACGATGTAGATGCCGTTCTCCACATCGCCGATCATCTGCTCCACGCTCAGCGGCGTGCGGCCGGCGGCCAGCGAGACGTTGGGCATGCGCTGGAACTGCACGCTGGACCAGGCGTCGGCATAGCTGCAGCCGTCGGACTCGGTCTTGCCCAGGATGTGCGCCTGGTCGCGCGTGGCCTGGTAGTCGACCAGCTTGCCGGCGTCGATCAGGTTCCAGCGCTTGGTCGCCACACCTTCGTCGTCGAACGCCACTGCGCCCAGGCTCCCGGGCTGGGTCTTGTCGGCGAACACGGTCACCTGGTCGCTGCCGTACTGGAAGCGCTGCTCGCGCTTGTCGAGCGTGGCGAAGCTGGTGCCGGCGTAGTTGGCCTCGTAGCCGAGCACGCGGTCGAGTTCAAGCGGATGGCCGATCGACTCGTGGATGGTCAGCCAGGTGTGCGAGGGGTCGAGCACCAGGTCGTAGCGACCGGGCTTGACCGATGGCGCGCGCAGCTTCTCCTGCGCCTGGCGCGCCGCGGCGATCGCGTCCTCGCGCATGTCGTAGGAGGTGCTGTAGTTGACCACGCCGTTGGGCGAGACGACCTTGCCCGCGGACGCGCCATCGAGGTACTCGAAGCCCATGCCCATCGGCGCCGACAGACCATCGCGGGTGCGGAACTTGCCGCTGGCCTTGTCGATCGCGGTCACCGTCATCGGCGCCCAGATCCGGTGCACGTCCTGGTCGATGTAGGACCCGTCGGTGCTGGCGAAGTACTTCTGCTCGTTGACCAGGAACAGCGTGGAGTTCACGAAGCTGGCACCGGCTGACAGCGCCGCGGCATTGACGCCCAGCAGCAGGTCCACCTTGTCCTTGACCGGTACCTCCATGCCGTTGCGCGCGATCGGCGTGCGCCAGGCGACCTCGCCCACGCCCTTGACCGGCGCCAGTTGCACCGGCGCGGTCTGCACCTTGGCGTTGGCCTGCGCGATCGCGACCGCCTGGCGCGCGGCCTCGGCCACGCCCTGCTCGGTCAGCGAGTTGGTCGCGGCGAAGCCCCAGGCGCCGCCGGCGACGACACGCACGCCCACGCCGGTCGATTCGGTGCTGACCACGTTCTGGACCTTGTCCTCGCGGGTCATCACGAACTGGCGCAGATACCGGCCTACGCGTACGTCGCAGTAGCTCGCGCCCGCGGCGGTCGCCGCATTGAGGCCGGCATCGGCCAGTCGCTTCTTGAAGCCCACATCGAGCGCGGACAGCAGTTGCTCGGCAGCAATGACCTTGCCGAAGACGGCGGGCAGCAACAGGCCACCCGCGCCGACACCAGCGAGGGCGAGGAAATCGCGTCTATGCACAGCAGGTCTCCCGAGAAGCGAAGGTCCGCAGCGAGCGCGGACGTGGCGATGAGATGGCGACGCGTCCCCTACGCGCCATCCGGATTGATGACATGCCGCGCGCGCCTCGTCCAGTGACGAATGGCACAGGCCTGCCACCTGAGTCGGATCCTGCGCGCTGCCGACTCGGCGATCACGCCGGCCGACCCCGGCATACGACCGATGCCCTTGGCGTGGCGCCGCGGCGACCCTGCACCTTCCGCATCCGCGACCGGCTGCATCCACATCAGGAGATACTGCAATGCCATTGACCCCAACCCAGGCGAGCGAGGCCGTCGCCGCCCTGCTCGACGCGAGCGCCGAGCTGTTCTACGGCGGCGACCGGCCAACCGTGTTCGGCGAAGCGATGGTGCCGATCGTGATCGAAGTGCCGGGCACCCAGCCCAATGGCAACCTGGCGCCGGCGACCGGCGGCTACGGCATCGAGGCCAGCCAGGGCCTGCTGGGCCTGGACGACGAGGTCGCGATCAAGTTCGCACTCGCCCACGAAGCGGGACACGGCATGAGCGAACGGATCCTCGCCGACATCGGCCTGCACGGCATCAGCGGACCGGCCACCGAAGTCATCGCCGATCTCGCCTCCGCTTATCTGCTGACCCGGGTCGGGCACGGCTGGCCGGAGGTTCTGGCCAGCGTGCGGGCCTGGCCACAGAACGGTATCTTCGACGAAGACGCCAGCGGCAATCACCCGTCCGGTGCCGACCGCGTCCGCCATGTCGAGACCCTTGCGCACGCGATGGCGCAGCAGCCACCGCCGTCGTTCGGCGAGACCGCGCTCGCGATCTGCCAGTCGCTGTAGCGGCCCGGCGTCGGGACGATGCCACCGCGCTTCGCCCCGACGCGCGCTCGCTGCTACAGCGAGCGTGCGGTGTTGATCACGTTGATGCCGTCGAAGCGCGTGGTCGCCGCGCCGTGCGAGACCGCCGAGACCTGGCCGGGCTGGCCCTTGCCGTCGAAGAACGAACCGCCGAGGCGATAGTCGCGTTCGTCGCAGATCGCGCTGCAGGCGTTCCAGAATTCCGGCGTGCGGATCTGGTAGGCCGCGTCCTCGACCATGCCGGCGATCTCGCCATTGCGGATCTCGTAGTACAGCTGTCCACCGAACTGGGCGTTGTAGCGCTGCTGGTCGATCGAGTACGAACCGCGCCCGTGGATGTAGAGGCCACGCTCGACGCCGGCGATCATCTCGCGCACCGTCAGCGGCGACCGGCCCGGCGACAGCGAGACGTTGGGCATGCGCTGGAATTGCACGCTCGACCAGGCGTCGGCGTAGCTGCAGCCATCGGATTCGGTCTTGCCCAGCAGATGCGCCTGATCGCGCGTGGCCTGGTAGTCGACCAGGATGCCGTCCTTGACCAGGTCCCATTGCTTGCAGCGCACGCCTTCGTCGTCGTAGCCGACCGCGCCCAGGCTGCCGGGCTGGGTCTTGTCGGCGACGAAGTTCACGATCTCGCTGCCCCAGCGGTAACCGGCGTCGCGCTTGTCGAGTGTGGCGAAGCTGGTGCCGGCGTAGTTGGCCTCGTAGCCGAGCACGCGGTCGAGCTCGAGCGGGTGGCCGACGTTCTCGTGGATGGTCAGAAACAGGTTCGACGGATCGAGCACGAGGTCGTAACGGCCGGGCTGGACCGAGGGCGCGCGCAACTTCTCGCGGGCCTGCCGGGCGGCGGCGACCGCGTCCTCGCGCATGTCGTAGGCGCGGTCGTAGGCGACCACGCCGCCAGGCAGTTCGAAACGCTGCGCGGGGTCCGGCGTGAGGTACTCGTAGCCCAGCCCCATCGGCGCCGACAGACCATCGCGGGTGCGGAACTTGCCGCTGGCCTTGTCGATCGCGGTGACCGTGAACGGCGCCCAGATCCGGTGCACGTCCTGGTCGATGTACGAGCCGTCGGTGCTGGCGAAGTACTTCTGCTCGTTGACCAGGAACAGCCGCGAGCCGACGAAATCGGCGCCGGCGGCGATCGCGGCGGCATTGACGTCGAGCAGCAGCGCGACCTTGTCCTCGACCGGCACCGCCATACCGTTGCGCGCAATCGGCGTGCGCCAGGCGACCTCGCCCACGCCCGCGACCGGCGCCAGTTGCACCGGCGTCGCCTGGATGCGCGCGTTGGCTTTCGCGATCGCCACCGCCTGACGCGCGGCCGCAGCGACGCTGTCGGGATCGAGCGCATTGGTCGCCGCGAATCCCCAGGCGCCATCGGCGAGCACACGGATGCCCACGCCGGTGGATTCTTCGTTGACGACGTTCTCCACCCGCGCCTCGCGGGTCATCACGTACTGGCGCAGATAGCGGCCGATGCGCACATCGCAGTAGCCGGCGCCACCATCGCGCGCGGCCTGCAGGGCAACATCGGCGAGCCGTCTCTTGACGGCGGGGTCGAGCGCGGTGGTCAGTTCCTCGGCCGCGATCACCCGGCCGATCCCGCCCGGCAAGAACAGGCTGCCCAGCCCGATCCCCCCCAGGGCCATGAAGTCGCGACGCCGCATTGCACTCTCCCCGCGGCGATGGCCGCACAACCCCCGATTCTTCTGCGCTCAGCGCCAATGCGTCAAATCCAAACCACAACCGGGGTCAGAGTGCATTTTTGCTCGAAGGCACGCACGCATCATGCGACATGCGAAAAATGCACTTTGACCCCGGTTTGGGGCGCTGGGTCGAGCCGACACGATCGGCACATGCGGCGCGGTGGCGGCGCCTCTATGCTTGCGCGCTGTCCCAATGCCTGGAAATTGCCGCATGCGCCGTTCTCTGCTCGCCGTCGCCGTACTCACCGCCGCCCTCGCCGGCTGCAACCGGGAGGCGCCGAGCGCCCCCGCCAACGCGCAGGATGGCGCAGCTGCCACGGCACCCTCGCCCGCCGACGCGGCATTCGCCGAACTGTCGAAGCGCTACCTCGACGAGGTGATGGCGCTGTCGCCGGTGTCGGCCACGCAGATCGGCGACCACCGCTTCGATGCCGAGGTCGACGACCTCTCGGCAGCGGGTCGGCAGGCAGGCCTGGACTTCAATCGCCGCTACCTGGCCGAGCTTGGCGCGATCGACTTCGACAAGCTCTCGCGCGAGAACCGCGTGGACGCGCTGATTCTGCGCAACCAGCTCGAATACGGGATCTGGGACACCGAGGTCATGCAGAGCTGGGCCTGGGATCCGCAGACCTACAGCGGGCTGGCCGGCGGCGCGATCTACGGGTTGATGGCACGCGAGTTCGCGCCGATGCCCGAACGTCTGAAGTCGGCGACGCAGCGCATGGAGAAGATTCCGGCGATCCTCGCCCAGGCGCGCGAGAACCTGGATCCGGCGCGCGTGCCGCCGACCCACGCACGCACGGTCGCGGCGCAGAACAAGGGCGTCCTGGCGCTGATCGAGACGTTCATCACGCCCAATGCCGACCAGTTGCAGGGGCAGGACCGCGCGCGCCTGGACGCGGCGGTCGAAACGCTGCGCGCCGCGGTCGAGGAACACCAGGCCTGGCTCGACGGTACGCTGGTGCCCAATGCCAAGGGCGAGTTCCGCATTGGCGCGGAGAAGTACGACCAGAAGCTCAAGTTCGCGCTCAATTCCTCGCTCTCGCGCCAGGACATCCGCCAGCGTGCCGAGGCCGAGCTGACCCGCATCCGCGACGAGATGTACACCGTCGCGCAGACGGTGCTCGAAGGCCGCGATGGCGCGCCCGCAACGCCGGCACAGCCGACCGAAGACCAGCGCCAGGCGGCGATCGAAGCGGCGATGGAGGTCGCCTATGCCGATCGCCCCGGGCGCGAGGAGGTTGTGGAATACGCGCGCCACACGCTCGATGTCGCCACCGAGTTCGTCCGCAAGCACGACCTGGTCACCGTGCCCAACGATCCGGTCAAGATCATCCTGATGCCGGAGTTCCAGCGCGGCGTCGCGGCGGCGTATTGCGATTCGCCTGGCCCGCTCGACAAGGGGCTGGACACCTACTACGCGATCTCGCCGATTCCCGAAGACTGGAACGATGCCCAGGTCGATTCGTTCCTTCGCGAGTACAACAAGCACATGTTGCACGTGCTGACGATCCACGAGGCGATGCCCGGTCACTACCTGGAAGGCGCGCATTCGGTGAACCATCCCTCGACGCTGCGCGCGGTGTTCCGCTCCGGCCCGTTCGCCGAAGGCTGGGCGGTGTACACCGAGCGGATGATGGCCGACGCCGGCTATGCCGACAGCGATCCGCTGTTCCGGCTGATGCAGCTCAAGTTCTATGCGCGCGCGGTCGCCAACGCGATCCTCGACCAGGGCATCCATGTCGACAACTGGACCAAGGAGCAGGCGCTGGATCTGATGGTGCGCCAGACGTTCCAGCAGCAGAGCGAGGCCGAGGGCAAGTGGACGCGTGCGCAGCTGTCGTCGACCCAGTTGGCGACCTACTTCGTCGGCGCGCAGGAGCACTTCGACGCCCGCAAGGCGGCCGAGGCCGCGCGCGGCGAGGCGTTCAACCTCAAGCAGTACCACGACGACATGCTCGCCCAGGGCGCACCGCCGGTCCGCTTCGCGCGCCAACTGATGCTCAACGAAGAGATCCAGTAACCCGAAAAACCGGGGTCAGCATGCAATTTACAGCGCGTGGATCGGCGCCTTGTCGCCCACGCAAAACTGCACGCTGACCCCGTTTCTACTGACCCCGTTTCTAGTTTCTAGGGCCTTCGAAAATGCACGCTGCCCCCGGTGTTCAGGGGCGAGCGGCGGCGAAGGCGTCGGGCAGTGTCTGCACCTGGCCGCAGCGGCTGGGATCGTAGCCGGGCAGCAGGCCGAGTTCGTGGCGAAAGCCCTCGCTGCGCAAAAGATCGAGCAGCCCGCGCAAGCGTCCGGATTCGAGCACGTCGTTGTGGCACAGGAAGAAGTAGTGCTCGGTGACCAGCGGGTGGAAGTCCAGCCCGTAGCGCCGAGCCGGGGGTTCGAGCGCGAAGCCGACGTCGGCCAGGCCGCTGGCGACGTATGCGGCCACCGCAGCGTGGGTCAACTCCTCGACGTCGCAGGCGCGGATGCGGTCGAAGGCGATGCCGTGGCTGGCCAGCATGGTCTCGAACAGCAGCCGCGTGCCCGACCCGGGCTGGCGGTGGATCACGCGGATGTCGGGCCGTTCCAGGTCCTGCAGCGTGCCGATGCCCAGCGGATTGCCAGCCGCGAGCACTAGCCCCTGGCGGCGCATCGCCAGGTGGATCACGCGATCGGCATCCAGGTCGAGGCGCGGACGGTAGTGCGCGAATAAGGGCGCTTCGAGCGTGCCGATCGGCAGGTGCAGGCCGGCGATGTCGCAAGCGCCGGTGCGCAGCGCGGCCAACGCGTCGTCGGGGCTGCGGTACTTGAGGTCCAGCGCCACGTCCGATGCCGCCATCGCACGGCGCAGCGTCTCCACGCCGAAGCCATGCGAGGCATGCACGCGCAATGGCCGCGCATGCGCGCCGACCGTGCGTTCGAGTTCGGCCTCCAGTTCCGTCGCCAGGCTGTCGAGTAACGGCGACAGGCGCGCGGCGATCCGGCTGTCGGCCCAGACCAGGCGCTCGCCGATCGCCGTCAGCGAGGCCCCACGGCCGCGGCTCATGCGCAGTAGCGGCTGCCCGAACACCGCCTGCGCGTCCTGCAACCGCCCCCAGGCGTAACGGTAGGACACCCCAGCCTGGCGAGCAGCCGCGGCGAGCGAGCCAGTCGCCCGCACAGCCAACAGCAGGTCGACCAGTGGCGACGACAAGCCCACGCCGTCGCTGTTCTCGAGCGTCCATTGCGGCTGGATGCGGACCTTGTACATCGCGACTCCCGCCCGCGTCGGCGGGACCAATAGGCTTTCGAAAGCCGATTATTAGACCAATGGCGCTTCACGTACAGGCCTGATGCGGCTACCGTTGCGACACTTTGTCGCATCAGATATGCATTTCACAGCATATTTGGCCGCGATACCGCATCCGGCTGATCGATTCGGGAGGATCCATGGCCAACAGCACCGCAGCTCCGCTTCCTGCCGCCGCAGCGCCTTCGGGCGGCCTGCTGTCAAAAGAACGCATCATCGCCAAGGCCGGTTTCAACCGCTGGCTGGTTCCGCCGGCCGCACTGGCGATCCACCTGTGCATCGGCATGGCCTACGGCTTCAGCGTGTTCTGGCTGCCGCTGTCGATGGCCGTCGGCATCAATGCGCCGGTCGCCTGCGGCCCTGAGATGGGCTTCTTCGCACGCATCACCTCCGCCAGCTGCGACTGGCAGATCAGCGAACTGCAGTGGATGTACACGCTGTTCTTCGTGCTGCTGGGCTGCTCGGCCGCGATCTGGGGCGGCTGGCTCGAACGCGTCGGCCCGCGCAAGGCCGGCTTCGTGGCCGCCCTGTGCTGGTGCGGCGGCCTGCTGATCTCCGCGCTTGGCGTCCATCTGCATCAGATCTGGATGCTGTGGTTGGGCTCGGGCGTGATCGGTGGCATCGGCCTGGGGCTGGGCTACATCTCGCCGGTGTCGACGCTGATCAAGTGGTTTCCCGATCGCCGCGGCATGGCGACCGGCATGGCGATCATGGGCTTCGGTGGCGGCGCGCTGATCGGCAGCCCGCTGGCCGACATGCTGATGCGCCACTTCGCGACCCCGACCTCGGTCGGCGTCAAGGAGACGTTCCTGGTCATGGCGGTGGTCTACTTCGTCTTCATGATGGCCGGCGCGTTCGGCTACCGCGTGCCGCCGACCGGCTGGAAGCCCAGGGGCTGGACGCCGCCGCCGGCGTCCAACAACGCGATGATCACCCAGGGCCACGTGCACGTGAAGAAAGTCTGGGGCATTCCGCAGTTCTGGCTGGTGTGGGCGGTGCTGTGCCTCAACGTCTCGGCCGGTATCGGCGTGCTGGGTCTGGCCTCACCGATGCTGCAGGAAATGTTCGGCGGTCGCCTGATCGGGGTCGACGCCGGCTTCGGCGACCTCAGCGGCGAGCAGCTGTCGGCGATCGCCGCGATCGCGGCAGGCTTCGTCGGCATGCTGAGCCTGGCCAACATCGTCGGCCGGTTCTTCTGGGCTTCGATGTCCGACAAATTCGGACGCAAGCTCACCTACTCGATCTTCTTCGTGCTCGGCATCGCGCTGTACGCCGCCGCGCCCACGCTCGGCAACGCCGGTTCGATTGCGCTGTTCGTCATCGCCTTCTGCGTGATCCTGTCGATGTACGGCGGCGGCTTCGCCACCGTACCGGCGTACCTGGCCGATCTGTTCGGCACCCAGCACGTGGGCGCGATCCACGGGCGGCTGCTCACCGCGTGGGCTGCGGCCGGCATCCTCGGCCCGCTGGTGATCGGCCATATGCGCGAGTACCAACTGAGCCTGGGCATGCCGCCTTCGCAGGTCTACAACACCACGATGTACATCCTGGCCGGCATGCTCGCGCTGGGCCTGGTGTGCAACCTGCTGGTGCGCCCGGTGAACGCGAAGTACTTCATGACGCCCGAGGAGCTGGCGCACGAGAAGCAGCTGGCGCACGAGAAGGTCGACGCCAGCGGCAAGTCGCTGCTCTCCCAGGACGATATGGACCGCATCGGCTCGGGTGGTAACCCGCTGCTGGTCGCGTTCTGCTGGGCGGCTGTCGGCATTCCGCTCGCCTTCGGCATCTGGAAGACGCTGGAGAAGGCGTTGGTGCTGTTCTCCTGACCTCGCCGGCGGGCACTCACGGGCCCGCCGCTATCGTCATCGCCATGACCCAGGCCCCCGCTCCCGATCCCGATCTGCCCCAAGGCGCCGTGCTGCGTTCGGTCGAACGCTGGCGCGGCGGTGCGGGCCACCGGCTCGACGACGCCATCGCCGAGGAAGTGCCGGTGGCGTTCGTCTACAACGACGCGCCCTTCGCGGTGATGATGGCCACGCCGGCCGACCTCGAGGATTTCGCACGCGGCTTCGCGCTGAGCGAGGGCATCGTCGAACGTCCGGACGATGTCGCGATCGAAGGCATCGAGCACCTGCTCGAAGGCATCGAGATCCGCCTGCGCATTCCCGACGCTCGCGCCGAGGCGCTGGCCGCGCGTCGGCGCAGCATGAGCGGGCGCAGCGGCTGCGGCGTATGCGGCAGCGAGCTGCTGGAAGCCGCGCTGCGCCAGCCGCCGCCGGTCACGGCCGATGTGCGCATCGAGGTCCACGCCCTGCAACGCGCACTGCGGCAGTTGCGCGGCAGCCAATCGATCAACGCACTGACCGGCGCTACCCACGCCGCCGGCTGGGCCGCGACCGACGGCTCCCTGTTACTGGTGCGCGAAGATATCGGCCGGCACAACGCGCTCGACAAGCTGATTGGCGCGCTGCACGGTGCCGATCATGCGGTGACCGCGGGCTTTCTGGTCGTCACCAGCCGCGCCAGCTACGAAATGGCGATGAAGGCCGCCAGCGCAGGCATTGCCCTGATGGCCGCGATCTCCGCCCCCACCGCACTGGCGATCTCGCTCGCCCAGCGCGCCAACCTCACCTTGATCGGCTTCGCCCGCGACGACGGGCACGCCGTGTACACCCACGCGCAGCGGCTGCTGCCCGAGTCGGCGCCGTCGCCGTCCGCAGCCCCGCGCCCCGGCAGGAGTTCCACGCCATGAGCAAGCAACCGATCCGCAAGTACGACGCCCCCGCCGGCGGCTGGGGTGCGCTCAAGAGCGTCGCCAAGGCGCTGATGGACCAGAACATCGCGGTCGACGGCGCCAAGACGCTGCTGCGCGCCAACCAGCCCGACGGCTTCGACTGCCCCGGCTGCGCCTGGCCCGACCGCGACCACACCTCGACGTTCGAATTCTGCGAGAACGGCGCCAAGGCCGTCGCAGCCGAGGCCACCAAGTTCCGCGCCGGACCCGAACTGTTCGCGCGCTACAGCGTTGCCGAGCTGCGCGGCTACAGCGACCACTGGCTCGAGGGCCAGGGCCGGCTCACCACGCCGATGCGCTATGACGCAGCCACCGACCATTACGTGCCGACGACGTGGGACGAGGCCTTTGCGCTGATCGCCCGGCACCTCAATGCCCTGCCCTCGCCCGACGAGGCGATCTTCTACACCTCCGGGCGCACCTCCAACGAGGCGGCGTTCCTCTACCAGCTGTTCGTGCGCGAGTACGGCACCAACAACTTCCCCGACTGCTCGAACATGTGCCACGAGTCGTCGGGCACCGCGCTCAAGAAGCAGATCGGTGTGGGCAAAGGCACGGTGTCGCTGCACGACTTCGAGTTGGCCGATGCGATCTTCATCTTCGGCCAGAACCCCGGCACCAACCATCCGCGCATGCTCGGCGAGCTGCGCGAGGCGGCACGTCGCGGTTGTGCGATCGCTTCGTTCAATCCGCTGCGCGAGCGCGGCCTGGAGCGCTTCGCCGACCCGCAGGACAAGATCTCGATGCTGACCAACGGCTCGACGCAGATCTCCTCAGACTACTTCCAGCTCAAGATCGGCGGCGATCTGGCGGCGATCAAGGGCATGATCAAGCACGTGCTCGAGCGCGACGTCGAGGTCACCGGCCAGGGCGGCGACTCGCTGCTCGACCAGGCGTTCATCGCCGAACACACGTCCGGCTTCGATGCGTTCGCCGCCGACGTGCTGGCCGAACCCTGGGAGATCATCGTCGAGGAATCGGGCCTCGACGAGGCGCAGATCCGCCGCGCAGGCGAGCTGTACCTGAAGTCCGAGCGGGTCATCGCGTGCTGGGGCATGGGCATCACTCAGCACAAGCATTCGGTCGCGACGATCAACATGCTGACCAACCTGCTGTTGCTGCGCGGCAACCTCGGCCGCCCGGGTGCCGGCGCCTGCCCGGTGCGCGGCCACAGCAACGTGCAGGGCGACCGCACGATGATGATCTACGAAAAGCCGCCGGCCGCATTCCTGGACCGGCTGCGCGACGTGTTCGGCTTCGAACCGCCACGCGAGGACGGCTACGACACCGTCGGCGCGATCGAGGCGATGATCGACGGCCGCGCGAAGGTGTTCTTCGGCATGGGCGGCAACTTCGCGATCGCAACCCCCGACACCGAGGCGACCGCACGCGGACTGCGCAACTGCGCGCTCACCGTCAACGTCACCACCAAGCTCAATCGCACCCACCTCACCCACGGCCGCGAGGCGCTGATCCTGCCATGCCTGGGCCGGACCGAGATCGACATCCAGGCCCGCGGCGCGCAGGGCGTAACGGTCGAGGACTCGATGAGCATGGTGCACCTGTCGTCGGGCATCAATCCGCCGGCCTCCGACACCCTGCTGTCGGAGCCGGCGATCGTCGCGCACCTGGCCCACGCCACGCTCGGCGAGCGCAGCCGGGTGCCGTGGCTGGCGCTGATCGAGGACTACGACCGCATCCGCGACCTGATCGCCCGCACCTTCGACGATTTCCACGACTTCAACACCCGGGTCCGCGTGCCCGGCGGCTTCCGGCTGTCGAACACCGCACGCGATCGCCGCTGGCTTACCGAGACCGGCAAGGCGAATTTCGTGCCGGCCCGGGTGCCGACCGACAATCCGATCCACCGCGCACGCCGCATGCACGGCGACCGCCCGGTATTCACGCTGGCGACCACGCGCTCGCACGACCAGTACAACACCACCGTCTACGGGCTGGACGACCGCTACCGCGGCGTGTTCGGCGAGCGCCGCGTGCTGTTCATCGCGGCCGAGGACATCGCCGCGCTCGGCATGCGCGCCGGCGATTGGGTGGACCTGGAAAGCCTGAGCGAGGACGGGGTGCGGCGGCAGGCCAAGCGCTTCCTGCTGGTCGAGTACGCGATTCCGCGCGGCTGTCTGGCCGCCTACTACCCCGAGACCAATCCGCTGGTGCCGTTGTCGAGCTACGCAGACGAATCGCGGACGCCGACGTCGAAGTCGGTGCCGGTGATCGTGACGCCGCACGTGCCCGACACCGACGCCGCGGCCCCACGCCAGCGTGACATCCCCGCCGCCGTTGTCCGCTGACACCGCCCTGCTCGAAGCGCTGCTGCACGCGCTCGCCGATGCACCGGACGGGGTCTCGCTGCCGCGGCTGTGCAAGCGTCTGGGCCTACGCATGAGTGTGCTGCTGCGCATGCTCGCCTACCTGGGCGAGGACACGATCGGCGGCGCCCAGGGCCTGGGCTGGGTCCGCACCGTCGATGACGGCGCGCGGACCCTGGCGATGCTGACCGACGCGGGCCGCCAGGCGCTGGAACGCGGCGACCGCTGAGCGCCCCCGCTCTGCGGGAAACACCCACCACGCGATGCACCACCTCCCCCGCGCTGCGGGGGAGGTCGGACCGCGCCCGCGGGCCGGGTGGGGGCTTACTGGCAGCCCGCCGGCGCCGCGGCGACGATCGCAGCGAACCCCGGCGTTGCCGGCGACAGGTACGGCGCCAGCCCGCCCTTGCCTGCGGTCGCGAACACGTAGCGCGCCAGGTCCATGTCGGCCGGCAGCCAGTTGTCCTCGAACAGGGCCAACGAGCGCGCATCGTAGAGCGCCAGCATGTCCGGCACCGCACCGACCGAGCGGGTCAGATCCCCGGGCACCCCGTGCGCCTGGCAATTGGCGTCCGAGTAGCGGACCACGCTGCCCTCCACGCGCAATCCCGACGTATCGCGCACGTCCCGCAGCAGCACGGCGATCCAGTCGTCGAGATCGTCGCCCTTGCTGTTGACGCTGTTGTTGAGCAGCAGGTTGTCCTCGAACGCCAGACGCCCGCCCACGCGCACACTCAGCACGTCCTTGCGATAGCCGTAGAAGACGTTGTTGAACAGATGCGATTGCCCGCGCCGCAGCAGCGGCACGCGACGCAGGCCGTTGTAGGCGCTGGCGCCGAACACGTCGTCGGTGGTCACGTACAGATTGTTGTGCACGGTGCTGGTGATCTGCGCGTCGATCGTGTGGCTGTCGCTCGCACCGTGCAGCGCGGCGCGCTTGACGTTGTGCAGCCGGTTGAACGACACGGTGATGTCGTACGCGCCGACCTTGACGTCGTAGGCCGAGTCACCGGTGTTCTCGAAGGTGTTCTGGTGGATCCAGATGTCGTGCGAGGCACCGGTCGAGCGCACCATGTCCGGGTCAAGATTATGGTCCTCGGTATGGCCAACACCGAAAAAGTGGTTGTTGGTGACGATCACGTTGCGCGTGCTGTGGGTCGGACTGCCGCTGCTGTCGGCGCCGATCTTGAGGCCGCTGAAGATGAAGCGCGCATTCGCGCCGCGGCCGTCGATCGTGGTGTTGTCGCGCACCATCGGCAGCTTGAGGGCATCGAGGCTCGCATCATTGAGCCGGGTATTGAAGAAGGTGTCCTCGCACGCGGCCGTCGATACGCCCCGATTGCTGCACCACAGCCGGTGATCGCGGCACTCGGCGACGCTGGCATTGCCCAGCGCGTTGCGCACCTTCGGGTCCTCACAGCCGTTGCGGTACATGCCGATCTCGGTCGGCGCGGCAAAATCGACCTTGTCGAAGACGATCCAGGTCGGCGTGTCGGTTCCGATCGCCTGGAGGATCTGCTGCTCGGGCGACACAGCGCCGCTCTTGGTGATCACCACCAACGTGCTGCCGCCGGCCGGCGCATAGCCACCGGTGGTGCGGTGTCCGAAGCCGACCGGGCTGCCCAGCGAGTCGGACAGACACTGGACGATCGCCTGGTCGCTGGTTAGCACCGGGGACTGCCGCCAGTTCATCGACGGGGTCTCCAGCAGTTGCCTGCAGGCCGCGGCGATTCCACTGCCCGGTCCGCCGCCTCCGCCGTCGCCGCCACCCGACGCGACCGTCACTGCGACCGGGGCCGACTCGTAGGCGGTGCCGCTGTCGTCGAACACACGGACCCAGTAGAAGTACGTGCCCGCGGCCAGGCCCGCATCGGCGTAGCTGCCGCCGACCACGTGGTCGGCCACGAGCGTGCGCCCTGCCGGATCGGCATCGCCGTCGCGATAGACCTGCTGGCGCGTCGGCGTCCCGCCACCGACCGACCATGTCAGTTGCGCGGTCGCGCCCGATGCGCTGGCCGACAGGGTCACCGTCCAGGGTGTGCCGGGCGGATTGGCGGCGCCACCGTCGGCATAGGTCTCGAACTCCGCGACTGCGGGCGTGCCGTTCGCGCTGATGATCTCGAAGTTGAGCTTGCTCAGCGAGACAGGCGCGAACGCGATCGTGCCGGCGCCATTGCCGGTCGCCAGCACCTGGCCATTGCCATTGTTCACCAGCCGCCAGTTGCCGATGCGTCCCTGCTGACCCGTCGGCTCGCGGATCACTGCCGCGCCCACCGTCCGCGCGGCACTCCACTTGACAGAGATCCGCCCGGTCGTGCCGCTCGGCGACCACCACGTGCCGGGATCACCGTCGATGACGTTGCCGTAACTCGTTCCACCGCCCTTGCTCGAGCCATCGGCGCCCGCGCCCAGACTTAGATTGGGTCCTGTCTGTGCCTGGACGCCGCCTACGACGCACAGGCCCAGCGCCACCGCCAACAGCCACTGCCTTGTCGCGCTCATCTCCGTCACCTCCTGCGAAGGGGGGCAAGCCCCGGAATTCGATCCACGAAACCGGATGCCGACGGATGGGGGGGGACCTGGAGTATGCCCACCGGAGCGCGCAATGACTACCGGGAGACAATCAATCGAATCAATGTCTTGCGGACATTGCATCGGCGCGTGTGAGGGACGCCGCCAGGCCGCAGCGCAGCGCTTGCGATCCGGGCACGGACAACGTGGTGGCAGGTCACGGCCGGCTCACAGCCGAGCCGCGAGGCTGGCGTGGTCGCTATCAACCACGGAGATCGACGATGGGACTACTGAGATGGGTGGCGCTCGGCGCCGCAGGGGCGTTCGCTTACAACGCCTGGCAGAAGCGCCAGACCGCCGCCGGCGCAACGTCGGGCACGCTCGACGATGGCCGGAGCACGCCGCCGCACGGCGATGCGATCAAGATCGGCGGACCCGATCGCGAAGTGCCCGACACACCGACGACGCGGCCGGCGCATTCGAGCCGCAGTTTCGGCGACGAGGACTGAGCCGAATTGGCTGTCGCGTCGCGCCGCCGCATGGCGCGTGCGATGCGGCGGCCCCTTGTATCCGCGACCTCGCGTCCGCGATCGCATGCATTCGATCACGCGGACAGGCGGCGCGGGTACGCACGATCACTCCCACACCAGCTCGAACCACCGTGTCAGTCGTTCGCCGGGCGCCAGTCGGCGCGGCGCGAGGTTGAAGGCATCGGGTGGGCCGCTTTGCGGTTCGATGCAGGTCGCGTGCGGGGCGGCGTCGTACACGACCCGATGGTCGCAGTCCGAACGCAACCGCAATCGTTGATCGCCGCGATACAGGACGATGTCGTCGCTCCCGGGAAAACAGTCGTCCCAGGGGCCTGACGGCGCCGGGGTCAGCGGCAGTGTCGCGATGCCCTCCCCATCACGCGGATAGACCTGCGCTGGCGCGAAGTCCACACGTTCGGGTTTGCGGAACCAGGGATGCCAGCCGATCTCGGCCGGCATTGTGCGCGCGCCGGCCGCGAGCGATAGCGTCAGCCTCACCCGCCCCGGTGCGACTTCGATCCGCTGCGCCGCGGTGCCGCCGAACGGCCAAGCCGCGTCGGCCGGCAACGCCAGCGACAACGCGATCGCATCGGGCGTCTGCGTCTCGACCTGCCACGGCAACGCGAAGCCCACGCCATGGATCGCATGACCGCCGAAGTTCGTCGGCAGCACGTACGCGCGGCCGTCGAACCGGAACCTGCCGCGGCGAATCCGCCCGACCCACGGCAGCATCGGATAGCAGCCCCAGGCGATCGTCGTCGGCCATCCGTCGTCGGGGCCGACCAGGTGCGCGACGCCCTCGTGCACGATCTGCGCGATGCGCCCGCCCGCTTCGGGCGCGACGTCGACCTCGGTCGCGCCGCTGCCGATGCGCAGCACCGGCCCCGGCGGCAGTGGCGCGGTCGCATCATTCCGGGCGCGCGGCCGGTCGGTCTCAGCCGCCATAGGGCGCGATCGTGCGGATGCGGCCCTGGGGGTCGTGGTGCAGTTCGGTGACCTTGACGTCGCGCAGGTGGGTTACGCCGCCCGAGCGCAAGGCGTCGTGGTAGTACAGCCACCAGCGTCCCTCGAACTCGACGATCGAGTGCTGCGTCGTCCAGCCCACGACCGGCTCGAGCAGCACGCCCTGGTGGACGAAGGGCCCATACGGGCTGTCGCCGATCGCGTAGCACAACAGGTGCGTGTTGCCGGTCGAATACGACAGGTAGTAGTGACCGCCGTGGCGATGCAGCCACGGGCCTTCGAAGAAGCGGCGCGCGTGGTCGTCGGCGCGCAGCGGCTGGCCGTGCGCGTCGAGAATCGTCACTTCGCGCGTGGGCTCGGCGAGCCCGCGCATGTCGGCGCGTAGCCGCGCCACGCGCGGCCCCAATGCGGGTGCCGCACCGGTCGGTTCCTCGTGGGCCGCATCAAAGACGTCGTCGCGGTACTTCTGCAACTGCCCGCCCCAGATCCCGCCGAAGTACAGGTATTGCTCGCCGTCGTCGTCGGCGAACACCGCCGGATCGATCGAGTACGTGCCGGCGATCGGTTCGGGATCGGGCACGAACGGACCTTCCGGCCGGTCGCCGACCGCCACGCCGATGCGGAACAGGCCGTCGGCGCGCTTGGCCGGGAAGTAGAAATAGTAGCGGCCATCGCGACAGGCGGCGTCGGGTGCCCACATCTGCCGCGCGGCCCACGGCACGTCGCGCACATGCAATGCGCGGCCACAGTCCACGGCCTCGCCGCCCGGGTGCTCCTGACGCAGGACGTGGTAGTCCTCCATGCCGAAATGGCCGCCCTCATCGTCGAACGGCGCACCGGCATCGATGTCGTGCGAGGGATAGATGTAGAGCTTGCCCTCGAACACGTGCGCCGACGGATCGGCGGTGTGGATGTGGGTCACCAGCGGCGTCGAGATCGCTCGCTCGGCGAGCGCCTGCAGGTCCGGCGCGGGCGTCGCATCGGCCGCCGGCGCACCGGCCGGCGGGACGTCGTCGGCGGGCGCAGTCATGCCGCCGCTCCGGCAGTGCGCGCACGACGCGCACCGAGCTCGTGTTCGATCCGGGTTTCCATCGGCTTGTCGATCTCGTAGAGGAACAGCAGGGCCACGCCGGCCAGGAACGGCAGTGAGCAGTACACGCTCACCGCCAACCGGATGCCGTCGATCGCGGCGGCCGGTTGCGCGCTCGCGCCGGCCTCGTAGCCGTAGCGCGCCAGCACCGCGGCGACCAGCGCGCCGCCGATGCTCAGGCCGACTTTCAGGCCGCACAGCATGGCCGAGAAGATGATCGCGGTCGCTCGGCGGTCGTTCTTCCACTCCGACCAGTCGGCGACGTCGGCGATCATCGCCCACAGCAAGGGAATCGTGATGCCGTAGAAGAAGCCGTGCAGGATCTGCGAGCCGAATACCAGGCCGATCGCATCGGGCGAGTAGAGATAGAACGCCAGCAGGAACAGGGTCGATATCGTCAGCGCGCCGCCGAACACATTGCGCTTGCCGAAGCGATTGGCCAGCGGCCGCGACAGCCCGATGCCCAGGATCATGCAAATGATGCCGCCGGCGTTGAACAGGCTGAAGGCCGAGGTTGGCGCGTCCTCCGGCCACAGAAAGCCCGCCATGCCGGCGCCGGTCAGCAACGCGTTGAGCCCGTCGATCGCGCGCTCGAAGCCCGTGCGCTCGAGGAACCCGGCCAGTGCGGTGGGGTCGAGGTAGTACTGGAAGTAGTAGATGGTCATGCCGCCCTTGAGGGCGAGCGCGACGAACACCAGGATCGTCAGCAGCAGCATCACCTGCCAGGGACGGTTGCGGGCCAGGTCGACCAAGTCCTGGCGCACGCCTGACGACTGCGCCGGTGTCGGCACGATGCGCTCGCGCGTGGTCGCGAACGTGATCAGGAAGAAGACCGTGCCGACGATTGCAAACAGCGTCATCACGCTCTCGAAGCCGCGCACCCGGTCGCCGTCGCCCAGGATCAGCACCAGCGGCAGCAGCAGCACCTGGATCACGAACTGCGCGATCATCACCGCGACGAAGCGGTAGGCCGACAGGCTGTTGCGCTGGGCCATATTTCCGGTCAGCACGCCGCTGAGCGCGGCATAAGGCAGATTGTTGGCGCCGTAGACCAGCACCAGCAGCGTATAGGTCACCAGCGCATAGACCACCTTGCCGCGCTCGCCCAGTTCCGGCGTGCTAAAGGCCAGCAAGGCCAGCGCCCCGAACGGCACCGCCGTCCACAGGATCCACGGCCGGAACTTGCCCCAGCGTGTACGCGTGCGGTCGGCCAGCAGGCCGATCATCGGCGTGAACACGAACGCGCCCAGCAAGCCGACGACGAAGATGATCGTCGCCGCCGTCGCCGCCGGCAGCGCATAGACGTCGGTGTAGAAGAACGCCAGGTAGGTGATCAGCGTCTGGAAGATCAGGTTCGCGGCCAGATCACCAAGGCTGTAGCCGACCTTCTCCCTGACCGAGAGGATCTGCGATGCGTTGCTCATTGTGTCGGTGTTCCCCACTGCTCCCTGACGGCACCGGCGCGGTGCCCGCATCGCCAAGGCACCTGCGCACCGACGTCCGGGAGGATGACGCCGGCGCGCAGGGCCCGCCCTGCCTTAGAACGTACCGCGGAGACCGACCGTGAACGTGGTGCCCGGGTCGTAAAAGTCGTTGACCGCATTGGGATAGGCGAAGTACGACCGGCGCTCCTCACCGGTGATATTGAGCACGTTGAAGGTCAGCTGCGGCTCCGAGCGCACCCCCTTGAGCGTGTAGCTGGCCGACAGGTCGAGCTGGCCGCGATCCTCGCCGTAGATCTGTGCGAACGGAATGCCCTGCTGGTTCGGCCCCGAGCCCACCGCGCCCTCCGACCAGGTGTAGGACAGGCGCACCGAGGCGACTGCGTTCTCCCAGTAGGCGGTCGCGTTCCACATCGACGGCGCCACGCCATAGACATTGCCCGCCAGCGCATTGGCATCGTTGCCCAGGGCCTTGATGTCGAGCTTGGTGTAGTTGGCCATGAAGCCCAGGCCTTCGAGCACCACACTCAGCGGCTGCACCCAGATCGCCTCCCAGCCGCGGACCTCGAGTTCGGCATCGGCGTTGACCTGCTGGTTGACGTTGACCATCGCCACGTCCGGGCCGCCGCGCGAGTTGATCGCCTGCTGCTGCGCGTCGACCAGGGTGTCGAACGGAATGCCCAACTCGCGGAACGGCTTGGTGGTCACGCCCTGGTAGGTGTAGCCCTCGATGCGCTTGTTGAACAGCGTCAGGCCGACGAAGCCCTCACCGCCGGTGTACCACTCGCCGCCGATATCGAAGTTGGTCGAGGTGTACGGCGTGAGGTTGGGATTGCCCTGGGTGGCGACTTGGGCCGAGATGTCGGTGAAGGTGGTCGCCGGCAGCATCGAGCTGGGATTGGGCCGGGTCATCGTGCGCGAGGCCGAGGTGCGCAGCACGACATTCTCGGCCACGTCCCAGGCGGCGCTGAACGACGGTAGCCACTCGGCGTAGTCGCCGGTCAGCGTCTGCCACTGGCGCACCTCGCCGATGGTGACCGGACCGCTGATCTCCTGGTCGGTGGTCGCATAGCGCACGCCCATGTTGTAGCGCAGGTTGCGGTTCCAGATCTCCGACTCGCCGTTGACCATCACATAGGCGGCCTTGGTGGTCTCGTCGAACCCACCGGTGGCGCCCCCGGTGTTGGGGCCTGCGGCCTCGGGCGCACGGTCGCGGTACTGCGCGTAATTGGTATCGCGCATGAAACGATCGAAGTCCACCGTGACGAACCCACTCGGTCCGGGCAGGATGTAGTTCGCCAACTGCGCGTCGCTGATCTGCGACAGCGCATAGGGTTGCCAGTCGGTGCCGGTGTCGCCGAAGCCCTGGATACGCCGCTGGTTGTTGTCCCAGGACACGCCGAAGCTCACGTTGTTGCGATCCTCGCCCAGCTGCAAGTCGGCGCGGATGCCGCGGGTCTGCGTGACCCGCTTTTCGTTCTGCGCCCAGACACGGCCGCCGGTCCAGGTCCAGCCCAGCCCCGGATCGTTGAGGTCCAGGTCGCCGTCCCAGGTCGGCACGTTGCCGTCGTTGCGGTACTGCAGAGTCGTGAACGGCGAATTGAAGCCGATCGTCGGCGAGTCGCGGAACATCCAGCTGCGGCTCATGTTGGCCTGCACGTCGAGCTTGATGTCCTGGCCCTCGCCGAACCAGAACGTGCCGCCGGGTGTCAGATGCCAGTACTGCACGTCCTCGCTATAGGGCCGCGCCTCCATGAAGAACTGCGCATTGGCGAAGGTGGCGCTGGTGACGACATTGTTGGCATCGAGCTGCATGTCCAGCGGAATGATGTTGCCGTTGCGGCCGATCAGGTTGATGTCGATGCGGTCATTGGTCCGCTTGGCCTTGGTGTAGAGCACATCCAGGTACAGTTCGACGCGATCGTTCGGACGCCACTGCACCGAACCCAGGAACGCATCGCGGTCGCGGTCGCCGCTCATGTGCACCGGCCGGCCCAGCCGCGGGATCAGCGCTTCGCCGATCTGTTCGGGGGTCAGCCCCGGATTGGCGGCCTGCAGCCAGGCGGCGTCGATCACCTGGCCGGGCACCAGCCCGGCACCGAGCGTGGAGCGGTTGCCCGGCACGACGTCGGGGATGCGCCAGCCGTTGCCGCCGGTCACGTTGCAAGGGCTGCCCAGCGATGGGAAGCCTGCCGGCGCACCGCCATTGCCGCATTGCGCATTGGTCAGGTTGGGATTGGTCCAGCCGATGGTCTCGTAGCCTTCGACGCCGATCTTGCCGCGCTGCGAGGTCACGCCGGCGAGCACCCCGAAGGTCCCGTCCTCGTTGGTCCAGCTACCGATCACGGTGCCGCGTGGACTGGTCTTTTCGCTGATGTCGTTGTAGTCGGCCTGCAGCGAATAGGTCAGCTGGCTGCCGTTGACGTCGAACGGACGCATGTTGCGCATGTCGACCACGCCCGAGGCGCCGCCTTCGGACAAGCGCGCGGTGGGCGACTTGTAGACGGTGAGCTGGTTGAAGAACTCGGTTGGGAAGATATTGAGATCCACCTCGCGGTTCTGGTTGGTCGCATCCAGGCCGATCGATGCGGTCGCGACCGACGCGCCGTTGATCGTGGTTTTGGTGAAGCTGCTGGGCAACCCGCGGATCGCGATGTTCAGCCCCTCGCCGTTGACGTCGCGGTTAAGTTGGATGCCCGGGATCCGGCTCAACGATTCGGCGATGTTGGTGTCGGGGAACTTGCCGATGTCCTCGGCGAAGATCGAATCAGTGAAGCCGGTCGAGTCGCGCTTGGCCTCGGTCGCGAACTGCAGGCTCTGTCGGTAGCCGCGGACGACGACCGCATCGAGATCGGTGGCCGACGCTCCCGCCGGTGCCGTGTCCTGCGCGAGTGCCGGGGCGCCTACGGCCCCCAGCAGCGCCAGACCCAACGCATGCGACAACGCATTCTTCGAGACTTGCTTGTACACCGTACTCCCCTCCCGTTTCTGGTGACCGCACGTGACGCACCTTGCGTCGCCCATGCCATGGTGTGGTGTTCGTTTTCGCCCCTGCCCGGCCTGACAACCGCTCCGGCGCCGCGCTCGAATTGATGGTAGCGCTATCAAAAATAGACCGCACGCTGCGTAGCAGCATGGATGCGCCAGAGCCGGAAACCGGTAAAAATGCCGCTGGAAATGCTGTATCACCCGTACTTCGACGGTGCTATGCCCGCTTGGTGCAGCGCAGAACGCATTCCAAAACTCGCTGTGTTAATGATAGCGCTACCACGTCTTGGCGACGTGGACGACGCCTGGAGGGAGGCGATGACAGCGATTGGGAGAGCGCGGCCACTGGCGGTCGCTGGCAGCGATCGTGCGGAGCGATGCGGATGAGCGGCGGCGATCGGACCACCCGCGCCACGCCGGCTGCCAAGGTTGGCATGTACCGCTGGCGCGTGTGCGCGATGCTGCTGGCCGCCACCACCATCAACTACGTCGATCGCCAGGTGTTGGGCGTGCTCGCGCCGTTTCTGCAGGACGAGATCGGCTGGAGCGAAATGCAGTACGGCGCCATCGTCACTGCATTTCAGGCCGCCTACGCGATCGGCTTGCTGTGCGCCGGCGCCGTCATCGACCGGTTGGGGACCAAGGCCGGCTACGCGATCGCGATCTGCGTGTGGAGCATCGCAGCGATGAGCCATTCGCTGGCGGCCAGCGTCGCCGGCTTCATGATCGCGCGCTTCCTGCTGGGGCTGGGCGAAGCCGGCAATTTCCCGGCCGCGATCAAGACCGTGGCCGAGTGGTTTCCCAGGCGCGAGCGTGCGCTCGCGACCGGCATCTTCAACTCCGGTTCCAACATCGGCGCGATCGTCGCCCCGCTGTTGGTGCCGGTCATCGCAGTGACCTGGGGCTGGCAGGCCGCGTTCCTGTTTACCGGTGCGCTCAGCGCGACCTGGCTGGCGGTGTGGCTGTTGACCTATCGCACGCCCGAGCAGCAGCCGGCGCTGTCGCCGACCGAGCTTGCGCATATCCGCAGCGATCCTCCCGAACCGTCGGCCAAGGTGCCTTGGCGGCGCATCCTGCGCCACCGCCAAGCCTGGGCCTTCGTCGCCGCCAAGTTCATCACCGACCCGATCTGGTGGTTCTTCCTGTTCTGGCTGCCGAAGTTCCTCAATGCCGAGTACGGGCTGACCCTGCTCGCGCTCGGGCTGCCATTGGTGGCGATCTTCGTGCTGGCCGACGTGGGCAGCATTCTCGGCGGCTGGCTGGCCGGACGTTTTTTGCGCCTGGGCTGGAGCGTCAACCGCGCACGCAAGGGCGCAATGCTGGTCTGCGCACTGTGCGTGGTGCCGATCGTGTTCGCCGCGCAGGCCGACAATCTGTGGCTCGCCGTGGCGCTGATCGGACTGGCGACCGCGGGTCACCAGGGCTGGTCGGCCAATGTATTCACGCTGACCTCGGACATGTTTCCGCGCCACGCGGTGGCCTCGGTCGTGGGCATCGGCGGCTTCGCCGGTGCGGTCGGCGGCATGATGATCGCCACGTTCATCGGCTGGTTGCTGCAGACCACCGGCAGTTATCTGCCAGTGTTCCTGATGGCCGGCTCGGCTTACCTGGTGGCGTTACTGATCGTGCACCTGCTTGCGCCGCAGCTGGCGCCGGCACGACTGCACGACGGGGCGGCGTGAGCCTGCACCGGTGCCACTGCGATGTTCTGTTCGATTTCGGGAGCCTGACACGATGAAGACCTCTTCCCTGCCCTTGCTCGGCGCGCTCGTCCTTGCCCTCGCCGCCTGCGGCGAACGCCCGGCCGCCGCGCCAGCCGCCGCCACTGCCGATCCGGCGTCTGTTCCCGCCTCCACGGCGCTGGCCCACGGTCACGACAAGTTCCTCGGCGGCGCCTACAGCCCGCCACAGGCCGAGGGCTTCACCGACTACTGGAACAAGGTCACGCCGGAGAATGGCGGCAAGTGGGGCGAGGTCGAGGCCGAGCGCGACGTGATGGTCTGGGACGAGCTCGATGCGGCCTGGCAGGTCGCCAAGGACCACGGCCTGCCGTTCCAGATGCACGTAATGGTCTGGGGCAACCAGCAGCCGGAGTGGATCAAGACCCTGCCGCCCGACGAGCAGCGCGCCGAGATCGAGCAGTGGTTCGCGGCCGTCGCCGCACGTTATCCGGGCATCGATTTCGTCGAGGTCGTGAACGAGCCGCTGCACGACCCGCCGTCCAAAGACGACGAAGGCGGCGGCCACTACATCGAAGCGCTGGGCGGCGACGGCGAGAGCGGCTGGGACTGGATCCTCGAATCGTTCCGGCTCGCCCGCCGGCACTTCCCCGACGCCAAGCTGATGATCAACGAATACAGCGTGACCAACGATTCCGACGCCACGCGCCGCTATCTCGAGATCGTGCGGCTGTTGCAGGCCGAGGATCTGGTCGATGCGATCGGCGTGCAGGGCCATGCGTTCTCGACGACGACCGACACCGCGATCGACGTGCACCGCAGCAACCTCGATGCGCTCGGCGCGACCGGGTTGCCGGTCTATGTGACCGAGCTCGACATCGACGGGCCCGACGACGCGACCCAGTTGCGCGACATGCAGCGGATCTTCCCGATGTTCTGGGAGCATCCCGCCGTCAAGGGCGTCACCCTGTGGGGCTTCCGCCGCGGTCTGTGGCGCGACGAACAAGGCGCCTACCTGGTTCGCGACGACGGCAGCGAACGGCCGGCGCTGGACTGGCTGCGCAACTACCTGCGCGGCGAGGCGGACTGATGGTGTCGTTCGCGTGCGCAGCGGGCGGAAGGCGGCTGTCCGTAGCGGTCGTGTTGCTGATCGCCGTGGCCTGCCCGGCGCTGGCCACCGTGCCGACGCCCGCTGCCGACGATTGCACGCGACCGGCCGCAGTCTGCGAAACGGCGGTGCCTGGCGCTTTACCGCTGATCGTCGACGGCCGGCCGTTGCCGGTGCTGGTCGATGCGGCCGACGATCCGGGCGTCCTGCGCGCCGCCGTCGACCTGCGCGCCGACCTGGCCGCGGTCGCCGGTACGGATGCGCCCAAAACCGCGACGCCGCTGGCGATCATCGCCGGCACGCTCGGACACAGCCCGCGCATCGACCGCCTCGTGCGCGAACACGGACTCGACGTTTCCGACGTCGCCGGTACCTGGGAAGGCCACCTGCTGCAGGTTGTCGACGCCCCGGAACCGGGCATCGACCGCGCGCTGGTGATCGCGGGCGCCGACAGGCGCGGCACGATCTTCGGCCTCTACGAACTCTCGCGTCGCATCGGCGTGTCGCCGTGGACCTGGTGGGCCGACGTGCCGGCGCCGCATCGCGCCGCGCTGCACGTCGCCCCCGGCCGCTTCGTCGACGCGCCCGCGGTGCGCTACCGCGGCCTGTTCATCAACGACGAGGACCCCGCGCTCGGCGGCTGGATGCAGGCGACCTATGGCGGCCCGAACCATCGTTTTTACGAACGCGTGTTCACGCTGATCCTGCGCCACAAGGGCAATTTCCTGTGGCCGGCAATGTGGGGCCGTGCGTTCTACGACGACGATCCGCGCAACGCCGCGCTCGCCGACGAGATGGGCGTGGTCGTGGGCACCAGCCACCATGAGCCGATGATGCGCGCGCACGTCGAATGGTCGCGCCATGGCGCGGGGCCGTGGGACTACACCAAGAACGCCGAGCGGCTTCGCGATTTCTGGCGTACCGGTATCGCGCGCATGGGTCGCCACGAAAGCGTCGTGACCCTCGGGATGCGCGGCGACGGCGACGAGCCGATGGCCGAAGGCACGGCGATCCCATTGCTGGAGGGCATCGTCGCCGACCAGCGGCGGATCCTCGCCGAGGTCACCGGCCGCCCACCGCAGGACACGCCACAGGTCTGGGCGCTATACAAGGAGGTGCAGGACTACTTCGATGCCGGCATGCGGGTGCCCGACGATGTCACGCTGCTGTTCGCCGACGACAACTGGGGCAACCTGCGCCGATTGCCCGCGCCCGGCGACCGCCGCGCCGGTGGCTACGGCGTCTACTACCACTTCGACTACGTCGGTGGGCCGCGCAACTACAAGTGGCTCAACACCACCCAGATCGAGCGCGTCTGGGAGCAGATGCGCCTGGCCTATGCGCACGGCGTCGACCGGCTGTGGGTGGTCAATGCCGGCGACATCAAGCCGATGGAACTGCCGATCGGCTTCTTCCTCGACCAGGCCTGGAACCCCGACGCGATGACCCGCGAGGCGCTGGCGGCCTATCCCGCCGCCTGGGCCGCGCAGCAGTTCGGCGCCGCCCACGCCAGCGAGATCGGTGAGATCCTGACCCGCTACACGCAGTTCAACGCGCGTCGCAAGCCCGAGCTGGTGTCGGCCGACACCTGGAGCCTGCTGCATTTCGGCGAGGCCGAGCGCGTGCTGGCCGAATGGGGCGCGCTGGTCGCGCAGACCGAGCGCGTGGGGGCCGCACTGCCGGCCGCGCAGCGCGACGCCTGGTATCAGCTGGTCGCCTATCCGGTGCTGGCGAGCGCCAACCTCAATCGGTTCCATATTGCGGTCGCGCGCAACCGGCTGTACGCCGACCAGGGCCGCGCGTCGACGAATGCCTGGGCGGACGAGGCGGTGCGCCTGTTCGCGCGCGATGCCGAGCTGGCGCGCATCTACGAACAGGACATCGCCGGCGGCAAGTGGGTGCACATGATGTCGCAGCCACGCATCGGCTACACACATTGGCAGATGCCCGACCGCAACGTGTTGCCGGCGCTGGCGCGCATCGACGTGCGCGAGCGCGGCACGATGGGCGTCGCGGTCGAGGGCGATCCACGCGGCTGGCCGGTGCCGGCCGAGATCGCGCGGCTTCCGGTACTCGATCCCCAGGCCACACGCGCGCCGGAGGTCGTCGTGTTCAACCGGGGCGCGGCGCCGTTCCGCTACACCGCCACCTCATCCGTCACCTGGCTGCGGGTGACGCCGGCCACTGCCGAGGTCACGGACGCCCAGCCGCTGCGCATCGAGGTCGACTGGCAGGCGGTCCCCGCTGGGACACAGGTCGCCTATCTCGACTTGCTCGGCAGCGACCGCACCGAAGTGCGTGTGGCGGTGCCGGTGACCCGGCCGGCATCGACCGGGCCGATGACAGGCTTCGTCGAAAGCGGTGGGGTCGTCGCGATCGAGGCCGGCGACTACACGCGCGCCGTCGCGCCGGACGGCCTGGCCTGGGAGACTATCCCGCATCTGGGCCGCACCCGCGCGGGCGTGACCACGGTGCCGGTCACCGCCGCCTCCAGCGAGCCCGGCCCCGGCGGCGCCTGGCTCGAATATCCGGTGCACCTACAGGCCGCCGGCGAAGTCGAGGTCCGCGTTGTGGTGTCGCCGACACTCGACTACGCCGACCGCGGTGGTCAGCGCCTCGCGGTATCGTTCGACGACGCCGCGCCGCAACGGCTGACCATGCGCCTGGACCCGACGCCCGGCCACCCGGATTTCCCGGCGTGGCAGCGTGCGGTCGCCGACAGCGTGCACGTCGCCACGTCGCGCCACCGCATCGAGGCCGGTGCGCAGACGCTGCGCCTGTGGCGCGTCGATCCGGCCGTGGTCGTGCAGCGCATCGAGATCGTCCGCGACGGCGTGCCCAGGACGCTGCTCGGACCGCCGACGAGCACGAGGCGATGAGATCCCCGGCCAGCGCAGGCGCGACACGCTGGCACCGGGCAGCCCGATCGCGTGTTTGTCCACGTCCGCACCGCTTCGAAGAAGACCACCCATGACCGCCCACGCCCCGCTCGCCCTGCATCCCGATCGCCTGTTCCCGCCGGAGCCGACCCAGCGTGCGATCGCGCGCCGGCTGTACGCGCAGATCGCCGGGCTGCCGATCATCAGCCCACACGGCCATACCGACCCGGCCTGGTTCGCGACCGATGCGCCGTTCGAGAATGCGACCGAGCTGCTGCTGGTGCCGGATCACTACGTGTTCCGGATGCTCCACAGCCAGGGCGTGGACCTCGACGCGCTCGGCATCCCGCGCGCCGACGGCTCGCGCGCGGCGGTCGACCCGCGCGCGGCCTGGCGCCTGCTTGCCGAGCGCTTCCCCCTCTTCCGCGGTACGCCGTCCGCGCTGTGGCTCGACCATGTGTTCTTCGAGGTCTTCGGCCTGCGCGTGCGGCTATCCGAGGCGACCGCCGATCTCTACTACGACAGCATCACCGACGCGCTGGCGACGCCGGCGTTCAGGCCGCGCGCACTATTCGAACGCTTCGGCATCGAGGTCATCGCGACCACCGAGTCGCCGCTCGACCCGCTCGAGCATCATGCCGCGATCCGTGCCAGTGGCTGGACCGGCCGGGTCATCACGGCCTATCGCCCGGACGCGGTGATCGACCCGGAGCACGAACAGTTCCACCAAGCACTGGCGCGCTTCGGCGATCTGACCGGCGAGGACGTGCACGATTGGACCGGTTACCTGCGCGCGCACCGCACGCGGCGCGCGTTCTTCGCGCAGCTGGGCGCCACCTCGACCGATCACGGCCACCCGACCTGCGCAACCGCCAACTTGCCGCCGGACGAGGCGCGCCGGCTGTTCGAGGCCGTCGTACGCGGCGATGCCCCGCCGGCACAGGCCGAACTGTTCCGCGCGCAGATGCTGACCGAGATGGCGCGCATGAGCCTGGACGACGGCTTGGTCATGCAGATCCACCCGGGCTGCTTCCGCAACCACAACCGCGCCCTGTTCGACCGCTACGGCCGCGACAAGGGTGCCGACATCCCGGTGCGCACCGAGTACGTGCACGCGCTCAAGCCGCTGCTCGACGTCGCCGGCAACGCGCCCGACTTCCGCCTGATCCTGTTCACGCTCGATGAGAGCACCTACGCGCGCGAGCTCGCACCGCTGGCCGGGCATTGGCCGTGCCTGTCGCTGGGGCCGGCGTGGTGGTTCCACGATGCCCCGGAAGGCATGTGGCGCTTCCGCGAGCAGACGCTCAGCAGCGCGGGCTTTTACAACACCGTCGGTTTCAACGACGACACCCGCGCCTTCCTGTCGATCCCGGCCCGTCACGATGTCGCCCGGCGCGTCGACTGTGCGTTCCTGGCCAAACTCGTCGCCGAGCATCGCCTGGACGAGGACGCGGCGGCCGAGGTCGCGATCGATCTCGCCTACCGGCTCCCCAAACAGACGTATCGGCTGTGATGCGCCACGCCCGTTCTGCCCAGCCCGCCGGAGATCGCATGTCCGCACCCATGTCCTGCCGCCTGCTCCTGGCGACCACGCTGCTGGCGTGGTCGGCCGCCGCGCTCGCCCTGTCGCCATCCGTTGTGCCGGACGCCAGCGCCGGACCGCGCCAGGCGCAGCCGCCGGCCACGCTCAAGGGCGCCTACGCCGGTGCGTTCCGGATCGGCACTGCGGTCAACGACGACATCGTCGCAGGCCGCGACGCACGCGCGCAGGCGCTGGTGCCGCTGCACTTCGATGCGATCACCGCCGAGAACGTCATGAAGGCCGAGGTGCTGCATCCCGCGCCGGACACCTGGGATTTCGCCGCGGCCGACGCCTTCGTCGACTTCGGTCAGCGCCACGGCCAGTTCATCGTCGGCCACACGCTGGTCTGGCACAACCAGACCCCCGACTGGTTCTTCCAGGACGCCGCCGTCGCCCCGCTCGCAGCCGACGCGATGACCGCGCGCCTGCGCGACTACGTCGCCACCGTCGCAGGCCGCTATCGGGGACGCGTGCACGCCTGGGATGTGGTCAACGAGATCGTCGGCGAGGACGGCGCGTATCGCGACACCGTGTGGACGCGCGCGCTCGGTGACGGCGACACCGTCGTACGCGAAGCCTTCGCCGCCGCGTCGCGCGCCGCGCCCGACGCCGAGCTCTACTACAACGACTTCAACACTTGGCGCCCGTCCAAGCGCGCCGGCATCGTGCGCCTGGTGAAGATGCTGCAGGACGCCGGCATCCGCATCGACGGCATCGGCATGCAGGCGCACTGGGGCCTGCACTACCCGTCGCTGGAGGACATCGAGGCCTCGATCGACGCCTATGCCGCGCTGGGGGTCAAGGTCATGATCACCGAACTCGACATCGACGTGCTGCCGCTCACGCGCGAGGGCCAGGTGATCGGCACCGGGCTGGCGCACCCGCAGTTCCAGTTGGAAGAGTTCGAGCGCTACCTCGACCCCTACCCCGACGGCCTGCCGGCCGATGTCGAACGCCAGCTCGCGCAACGCTACGCCGAGCTGTTCGCGCTGTTCCATCGCAAGCGCGACGTCATCGACCGCATCACGGTCTGGGGCGTGCACGACGGCATGTCGTGGAAGAACGACTATCCCGTGCCCAACCGCACCAACTACCCGCTGTTGTTCGACCGCGATCGCCGGCCGAGACCCGCGCTGGACGCGGTCCTCGCGGTGCCGGAGATGGCGACGCGCTAGCATCGGCGCAACGCCCTTTCCAGGCAGGCCATGGACCGCAACACGATCTTCACGCTCGACGAGCGCGACCACCGGCGCGGTGCGCGCGTCCACCTGCTGCGTGCGATGCGCGATCGCCGTACGCGCCTGCGCCTGATGCTGTTGTGGCTGGTCGCTACGCTGGTGGTGAGCGGGATCGCGCTGATTCTCGGCACGCCCTGGTCCGAGCTCGCCGGCGACCTGCCGTGGATCGCGCTCGTCGCAGCAGCGACAATCCTGGGGTTCGCGTTCGGACTGCCGCTGCTGCTCGCCCCGCTGCTCGTGCGCCAACGCTTCCGGCGCGAGCCGCTGCTGCGCGAGCCGGTCATCGCGCACTGGGACGAGGCCGCCTATCGGGCGCGCCAGGGCGGTGTCGAAAGCCGGGTGGCGTGGGGCACCTACGTGGCCTGGCAGGAAAGCCCTGACCTGTTCGTGCTGTTCCTCTCCGATTACAACTTCCAGCTGCTCCCCAAGCGTGCGCTCGATGCGGCGCAGGTCGACGATCTCCGGATGCTGCTCGCCACGCGCTAGCGGCCAGCGCCACCATTGGGCCTGCCTGCCGGCCGCACGCGGTGACGTTCTGGCCCAACGACAGGTAGCGACTGGCTCGGCCAGGACCAGCCCGCAGCGCGCGGGCCGCTACACTGCCCGGCCCCCGTCCCGACGCCCGCCATGTCCGATCCCGTCCGTCTCGCCCATCGCGTCGCCGAGCTGTTCGCGCTGTCCCGCAACGAGGCCGAACAGGTCATCCGCAACGGCTGGGTGTCAGTGGATGGCGTTGTGATCGAGGCCCCACAGCATCGCGTCACCGTCGAGCAGGTCGCGCTCGACCCCGCGGCCCGCGTCGAAGCGGTCGAGCCGGCGACGTTGCTGCTGCACAAGCCGGCCGGCATCGATGCGATGGATGGGCCGCGGCCGGCCGTCGCGCTGGCGACGCCCGAGACGCGCTGGGCTGACGACCCGAGCGAGGTGCGCCTGCTGCAGCGCCATTTCCATCGCCTGACGCCACTGGTCCCGCTCGACACCGAGGCGAGCGGGCTGATGGTGCTGACCCAGGATGGCCGCGTCTGGCGCCGACTGACCGAGGACGCCGACCAGATCGAGCACGAGTACATCGTCGAGGTCGCCGGCACGCTGGGGCCTTACGGCCTGGGCCAGCTCGCGCACGGCATCCAGATCGACGGTCGCACCCTGCCGGCGTGCAAGGTCAGCTGGCAGAACGAGACCCGGCTGCGCTTCGCGATCAAAGGCGTGCGCGACGGCCAACTGCGTGCGATGTGTGCGCAGGTCGGCCTGGACGTGGTGTCGATCCGCCGCCTGCGCATCGGCCGCATCGCGCTGGGCAAAGGCCCGCACGGTGCGATGCCGCCCGGCGCCTGGCGCTACCTGCCGGTCGGCGAGAAGTTCTGAGGCTGCGGCCTAGTCGTCCGCGTCCGCGGCTTCACGGCCCTGCTGGCGGATCAGCGCTTCCTGCCGGGCATCCTCGATCGCATCGCGCACGCCGTCGACATCCACCGCCCCGGCCGGGGGCGTGAAACGCCCGGTCAACACGGTATCGGGAGCCAGCGTACCGGCCTCGAACAGCGCCCACATCTCCTCGCCGTACCAGGTATCGAGCAGTTCGGGCGCCGAACGTCCGAGGTAGGCAGTGAGGTTATTGACGTCGCGCAGCAGCATCGTGCGCGCGGCGTTGTTGCCCGCCGCGCTGACCACCTGCGGGAAATCGATCACTACCGGCCCTTGCGCGTCGACCAGCACGTTGTAGGGCGACAGATCGCCATGGATCAGGCCGCAGCACAGCATCCGCACCACTTCGCGCACCAGCGCGCGGTGGTAGTCGCGGGCCTGGTCGGCGTCGAGCGCGACCTCGCCCAGGCGCGGCGCCGAGAAGCCATCGGCATCGGTCACCAGTTCCATCACCAGCACGCCGTGCACGTACCCAAACGGCTCGGGCACGCGCACACCGGCGGCGCGCAGCTGGTACAGCGCGTCGACCTCGGTGTTCTTCCAGGCAGTTTCCTGCTGCTTGCGCCCGTACTTGCTGGCCTTGCCGATCGCGCGCGCCTCGCGGCTGCCGCGCACCTTGCGGCCTTCCTGGTACTGCACGCGCTGCTGGAAACTGCGCTGCGCCATGTCCTTGTAGACCTTCGCGCAGCGCACCTCGTCGCCGCTGCGCACGACGTACACCGCCGCTTCCTTGCCGCTCTTGAGCGGACGCACGACAGCATCGATCACGCCGTCGTCGATCAGTGCCTGCAGGCCTTGGGGGGTTTTCACGCGGGTCCTGTGCGGTGGTCGGCACGGCGGGGGCCGGCCACGAGCGGGGAAGCTTCGCATGTCCGTTCCGGAGCCGCCATCGCCCGCCGGCGCGCAGCAAGATGCGGACAGGCTTGGCTTCATCCGGCATTCGAAAAGCCGCCTGCGCCGCGGCGATTCGCCACTGCGCGCCGGAGGTTGCATGCTGTCCGGCCCCGAACCGGAGACCGCATGCCCATGCGATGGCCCGCGCTGCTGCTCGCCCTGCCCCTGCTCGCCGCCTGCGCGGCGCCGACACCGCCCGTCGATGCCGAGCCTGATGCCGATGCCGCGCCGACAATCGGCCGGCTGACCCGCTGGCACGCCGGCTTCGACGCGGTCGTCGCGCCGGATGCACGCATCGAACGCCTCGCCGACGGATTCACCTGGTCCGAGGGCCCCGCGTGGATCGCCGACAGCGGCGATCTGCTGTTCACCGATGTGCCCGAGAACCGCATGCATCGCTGGTCCGAGGCCGACGGCGTCTCGGTGTTCCTCGAGCCGTCCGGCTACGACGGTCCCGACACCGGCGGGCTGCGCGAGGCCGGTGCCAACGGCCTGCTCGCCGAGCCCGGCGGCAGCCTGCTACTGGCCGATTCGGGCAACCGGTTGGTCGCACGCCTGGACCTGGTGACCCGGCGCAAGACCCCGCTCGCCGAACGCTTCAACGGCAAGCGCCTGAACAGCCCGAACGATATCGCCCGGCGCAGCGACGGCAGCGTGTTCTTCACCGACCCGCCATACGGCCTGGAAGGCATGAACGACTCGCCGGCAAAGGAGCTCGACTTCAACGGGGTCTACCGCATCGCGCCCGATGGCGGCCTGCATCTGCTCGACGCCACCGTGCCCTTCCCCAACGGCATCGCACTGTCGCCAGACGAACGCACGCTCTACGTTGCCAGTTCCGATCCCGAGGCCCCGCTCTGGTACGCCTACGCGCTGGACGCAGACGGCACGGTCTCCGGGCGCCGCGTATTCGCTGACGCCAGCGACTTGATGACCGACGACGCGCCCGGGCTGCCTGACGGCATGACCGTCGCCGCCGACGGCACCGTGTTCGCGACCGGCCCCGGCGGCGTGTTGGTGTTCACGCCCGACGGCACGCGCCTGGGCCGCATCGAGACCGGCGGCGCGGTGTCCAACTGCACCTTCGGTGACGACGGCCACACGCTGTACATGACCTCCGACGACCTCCTCGCGCGCGTGCGCGTGCGCACGACCGGGATGGGATTTGCGCGCTAGACACCCGGTTCGGCGGGCGCGTCCACACAGGCAGGCCTTGGTGCGGCCTGCACACTGCCTCAGCCCAGCCGCTCCGAGCCCACGACGTGCACGCCGGGCGGGGCGTCGATCGCGGCATCCAGCAGTGCGGCGGCGATCCGCGGTGCCGGGTTGATGCGCCAGCGCGGCGGCAGCAGCGGACCGAGTGCGCCGAGCACGATACCGGCGACCCGCTCGCCCAGCCGGAATTCGTCGCGCGCCCCGCCGATCAGCCCGGGCCGCACGAAGGTCAGCGAGCCGAAGCCGACTGCGGCGAGGTCGCGCTCCAGCTCGCCCTTGACCCGGTTGTAGAACACCCGCGAGGTCGGATCCGCGCCCAGCGCCGAGTTCAGCGCGAATGCCCGCGCACCATGCGCCTGCACACGGCGTGCGACATCGAGCGGATAGTCATGGTCCACGCGACGAAACGCGGCCTGCGAACCGACCGCACGGATCGTCGTGCCGAGCATGCAGATCGCCGCATCGACGTGCCACCAGTCGGCGTCGTCCGGAAGGTGGTCGAAGTCCACCTGCAGCGCACGCAGCTTCGGATGCGCCGGCAGCGCGCGCCGCGCCAGCGCGGTCACCGACGCCACCCGCGGGTCGGCCAGCGCCTGCGTCAGTACATGGCGCCCGACGAGCCCGGTCGCGCCGACCAGCAGCAGGCGTACGCCCTCGCTCATCGCGGCATCGCCTTGGGCGCCGCGGCCGGACGGGGCGCATGAAGCAGCGCACGCGCGACGTGCCGGCGTTCGGCGAGCTGCCGCCCGACACATCTGCCGACGATAACGATGGAGCGCATGGTCATGCGCAGTCCTCCTGCGTGGTGCAACCCGCATCCTGCCACGCGCCGCGTGGCCGCGCCGTGGCGCACACCCGACGATGCCGCGTTCGCGTGGCTCAGTCGCGCAGCCACTCGCGCAGCAGCGCGCAAGTCGTCTCCGGCGCTTCCATCGGCGGCAGGTGGCCGCAGTCGGGAATCGTCGCCAGCCTCGCGCCGGCAATGCCGCGCTGGAGTACATGCGATTCGGCTGGCGGCGTCATGGCATCGTCCGCGCCGACCACGACGAGCGTCGGCACCGCGATCGAGGCCAGCAGCGGCCGCGAATCGGGCCGCGCCAGGATCGCGGCCTGCTGCCGTCGGTAGGCATCGGCACCGACACGTTCGGCCATCGCGCGCACGGCCTCGCCGACCGGCCCGTCGACGTGCCGCGGGTGCACCAGGCGCGGCAGCATCTGCCGCGTCACGCCGGCAAAGCGCCCGCGCGCGAGCAAGGCCAGGCCTGCGCGTCGCTGCGCCGCGCGCGTCGGCGGATCGGGCGCAGCGCTGGTGTCGAGCAGGGCCAGCCGCGCCACCCGCTGCGGCTGGCGGCGCAGGATCTCGAACGCGACGTAGCCGCCCATCGACAGCCCGGCCAGCGCAAATCGCGGCGGCGCGGCGGCCAGCACGCGTTCGGCCATGTCCCCGACGCTGTCGTCGCGGGTCAGGTCGGCGAGCTGCGGCGTGGCGAGGTCGGACACACCGTCGACCACATCGCGCCACAGCCGCGCGTCGCACAACAGGCCCGGCAACAGCAGCAACGGCGTGCGCTCAGCCATGCGCGCTGCTCCGGCCGCGCAGCGTCCACGCCACCCAGGCCCCCAGCAGCGCCAGCCCGCCGGTCAGCGCGACCTCCGCCGGCCAGCCGCCGTGCGCCCAGAACCAGCCGCCGACCGACCCCGTCAGGCTCGAGCCCAGGTAATAGGCCAGCAGATACAGCGACGACGCGTGGCCCTTGTGGCCGGCCGCGAGCCGCCCGACCCAACCGCTGGCGACCGCGTGCGCGACGAAGTAGCCGATCGTCGCCAGCGCGATGCCCAGCATGACCAGCGGCAGCGGCCGCGCCAGCGTGATTGCGATGCCCAGCGCCAGTAGCGCCATGCCGCCGGCTAGCGGCCCACGTCCGCCGAAACGCTCAGCCAGCCGTCCACCCGCCGACGAGGCGAACATGCCCAGCACGTAGGCCAGGAACACCAGGCCGATCTGCGACGGCGTCAATGCATAGGGCGGCGCGGCCAACCGGAAGCCGATGTAGTTGAACAGTGCGACGAACGCGCTGGTGAGCAGGAAGCCGACCGCGTACAGCCGCCGCAGCCCGCCGTCGGCCAGGTGGCCGCGCCAGGCGTCGACATGCCGGCGGGCGACGAACCCGCGCTGCGGCGCGAACTGCCGCGAAGCCGGCAGCAACGCCGCAAACCCCAACGCGGCCAGCAGGCCCAAGACGCCGATCGTGCCCATCGCCACGCGCCACGACCCCAGTTCGACCAGCAGGCCCATGCCCACGCGCCCCATCATCCCGCCGAACGCGGTTCCGGCGACGTACAGGCCCATCGCGCCGCCCAGGTGGCGCGGGTCGATTTCCTCGGCCAGGTACGCCATGGCCACCGCCGGCACACCGCCCAGCGCCAAGCCCTCGAGCGTGCGCGCGGCCAGCAGCAACGGCCAGTCGGGCGAGAAAGCAGCGACCAGGTTCAACAGCGCTGCGGCGGCCATCGACCCGAACATCAACCCGCGCCGCGACAGCTGTTGCGAGATCGCACCGGCCACGACGATCGCCAACGCCAGCGCGCCGGTGCTGAGCGACAGCGCCATCGAGCTGGCCGCTGGCGTCAGCCCGAAATGCGCCGCGAACTCCGGCATCAGCGGCTGCACGCAGTACAGCAGCGAGAAGGTCGCAAAGCCGGCCAGGAACAGCGCCACATTGACCCGCCGGTAGGCCGGCGTGCCGCGCGCAATCGGCGCAGGCCGCGCCGTGCCCGGGGCGCAGAGCGAGGGGGAGGACATGCACGAGAGGATCGACCCTCGCTCGCCATCTGTCCAATCTATGATGGACCCGGTCCCCATCTGTTTCGGAGATACCGATGGAACTGCGCCACGTCCGCTACTTCCTCGCCGTCGCCGAGGCGCGCAACTTCACCCGCGCGGCCGCGCGGCTGGGCATCGGCCAGCCGCCGTTGAGCCAGCAGATCCGCGACCTGGAGGCCGAGGTCGGCGCACGCCTGTTCCGGCGTCTGCCGCACGGCGCCGAGCTGACCGAGGCTGGCCAGGCGTTCCTGGAACACGTGCGCCACCTGCCCGCGCAGGCCGGGGATGCAATCGCGCAGGCCCGGCGTGCGGCGCGCGGCGAGACCGGCACGCTGCGCCTGGGTTTCACCGCCTCGGCGATTCTGATGCCCGCCGTCACCGGTGCGATCCGCGCGTTCCGCCGCGCGTGGCCCGCCGTCGCCGTCGCGCTCGACGAGGACAACAGCGCACACCTGGCCGCGAAGCTGCGCGACGGCCGTCTCGATCTGGCGTTCCTGCGCCAGGACGGCGCGGCGATCGACGACATGGCCCAGCACCCGATCGCCGACGAGCCGATGGTCGCCGCGCTGCCGGCCGCGCACCCCCTCGTGCGCGATGCGCGCCGCAGGTCACTGCGCCTGGAGCAACTGCGCGAGGAGGCCTTCATCCTGACACCGCGGCCGGTCGGCGCGCCATTCCACGACGCGATCCTCGCCGCCTGCCACGCCGCCGGCTTCGCCCCCAGGCTCGGCCCGCACGCCCCGCAGTTGGCGTCGGCGCTCGCGCTGGTGGCCGCCGAACTCGGGGTGTCGGTGGTGCCGGCGGTGATGCGCCAGTTCGCGCTGGGCGGTGTCGCCTACCGCGCCATCGCCGGCCCGCGTCCGATCGCCCGCCTTACGCTGGCCCACCCTCGCGATCGCGACATCGCGGCGGTGGCGAACTTCGTCGCGCTCGCGATCCCGGCGCATGCGGCGTCCCGGTAGCCGCAGGTACGGCGTCGCACACGGGCATCCTGCCGCCGCGCCCGCGCACGATGCGCGTTCCCAAGAACCGCAACGCGAATGGCATCGATCGCTGGCGCTCGCCTGCAGGCGAGCCGATGCCGCATCAGCCCACCGCCTGCGCCCGTTGCCGCACTGCGTCGGTCTCGCGCACCGGCGGCTGTCCGAACATGCGCGCGTACTCGCGGGTGAACTGCGGCACGCTCGCATAGCCCACACCATGCGCGGCGATGCCCGCGGGAACGCCCTCGGCCAGCATCCGGCGACGCGCTTCGATCAGCCGCAGCCGCTTCTGGAACTGCAACGGTGTGAGCGAGGTCGCCGCGCGAAAATGCGCATGGAACGCCGACACGCTCATGTCGGACATCGCTGCCAGCCGCTCCACCGGCAACGGCCGGTCATAGCCGGCGCGCAACGCCGCCACCGCACGCGCCACCCGTTGCGCACTGCCGCTGGGCCACGCCAGCCGACGGATCGCCGGCCCATGCCGCCCGGCCAGCAGCCAGTAATGCATCTCGCGCACATGCTGGGCCTGCAACACCGGCAGCGCAGCCGGCCGTGCGAGCAGCCGCATCAACTGCAGCGCCGCCTCGGCGAGCTCGGCATCGGTCGGCTCCACACCGATCGGCGCGGCAACCAGGTCCGGTGCGGTGTCCATGTCGGCGACCAGATCGGCCACGACCGCCGGATCGATCTCCATCACCAGCGAGCAGTACGGCGCCGCGGCGCTGGCCTGCACGATCCGGCTTTGGGTCGGCAGATCGGCCGCGATCACCAGCGTGTCGCCGGCGGCGAACGCGAACGTGCGCGTGCCCATCGTCACCTCCTTGGCGCCCTGCAGCACCAGGCACGCCAGCGGACGCTGGATGTCGTGGGCCAGCCCGCTCGGCGCCAGCGCGTGCACCGCCGCCAGGCCGGGGATCGGGGTCGCGGCGATGCCGCCGCCCGGCGCGTGGGTGTGCGCGTGGTGGCGAACCAGGTCGAGCAATGCGGTCATGGCGCCAGCCTACGCCTCCCGGTCCAGGGACGGACCGCCGGCTGGAGGATCAGGCAAGCATCGCCGAGCTTCCGGCAACCGGCGTGATCGACGCGGCGCGATAGTGGCTCCCCCGCCACGCACCACAGGATCCCCCCATGACCCGCATCACCCTGATCACCGGCGCCAGCCGCGGCCTCGGCCGCAACACCGCCCTCGCCGTCGCCCGTGCCGGTGGCGACGTCGTGCTGACCTACCGCAGCGGCGACGCCGACGCCCAGGCCGTCGTCGCCGAAATCGAGGCGCTCGGCCGCAAGGCCCGCGCGTTCCAACTCGACGTCGGCGACGCCGCCAGCTTCCCGGCCTTCGCCGAGGCTCTGCGCGCCGCGCTGCGCGAGACCTGGCAGCGCGAGACCGTCGACCACCTGGTCAACAATGCCGGCCACGGCGACACCGCACCGTTCGGCGAGACCACCGAAGCGCAGTTCGACCGCCTCGTCGACGTGCACTTCAAGGGCGCGTTCTTTCTGACCCAGGCGCTGCTGCCGCTGATCGCCGACGGTGGCCGGATCGTCAACCTGTCCAGCGGCCTCACCCGCTTCGCCTACCCCGGCTACGCCGCCTACGCCGCGGCCAAGGGCGCGGTCGAGGTGCTGAGCCGATACCTGGCCAAGGAGCTGGGCCCGCGCGGCATCGCCGTCAACACCGTGGCGCCCGGCGCCATCGAGACCGATTTCGGCGGCGGCGTCGTGCGCGACAACCCGCAGATCAACGAACACCTCGCCGGCATCACCGCGCTCGGCCGCGTCGGCCTGCCCGACGACATCGGCCCGATGATCGCCAGCCTGCTTGGCGACGCCAATCGATGGGTCACCGGTCAGCGCATCGAAGTCTCGGGCGGACAGGCGCTCTGACGGCGAACGGGGGCGCCGAGCGCGCCCCCGTTATCGCGCCGACCGCCGATGGAGATCGGCCTTGCGCGGATCGGACCGGCCACCGGCTATGCCGGCGGCCGACCGACATCGGATCCCGCCACCTCCTGCGCAAGCACGTCGAGCAGGAAGCCGACCACGCACCCTGCCCGACGGCCAGCGCGGTTGGTTCGCGGCCGGATGGGAGTACGGTGAGAACGGACTCGACCGCCAGGTCGGCCACGACGGCGGCACCCAGGTCCGCGTGCGCGTGCTGTTCGAGGGCAGCCTCGACGGTGACATCTACACCGTCGTTTACCTGACCAACGGCAGCGCCCGCAATGTCTGGTCGCGCACGCTGGTCGACAGCGTCCTGGCCGCGATGGCGCCCGAACGTTTCCCGACCGAAGCCCTGGCCGAGACGTTACGCGGCCTCGCCCTCGACGCGCCCAGATGACGATCTGCACGCACGCGCGCGCACGATCCGCGCAGCCAGCCCGCTCGACGACAGCGCGTTCGAGCGCACCGTCAATGCCACCGGCTATGCCGTCCGCGAGAACTTCGGCATCGACCCCGCACTGCGCGTGTTCGACCGAACGCCGACCTGTTCCCGATGCCGGCCAATGCCTGGTAACGCCCTGTGTCCGGGCGCTTACAGCACCGCCCGCACCAACGCCATCCCCGCGAACAACCCACCGATCGACAACACGACCGACGCCAGCACATAGGCGACCGCTAGAGCCGTTTGCCCCCGTTCGTAGAGCAGCGCTGCCTCGAGCGAGAACGCCGAGAAGGTCGTGAAACCGCCCAACACGCCGGTCGCCAGGAACAACCGCAGCGACGGCGACAGCCCACTGCGCGCAGCGAACCACGCCACGACCACGCCCATCAGCAGTGAGCCGACGACGTTGATGCACAGCGTGCCGTAGGGGAAGGTCGTGCCGGCGCGCAGCGCCACCACGTTCACGCCGTGACGCACGGCTGCGCCCAGGCCGCCGCCGAGGAACACCAGCAGGTAATGCGTCATCACGCCCTCCCGATCCAATCAAAAGCGACGGGCGCCGCTCGCGCCGGACGCCCGTCGCCGTGGCGTCGTCGGCCCAGCATTTTGTCACCCGCTCTCACGCCTGGCTGCCCAGGATGTTCACGGTGACCGCGATGACGAACATGTTGAAGAAGAACGCGACCACGCTGTGCAACAGCGCGATCCGCCGCAGCGTGCGGCTGGTGATCTGCACATCGGACACCTGGAAGGTCATACCGAGCACCAGGGCGAAGTAGGCGAAATCCCAGTAATCGGGCGCCTTGTCGCCGGGGAAATCGAGGCCGCGATGGTCGTCGCCGTAATCGCCGTAGAACCCATGCGCATAGTGCAGCGCGAACATGACATTCATGAACATCCACGACAGTACGATGCTGCTGCCGGCGATGGCGATCGACGCGATGCCCCCGGATTTCCCTGCCGACAGCTCGGTACCCAGCGCCACCATCAGGATCGCGACCAGCCCGATCGCGCTCCACAGGATGCCCCAGCGGCCTGCGTCCTGGCGCGTGGCGACCTCGCGCATGCGGTCGGGACCGGCGGTGTCGAACAGCCGCCAAGCGGCAGTCAGGAACACCAGCGCGCCGACGTCGAAGCCGAGCAGCAAGGCCACCGGCCACCGGGCGCCCGCCAGCAGGCAGCCTGCGCAAGCCGCCAGGAACACGGCCGTCGCAAGACTCAGCCGCGGACGCGCGGTGAAGGTCTGGAACGGGCGCCAACGCTTGCGGGAAAGCGCGTGCGGCGGCTCATGCGATGGTGTGCTCACGTCTGCCCTCTTCCGGTTAATCGCCGGACCGCCGGCCCCCGACTGGCGGGGGACGATCGATCACCGTCATCAGCATGCGCGCTCCGGTGTCGATGCGCACGGCCTTGCGGGCACCTGTCCGATGGCAGCCGGATAGTCACGCAGATCTGGTCGAACGCAGCTTGCACGCCCGTCCGCCGACCGCAGCAGCAGCCTCCGCGCTGAGCGGGCCATCCATCCGCTACCGGCAGGTGGCCCGAATCCAACTGCACACAGCCGAGACGCAGCTGGCATGATGGGCCCGCACGCGCCCTTTCCTGTCCACTGCTTTGTCGCGAGGTGCCGATGGAAACGATGGAGCTCCACCGCGGTCGGTTGATCGATCACCTGCAACTCGTCGTGCGCGATCTGGCCGCTAGCCGCCGCTTCTACCAGGCCGTGTTCGACAGCATCGGCATTCCGATCGCCGGCGAAGGCCCGGACTATTTCTGGGCCGATGAATTGTTCATTTCCACCGCCAGCAGCGAAGCAGCCGCCGGCCAGTTGACTGGCCGCCACCACCTGGCCTTCCAGGCGCGCGATGCCGCGACCGTCGACGCTTTCCACGCCGCCGCGATCGCAGCCGGCGGCACAGACAATGGCCCGCCCGGCGAACGCCCGTACCACCCGGGCTATTACGGCGCCTTCGTACTCGACCCCGATGGCAACAACATCGAAGTCGTCTATCACGGCCCGGCCACCTACAGCGCAGACTCGGTCAAGGTCACGTTCTGATCTAGACCGCGCGCGACCTACGGCATTGCATACCGGGACATCGGCGGCCGGCGCGTCATCGCCGACCACTGGCGATCCGTACTAGCGCGCCACGGCCTCAGCCGGATCACGTGCAAGCGCCACATAGCCCCGTCCGATCGCATCGCCGATGGCCGGATCCTCTGCCACATCCGCGAACACCTCGCGCAAGGCGAGGAAGCGCGCGACGTCCTCAGCCTGCCCAGTTGCCAGCCGTCCGATCTGCGCCAGGGTGTCGGCCATCGGGTCGACGAGCGCGACACCGGCCTGGGCCTGCCGGCGCACGAAGTGCATCCACGCGGCGATCGGCAGGCACAGGCGGTCGATGGATCGGCCGGCGGCCTGCGCATCGCGAATCGTGCCGAGCAGGCGCACGGGCAGTTTCTGGCTGCCGTCCCAGGCGATCTGGGCCAGGCGATGGGCGATGGCCGGATTGCGGAAGCGCTCGAGGATCGCGTCGATATACGCGTCCAGATCCAACGCAGCCGGCACGCTCAGCGTCGGCGCGATGTCCTCGCGCATCAGTCTTGCGACGAAAGCGGCCAGGCCCAGATGGCGCATCGCATCGGCGACGGTCTCGATGTCGAGCAACAGCCCGAGGTACGCGAGCGCGCTGTGCGGGCCGTTGAGCAGGCACAGCTTGGCGCGGTCGAAGCCGGCGATGTCGTCGCTGAGGGTCACGCCGACCCGTTCCAGCGGCGGGCGCCCGTTGCAGAAGTGGTCTTCCACGACCCACTGCGTGTAGGGTTCGCGCTGGACGGGCCAAGCATCGTCCAGGCCGAGCGCATCGGCCACGCGGGCGCGCAGCGCGTCGTCGGTAGCGGGTGTGATGCTGTCGACCATCGAGCGCGGGAACGCGACCTCGGCGTCGATCCACGCGGCGAGCGCCGGGTCGGTACGTTCGGCGAACGCGAGCACGGCACGGCGCAGGCGCACGCCGTTATCGGCGAGGTTGTCGCAACTGAGCACGGTGTACGGCGCCAAGCCGGCGGCACGACGTCGCGCCAGGCCGGCGACGACATGGCCGATCGCGCTGACCGGTGCGTCGGGCGTCGCGAGGTCGTGGACGATGTCGGGATGGCGGAGGTCGAGGCCATCGCCGGCTAGGCAGTAGCCCTTCTCGGTCACGGTCAGCGTGACCAGGCGGACGGCCGGGTCGGCGAGACGGGCGAGCACAGCGGCGGCCTCGTCGCGGGCGCACAACACTTCGCGCAGCGCGCCGATGACGCGCAACTGCGGCGTCTGTCCCAGGATCGCGAGCGTGTACAGGCCGTCCTGCGGACGCAGCGCGTCGCGCACATCCGGGTTGCGCAGCGACACCGCGCACACGGCCCAGTCGGGATCGAGCGCCAGCGCATCGTCGAAGTACACCGCCTGGTGCGCACGATGGAAGGCGCCTGCACCCAGATGCACGACGCCGATCCGGGTCGTGGCGCGATCGAAGGCCGGACGCGCGACCGCGGGCGGCAGCGTTGCGAGCAGGGTCTCGGACAGGCGGCCCTGGCTCATCGCTCGTCGCGCGCGTACGGGCCCAGCGTCACGCCGACGAAACCGCCGGCATGGTCGGTGCTCAGCAAGGTGGCGTCGGCATCGCGCAGCAGCCATTGCCAGTCGCCGTCGTCGGCAGCCCACGCGAACCCGATGCGTCCCGCATCGCCGGCCACCTTCAGCCGCAGATCCGCGGCCCGCGCGATGGTGTGCTGGGCGATGATCTGTGCCGGTTGATCGACACCGGCCGCCCGTTCGACGAACACCACGGCGCCATCGTCGGCATCGCGCCGCACACCGAGCAGGTACCAGTGATTGCCGCTCTGGAAAGCGGCGAGCCCGCCCACGATGCCCGGGGCCGGCATCGTCAGTGCGGTACTGGCCTCGAAGGCAAGATGCTGTTGCCGGCGCGCGAGAAACGTCGGGTTGCCCAGCGTGTCCAGGCCCTCGCGCCCGGGGTGGATCGACAGCGCCCCCGGATGCGAGGCGAGATCGGCCCACTCGCGCTTGGGCACGCGCACGAACATCCACGCCGGATCGAGCGCGGGGCCGTCGAACGCGTCGCGCCAGGTGAAGTTGCCGCTCATCGGCGCCTGATCGGCCTGGCGTGACATCCACGATGGCGCGGGCAGCACATAGGGAATCGGCGTGTCCGGCGGCAGGATCGTCGGCCAGCCGTCGGTCCAGGTCACCGGCAGCAGGAACGTCTCACGCCCGGTGTTGTAGTGGCGCACGTCGTAGTTGCGGCTGGCCAGGAACACCGCCCACCAGCTGCCGTCCGGTCCCTGGACCAGATCGGCGTGGCCGGCGTTGGTCACCGGCAACGCCCGCTCGGGCGGCAGGTCGCGCTGGGTCAGGATCGGATTGTTTTCGTACGGCGTGTACGGCCCCCAGACGTCGCGGCTGCGCAGGATCACCTGCGAATGCTGCGGGCCGGTGCCGCCCTCGGCGTTGTTGAGGTAATACCAGCCGTCGACCTTGTACAGGTGCGGGCCTTCGATCCAGATCGGGTTGTCTTCGGGTTTGACGCCGCCGTCGATCAATACCTTGCGCGGGCCGAACGGCGTCAGTGTCGCGATGTCGATCGCCTGCAGCCAGATGGCGCGATGGCCGTCGTAGCGCACCGGCCCGTCCGGCGCATCGTTGTTGAGGAGGTAGGCGCGGCCGTCGTCGTCGAAGAACAGCGACGGGTCGATGCCGCCGATGCCGGGCAGCCAGATCGGGTCCGACCACGGCCCGGCCGGATCGCTGGCGGTGACGATGAAGTTGCCGCCGGCATCGACCGCGGTGTTGACCACGTAGAAGGTGCCATCGTGATACTCGATCGTCGGCGCGAACACGCCGCGCGACAGGCCCAGGCCATCGAAGTCGAGCTGGTCGGGGCGATGGATCGCATTGCCGATCTGGGTCCAGTGCACCAGGTCCTCGCTTTCGAAGATCGGGATGCCCGGGAAATAGGTGAATGTCGAGGCGACCAGGTAGAACTTCCCCTTGGCCGCGACGATGCTCGGGTCGGAATGGAAACCGGCGAGGATCGGATTGCGGAAATGGCCGGCCGGCAGCGGCGCCTCGAACGCACGGTCGCTGCCGCTGTACTCGAACCAGTCGAAGCGCACGGGCTCGGGATCGGGCCGGTCCTCGGCGATGACAGGCGATGCGACGGCGGCAGCCAGCAGACCAGCTGCAAACGCGCGCAGCCAACCGTGCAAGGAGACGTGCGGGGATGGCCCCGTTGCCGGCGCGCCCATCACCAGTCCCACATCCCGCCGTCTTCCAGGCGCGCGACCGGCAGTTGCTTGGGCGTGTACGGGTACTTCGCAGCCAGCGCCTCGTCGATGTCGACGCCGTGCCCGGGCGTGTCGCCCACATGCAGCCGGCCGGCGCGGAATGCGTAATCGTGTGGAAACACTGCCAGGATCTCCTCGCCATGGAACATGTATTCCTGGATGCCGAAATTCGGCACCCAGGTATCGAAATGCAGCGCCGCGCCCATCGTGACCGGCGACAGGTCGGTCGCGCCGTGGAAGCCGGTGCGCACCTGGTGCAGGCCGGCGAAATCGGCGAGCCGGCGGATGTGGGTGATGCCGCCACCGTGGACGATCGTCGTGCGGATGTAGTCGATCAACTGCCGCTCGATCAGGTGCTTGCAGTCCCAGATCGAGTTGAACACCTCGCCCACCGCGAGCGGGGTGACCGAATGCTGGCGGATCAGTTCGAACGAAGCTTGATGCTCAGCCGGGGTCGCGTCCTCGAGCCAGAACAGCCGATAGGGCTCGACATCGCGGGCCAGGCGCGCGGCCTCGATCGGCGTGAGCCGGTGATGTACATCGTGCAGCAGCTCGACCGTCGTGCCGTGGTCGGCGCGCAACTGCTCGAACAACCTCGGTGCCGTCTCCAGGTAGCGCGGCGTGTTCCAGACGGTCTCGGCCGGCAGTTCGCTTTCGGCCGGCTCGTAGGGTTTTCCGGCTGTGGAGATACCGTAGGCCTTCTTGACGCCTGGCACGCCGCACTGGGCGCGCACGGCGAGAAAGCCACGTTCGAGATACATGCCGACTTCGTCGCTGGCCTCTGCAATGTCGCGGCCGTTGGCGTGCGCATAGACCAGCGCGCCCTCGCGCGACCGGCCGCCGAGCAACTGATACAGCGGCATACCGGCCATCTTGCCCAGGATGTCCCACAGCGCGACATCGACCGCGGCAATCGCGGTCATCGTCACCGGCCCGCGCCGCCAATACGCACCGCGGTACAGGAACTGCCACAGATCCTCGATGCGGCCGGCATCGCGGCCGATCAGATTCGGCACCACGTGGTCCTGCAGATAGGCTGCGACCGCAAGCTCGCGGCCATTGAGCGTGGCATCGCCCAGGCCGTAGATGCCCGAGCGGGTGACGATCTTGAGCGTGACGAAGTTGCGGCCGGGACAGGTGACAATGATGCGTGCCTCGACGATCTCGCGATCGTGACGGCTGCTGTGACGGTTGGGTTCGGTGGACGTGGTCATGCGGATGCGGCTCTGGTAGGAAGGAACGTGGTCAACGGATCTCGATCTCGAACGGCCCCGGCGGCTGGCCGGCGCGGTCGAACAGATTGACCAGCGGGTTGTCGGCCCAGGCGTAGCGCACGCGCACCGGCGCGGCGACGCCCGGTGCCTGCAGGCGCACGCGGTCGCCATCGAGGACGGCCTGCGCCCAACGACAACTGCCGGTGTCCGCACCGCACAGTTCGAAGCCGACCGGTCCTGGCGCGCCGTAAGCGACCAGGCCGCCGTCGACCGCATCGAACGTCACCACGACTGCGCCGGCCTCGCGCCGCGCACTGCGCGGCACCGGGCCGCTCGGCGCCAGCGTCTCGCCGTAGACCGCGTGGCGTGCAGCGCGCGCGAGCCGGCGGCCGATCGCCTGCTTGTTGGCCGGATGGATGTCGTCGGCCTCGCCCAGGTCGATGGTCACCGCAAGCGCTGCGCGCGGCTCGCCGGCGACCCGGCGTTGCGCCTCGCGCAGCGTCGCCCAGCCGCTCTCACCGGGCACCTCGTTCGGCGCGCCGTAGTTGGGCAACTGCACCACCAACCACGGCAGCCGCGGGTCACCGAAGCGCGTGCGCCAGTCGTCGCGCAGACCGCGCAGTTGATTCGCGTAGGCGCCGGCCTCGCCCGTGTTGGCTTCGCCCTGGTACCAGACCACGCCCCGCAGCCCTGGACTGCCCAGTGGCGCGATCATCCCGTTGTACAGCGTCGACAGGCCGGCCGCGGATTGCCATGGCGCACGCGGCGGCGCGCCGGTTTGCGGCGGCACGATGCGGTAGCGCCAGCCGGCGTCGAGCGGCACGATCGCGCCGTCGGCCAGCTGCAGCCGATGCACGGACTCGGGTCCCGCCAGCCCGCCCTCGCGGTAGGTGTCGAGCACGTTGACCACGATGGTGTTGTCGCCCGCGCGCAGCAGGCCAGGCGGCAGCGGGTACGCGCGCGGGGTGCCGGCGCCGTAGCTGCTGCCCACCGCGGTGCCGTTGACCCAGGTCAGATCCATCTCGTCGGCGGGGCCAAGCAGCAGCGTCGCGTCCTGCGCCGCCTGCGCGGCGGTCAGGCGCACCGAGGTCCGGTACCAGACCATGCCGTCGAACGTCGCGAGCTCAGGCACGCCCCAGCGCTCCCACGCACCGAGCGCGTGCGGGGCCTCGCGCCAATCGCCCGATACCGTGTCGGTCCAGGGCCGGTCGTCAGCCGACACGCCCGGCGCCTGCAACCACCAGGCAGCCCAGCGCTCGCCCCAGCGCGCGGCCGCCTGCATCGGGTCGGTGTGGTAGAGCGCGAGCACGTCGAGGTCCTCGCCGGGGTGGCCGCCTGCACGCAGCGCTTCGCCGCTGGTCCAGGCCTGGATACGCGAACCGCCCCACGCGGCCTCGATCAGCCCCATCGGCACGTCCACGGTCTTGCGCAGTTCGCGGGCGAAGTAATAGCAGGCAGCCGAAAAGTCGCGCACGCTCTCCGGCGTGACCGGCTGCCAGGTCACCGGCTCGGTGAAGCGCGCCAGCGGCACCGGGCTGCTCACTTGCGGCACGGTCAGCAAGCGGATGTCAGGCGCATCGGCGCCGGCGATCTCGGCGCGGGCATCGAGCGAGCGCCAGACCTGCAACTCCATGTTCGATTGGCCCGCGCACAACCAGACGTCGCCGACCAGCAGGTCGCGGACGGTCCGGGTGGTCTCGCCTGCGCGGACGGTCAAGGTGTGCGGACCGCCGGCCGGCAACGCCGGCAGTTCGGCCTGCCAATGGCCGTCGGCATCGGCGCGCGCTTGCGCACGGCGGTCGGCAAGCGTGAGATGGACCACGGTGCCGGCCGGTGCCTCGCCCTGCAGGCGCAACGGACGATCGCGCTGGAGGACGGCGTGGTCCTGGATCAGCGGATGCAGCAACGCCGCCTCGGGCGTATCGGCGTGGGCGAGCGGTGCGAGCGCGAGCAGCAGCAGCGCGAGCAGGACACGGGGGCGGGTTGGGCGGCGGCGGCCGTTCATCGGGTGTCTCCCGGTGCGTGCGGAAATTCGAGCGACTGGTAGTACGCCAGCGAATGCGCCGGCGCTGCGGTGCCTGCGGGAAGCGGGCGACCCGAGATCGACTGGAAGTACGCGATGCTGGCGTCGCGCCACCATTGCGCCTCCTGTTCCTGGATCGCGAGGAACGCGGCAACCTGCGCATGCCGCTCGGCATCGAGACGGCCCGCAAGTCCGGCCCAGGTGCTGCGCATGGCGCGCACTGTCGCGACGCCGCGGTCGTAGCGCTGCACCAGCTCGTCCCACAACGGGCGTCCCGATGCCATCGGACGGTCCCAGGGCACGTGGTGGAACCACAGCAGCAGCGCTTCGGGCACGCGGTCGGAATCGTCGAACACGTCCGCCACCGGCGGCGCATATTGCGAGACCGCATCGCTACCGCGGCGGCTGCGGTCGAAGCCGATGCCCTCGCGCGTGGCGCGGTGGTAGTAGACCGAGGTCCAGTCCGCACGCGGGCCACCCTCGACCCAGGGGCCGGGGCCGTAATGGTGGCCGCGGCCCATCAGATGGTGCAGCCCGAGCGCACCGGTGTAGTCGACCACCGCCTCGCGCGAGCCCATCATCATGCCGACGATCGGTTCGACCACGCCCGCGTCGTTGCCGAACGTCATGCGGGTCCATTCCTCGGCGATGTCGCGCGAGGCCTGCATCGGGTCCCATGCCAGGCGCCCGAAGGCGTACCAATTGGCCTGGTCGAAATGCGAGCCGCTCCAGTTGCGGTCGCTGCCGATGTTGGCCACGCCAGCGATGCCGGTCAGCGCGCTTCTGCCGGGCACGTCGCGGTACAGCGTGCCGTCGATCACCTGCGCGACCGTAGAGCCCGCGCCCTGCACCTGCGTATCGGCGCGCAGCACCTCCTCGTATAGCGGCCCGAGATACGCCAGATGCGTGGAGAAACCGAGGTACTCCTTGGTGATCTGGAACTCCATCATCAACGGCGTCTTCGGCATCGCGCCGAACAGCGGATGGAACGGCTCGCGCGGTTGGAAATCGATCGCGCCGTTCTTGACCTGCACGATCACGTTGTCGCGGAACGCGCCGTCGTGCGGCACGAACTCGGTGTAGGCCTGCTTGTGGCGGTCGTCGGGTTCGTCGTGGGAGTAGACGAACGCCCGCCACATCACGATGCCGCCGTGCGGCGCCAGCGCATCGGCCAGCAGGTTGGCGCCGTCGGCATGCGAGCGGCCGTAGTCCTGCGGGCCGGGCTGGCCCTCGGAGTTGGCCTTGACCAGAAAGCCCCCAAAGTCCGGGATCGCCGCATAGATCTCGTCGGCCTTGGCCCGCCACCAGCGCTGCACCTCCGGATCGAGCGGATCGGCAGTCCGAAGCCCGCCGATCTCGATCGGCGCGCTGAAGCGCGCGGACAGGTACACCCGAATCCCCCACGGCCGGAAGATGTCCGCCAGCGCGGTGACCTTCTCTAGGTACATCGGCGTCAGCACATCGGCACTGGCGTTGACGTTGTTGAGCACAGTGCCGTTGATGCCGATCGAGGCGTTGGCGCGGGCGTAGTCGGTGTAGCGCGGGTCGCGCCAGCCCGGCAGCCGGTGCCAGTCCCATATCGACTGGCCGGCATAGCCGCGCTCGACGTGGCGGTCGAGGTCGTCCCAGTGGTTGAGCACCCGCCGCTCGATCCGCGGTGCCTCGCGCAGGTCGAGGTCGGCGACCGGCTGGTCGGTCTGCATCAGGCGCAGGAACGCGAACGCGCCGTAGAGCGCGCCGACGTCGGTGTTGGCCGCGACGACTGTCGCCGGATGGCCGTCCACGCGCATCGAACGGATCAGATAGCCCGCCGGGCCAAGGTCGCCCAGGTCCAGCGCCAGCCGGGCGATCGCCGGCAGCGACTGCGGCGTGCCCACCAACAACGCGTCGGGGCGGCCGACGCGGCCGACCACGGCGGGCGCCTGCCCCTGCAACCCCTGCAGGCCGCGCAGCAGCTCGTCGCGCGTCGCGCGCTGGGTCGGCGTTGCCTCGGCGATCGCCAACTGGGAGACCCGCGGCGCCTCCGGTCCGCGTTCGGCCCCGGCCTGGGCGTAGCGCAGCCACAGGGCATACCCGTCCTCGGCCTGTGCCGGGGTCGGGGCCAGGCCGACGAGCGCGGCCAATGCCAGCGCCGCCGCCACCCACGCCGGCCGGATCCAGTCGCGGAACCAGATAGTTAGCGGTAACATCCCCCTCATCCCCTCACCTCCCCTTGGACGGCTTCACTCCAGTTCCCTTAGCCTTGCGGACGGGGCCTGCACACCGCCGTCCGGACGAAGGAACGCTTTTGGACAAGCCGAAGAAATCGGTCCGCCGCAAGACCCGTGGCGTCACCATCGACGAGGTCGCCGCACTGGCCGGCGTGTCGCCGATGACCGTCTCGCGGGTCATCAACGGTCAGGGCAAGGTCCGCGACACCACCCGCGAGCGGGTCACGCGCGCGGTGCGCGAACTCAACTACACCCCCAATCTGGCGGCTAGTTCGCTCGCCGCCGCGCAGCACACCCGCATCGCGCTGATCTACACCAACCCCAGCGGCGCCTATCTGCGTGAACTGCTGCTCGGCCTGCTGCGCGTGGCCTCGCGCACGCCCATTCAACTGGTGGTCGACTACTGGGACGACCTCGACGCCGAAGCCGAGCGCAAGGCCGCCCGCGCGATGGGCAAGCGCGTGGACGCGGTGATCCTGCCGCCGCCGCTGTGCGAATCGCGCGCGGCGGTGACCGAGTTCGTGCGCGCCGGCATTCCGGTCGTCGCGATCGCGTCGGGCCGCTTCAGCGACGACATCTCCTGCGTGCGCATCGACGACTTCCGCGCGGGCAAGGAGATGACCGAGCACCTGATCGAGCGCGGCCACACCCGGATCGGCTTCATCAAGGGCCGCGCCGACCTCAGCGCGAGCACCCGGCGCTTCCAGGGCTTCCAGGCCGCGCTTGAGGACGCCGGCATCGCCTTCGACCCGGCGCTGGTGCACCAGGGCGACTACACCTACCGCTCGGGCCTGAAGGCGGCCGAAAAGCTGCTGGGCCATCGCAAGCCGCCGAGCGCGATCTTCGCCAGCAACGACGACATGGCCGCCGCGGCGATCTCGGTCGCGCATCGCCGCGGGCTCGACGTGCCCCGCGACTTGTCGGTCGTCGGTTTTGACGACACCTCGGCCGCGACCACAGTGTGGCCCGAGCTCACGACGATGCACCAGCCGATCGCCTCGATGGCCGACACGGCGATCGACGTGCTGCTGCGCTGCATCCGCCGCAACGACGCCAGCACCCGCGTGCTCACCGACCAGGTGGTGCCGCACCGCTTGATTGCGCGCGACTCGGTCGCCGCTCCGCCGAAGAAAAAGTAACGCGCCCTGCCCGCTCGCGGCGCGCCCGGTGGGCGCGCCGGTCAGGATGTTCGCGGTGGCGGGCCGATGGCGCATCGGGCTCAGCGCAGCAGGTACTGGTTGAGCAGGTTCTCGTAGGCCTCCTGGCGGCCGCTGCGCTGCTGCGGCTCACCCGCCTTGGCGGCGATCGCATGCAGGTCGGTCAGTGACAGCCGGCCCTGCTCGAACGCCTGGCCGTCGCCACCATCGAAGCTGGCATAGCGATCGCGTCGCCACTGCTCCCACGGCGACTCGTGCAGCAGCGCGTGCGCCACTTCAAGGCCGCGCGCGAACGCATCCATGCCGCCGATGTGCGCGATGAACAGATCTTCCATGTCGGTCGATTCTCGGCGCGGCTTGGCGTCGAAGTTCAGGCCGCCTTCGAGGCCGCCCTGGCGCAGCACCACCAGCATCGCGCCGACGGTGTCGTACAGGTCGGTCGGGAACTGATCGGTGTCCCAGCCGTTCTGCGCATTGCCGCGGTTCGCGTCGATGCTGCCGAGCAGGCCGTGGTCGGACGCGACCTGCAGGTCATGCTCGAAGGTGTGCCCGGACAGCGTGGCGTGGTTGGCCTCGATGTTGAGCTTGAAATCCTTGTCCAGTCCGTGCGCTTTCAGAAAGCCGACGCAGGTCGCGCTGTCGAAGTCGTACTGGTGCTTCATCGGCTCCATCGGCTTGGGCTCGATCAGGAAGTTGCCCTTGAGCCCGATACTGCGTCCGTAGTCGCGCGCCATCGTCAGGAACCGCGCGAAATGCGCCAGTTCGCGCTGCATATCGGTGTTGTGCAGGCTGGCGTAGCCTTCGCGGCCGCCCCAGAACACGTAGTGCTCGCCGCCCAGTTCCACGGTCGCTTCCAGCGCCGCTTTGACCTGCACCGCGGCGCGCGCGACCACCGCGAAGTCGGGGTTGGTCGACGCGCCGTTCATGTAGCGTGGATGCGAGAACAGATTCGCCGTGCCCCACAGCAGCTGCATGCCGGTCGCGGCCTGGCGCTCCTTGGCCAACGCGACCATGTGCTTGAGATTCTTCTCGTACTGGCCGATGTCGTCGGCGTCGGGCGCCAGGTCGACGTCGTGGAAGCACCAGTACGGCACGCCGAGCTTGGTGAAGAACTCGAACGCAGCATCGAGCTTGGCCTCGGCCGCCGCCAGCGGCGCACCGCCGTCCCACGGGAAGCGCCGCGTGCCCGGGCCGAACGGATCGGCGCCGGCGTTGCAGAACGTATGCCAGTAACACACCGCAAAGCGCAGGTGCTCGGCCATCGTCTTGCCGCCGATCTTCTTGCCGGCGTCATAGACCTTGAAGGCCAGCGGATTGTCGGAGGTCTTGCCCTCGAATGGAATCTGGCCGACGCCGGGGAAGTATTCCCGGCTGCCGATGAAGGGGGTCGTGGTCATATGCGGTCCCGTGTTGAAGTGGAGTGGACGGATCGGCAGGCGCTGCGCGCCTACGCGGCCGGCGGCGCGGCGTACAACGGCCGTACCGCGTCGAGGTGGTCGGTGAAGCGCCGGTAGGCGGTGCGGTAGGCCGGCGCTCGGCTCGGATCGGGCGTGCATGCGCGCGCGGGATCGGTCGCGACATGCGTGACCGCCAGCGTTGCCATCGACGTCGCATCGCCCTGTGCGCGTCCGAGTGCCCACAGCGCCTGCAGCGCCGCACCGAACGCCGCGCCCTCGCCCTGCACCGGTACGTCCACCGGCAGCGCGAACACGTCGGCGACCAGTTGTCGCCATGCCGCGCTGTTGGCGCCGCCGCCGGTCAGCACGATGCGATCGAACGCCATGCCGGCCGACACGAACGCGTCGAAACCGCATTTCAGGCTGTAGGTCGCGCCCTCCATCGCCGCGCGATACAGGTGCGCGGGATCCATGTTGTGCGTGGTCAGGCCCGTCAATACGCCGCGCCCCAACGGCAGGTCGGGCGTGCGCTCGCCGTTGAGGAACGGCAGCAAGGTCAGTCCGCCGGCACCCGGCGCGGTCGCGTCGATATGCGCATCGCCTTCGCGGGTCGCAAAGCCGAACATCCGTGCGACCTGTTCGGTCGCCACCGTGCAGTTCATCGTGCAGATCAGCGGCAGCCAGCCGCCGGTCGAGTCGCAGAACGCCGCCCAAGCGCCGGAGTCCGACACCACCGGCGTGTCGCTGTAGGCGAACAAGGTGCCCGAGGTGCCCAGGCTCATCGCCAGGCGCCCCGGCACCACGCAGCCGGTGCCGATCGCCGCCATCATGTTGTCGCCGCCGCCGGCCGACACCCGCACCTGCGGCGACAGGCCCAGTTCGGCAGCGATCTCGGCGCGGATCGGGAACAGCGCATCGGCCTCGACCAGCGGCGGCAGGCACGCCGACAGGTCGCGCTCGGGATCGGTGGCCTGCAACAGTGCCGGCGACCAGCGCCGCGTACGGACGTCCAGCCAGCCGGTGCCCGACGCATCGCCGTGCTCCATCCAGCGCGCGCCGGTCAGCCAGAGATTGACGTAGTCGTGCGGCAGCGCGATCGCCGCCAACTCGGCATAGACCTGCGGACGATGGGCCTTCGTCCACGGCAACTTGGACGCGGTGTAGCCCGCCAGGATCGGGTTGCCGGCCTGGGCGATGCAGGCCGCCACGCCGCCGACGGCGTCCATGATCGGCGCGCACTGTGCGCTGGTGCTGGTGTCGCACCACAGCTTGGCCGGTGCCAGCACCTGCCCTTCTGCATCGAGCGGCACGAAGCCATGCTGCTGACCCGAGACGCCGAGCGCGGCGATACGCGCGCGCATCGCCGGATCGACTGCAGCGAAGCAGGCGCGGATCGCATCGAGCCAGTCGGCGGGATGCTGCTCGCGGCTGCCGTCGTCACCGGCGATCAGATCCAACGTCCGGCCCTGTGTCGCCAACACCTGCCGCGCTGCCGGGTCGTAGACCAGGAGCTTGATGCTCTGCGTGCCGAGGTCGAGGCCGGCGACGAGGCTCATGCGCGCGCCCTCGGCACAAGAAAGTTAGCGCTACCATTGATAGGGCTAAAAAAAACAGCACGGCTTGGAGCAGGCAGCGGCATGGGCGCGCTCGGCATCAATCGGCGGTGCAGGCACTGTAGCCACTTGTCGCCGAACATGCTTGCTGCGGTGCGCCATCACCGAGCCGGACGCGTGTCGCCCTTATCGCTCGCGCAACCACGCCTGGCCGTCACCGGCGCATTCGGGCGTGAAACCGCGGACCTCGACGCCCGGCAACAGCAACCCTTCCAGTTCCGATAGGCGACGGATCCACAGTGCTTCTGCAACCACAGCGATGCGGTCGAAACGCCGCACCGCGCGCAGCAGCGCCGGCAGCCGCGAAAACTCGACTGCGACCGCACCGAACGACGGCAAGTCGACATTGCGCACGCGATAGAGCATCGCGCCGCCGTCGATGCCGTCCGCCGCCTCGACGAACGCATCGATCAGCGCCGCCATCGTCTCCCGATCGAACCGACCGTCGATCTCGACGTCGATCCGATCCGGTGCCGCGCGGATCACATTGAACATACCGGCCTCGCGTCTACGGGTCGAAGGCGAAGCTAGACCGCCGCGCGTCAATAGCGGGCGAATGACGCATCCGTGGACTCGGCGAGCAACAAACACCGGTCACGCCCGGCCTGCCGCGCGCCCGCGACTGGGACGCCCAGGCGCGCGCCATGCTCTCGAGCTATCGCCGCGATCATGCCCGTGGCGCGCAGGACGCCGACGCGCAGGCGTTGGTCGAATCCCTGCGCCGGGCGTCGCCGGAGTTCGCGGCCTGGTGGGCGCACCACGATGCCGGCGCACCCTGCAGCGGCGAGCGTCGGCTGTGCGTGGACGGTGTGCCGGTGGCCTTCGAGCACACGATGCTGACGATCGATGAAGAACGTCACCTGCGCCTGGTGGTCCATGCGCGGCGCGACGAGGCGGCACGCTGAGACAGGCCGGCGTGGGGCGTCGACGACGCCCGCGGCGCACCGCGTTCGCTAGGTCAGCGCCGCCACGGCAACGAAGCGCCAGATGCCGAGCCCGGCCATCACCAGCAACAGCGCGAAGGTCAGCATCGCGCCGCCGAAACGGCCGACGGAATACCCCGCCGAACCGCCGAGCCCGACAGCATGCAGCACGCGTGCCAGCAGCAGCGCCAGGCCCAGGGTCCAAAGCAACCGGGGATCGAACGCGGCCAGTTCGAGCAGCGCCAGCATCAACAGCGCCAGCGGCACGTACTCGCCGAAGTTGGCCTGCACCCGGACCTTGCGCGCCAGCACCGGATCGCCACCGGTGCCGATGCCCACCTTGGCGCTGTTGCGGTGCAGGACCACGCGCAGCGACAGCACGAGGTAGAGGATGACGTGCAGCGATGCGATCAACAGCGAAATGCGTGGGGTCATCGTGCGGGCTCCATGGTGTCCATTCCTCGAGCGTGCGTGCGTTCGGGACGCACGGTACGGCTGTCTGCGCCCGGCTCGACCTTCGCCGCGCCCACCGGATTGCGGGGGTCGCTGCCGCCGGTCAACGTGCCGTCGGCGCGGTTCCACAGCACGGTCTGCAGATTACCCCAGACATGGCTGGAACCGCGGCCGCCTGCCGCGCGATCGCCCGGCAGGTCGACGGTATGGCCCAGCGCGCGCAGCCGCGCGGCAGTGTCGGCGGAGAACGCATCGGACTCGGCCGAGATCGCATCAGGCATCCACTGGTGGTGATAGCGCGGCAGTGCCGCGACCGCCTGGGCGTCGAGCCCGGCGTCGTAGCCGAGCACGCCCAGCAGCACCATCGTGATGATCCGGCTGCCACCAGGCGTGCCCAGCACTGCCACGCGATCGGGCGATTCGAGGAAGGTCGGCGTCATCGAGCTCAACGGGCGCTTGCCGGGCCGCGGCGCATTGGCATCGAAGCCCATGACCCCGAACGCATTGGGCACGCCGGGCTGCAGCGCGAAGTCGTCCATCTCGTTGTTGAGCAGCACACCGGTCCCCGGCGCGACCAGGCCGCTGCCGAACAGCAGGTTCACCGTCTGGGTGACCGCGGCGCGGTTGCCGGCGGCATCGATGATCGAAAAGTGCGTGGTCTCCTCGTCCTCCAACGGCGTGGGATCGCCCGACAGCAGGTCGCTGGGGGTGGCCTTGTCCGGATTGATCGTCGCGCGCAGGCCGGCGGCGTAGTCTCGACTGAGCAGCGTGCGCTCGGGAATCTTCACGAAGTCCGGATCGCCCAGATAGAACGTGCGGTCGCGGAACGCGCGGCGCATCGACTCGACGACCAGATGCGTGCGCGCGGCATCGTCGAGCGCCGGCAGGTCATAGGGCTCGAGGATCTGCAGCATCTGCGCCATCGCGATGCCGCCCGACGACGGCGGCGGCGCGGTCGTCACCGTCCAGTCGTGGTAACGGAAGCGGATCGGCGCCCGCTCGACGACGCGGTATCCGGCCAGATCCTCGGCGGTCCACTGCCCGCCCTCGGCATTGACCCCGGCGACCAGTTTCTCGCCGGTCGCCCCGCGGTAGAAGCCGTCGAAGCCGCGCTCCGCGAGCAGCCGCAGCGTCTGCGCCAGTTCCGGCTGGCGGAACAGGTCGCCCTCCTGCGGCGCACGACCGTCGGCCAGGAACACCGCGCGCGTGCCCGGATAGCGCTCCATGACCTCGCGCCGCGACTGGTAGCCGCGTGCGAACCGGGCATAGACCGGGAAACCGTCCTCGGCGATGCGGATCGCAGGGGCCAGCGATTGTGCCAGCGGCAGCCGGCCGTAGCGCTCGGCGATGTGCACGAACGCGGCCGGCAGGCCAGGAATGCCGGCCGACCACGGGCCATTTTCGGCCCGATCGCGGTCGAACTGGCCATCGGCCTTGCGATAGCGATCGGCATGGGCGCTGGCGGGCGCGGTTTCGCGCGCATCGATGAACACATCGCGGCCCGAGGCAGCGTCGTGTAGCAGAAAGAACCCGCCACCGCCCAGACCCGAGGAGATCGGCTCGACAACCGACAGCGCGGCCGAGGTCGCGATCGCGGCGTCGAACGCGTTGCCGCCTTCGCGCATCACCTGCAGGCCGGCCTCGGTGGCCAGCGCATGCGCCGACGCAACCGCGTTGCCGGGCGGCACGGCTTGCGACTGCGCCGCGACCGGCGCAGACGCAGGGGTAGACGCAGGGCGGACATCGCGCGCGCACGACGGCGCGACCGCCAACAGCAACAGCGACAGCAGCAGCGCCGGCAGGCCGGCAGCGGGACCACGGGAACGGCTCATGACGACTCCTGCTGCAGGCGCGCAAGCTTGGCCAGCAACTCCGCCTGGGTTTCGGGAAGATCGGGATCGGGGTCGATGCACTCCACCGGGCAGACGACCACGCACTGCGGTTCATCGAAATGCCCGACGCACTCGGTGCAGCGCGCCGGGTCGATCACGTAGATCTCCTCGCCCTGCGAAATTGCCTGGTTCGGGCACGCCGGCTCGCAGACGTCGCAGTTGACGCAGAGCGCATTGATCTTCAGGGACATCGGCACATTGTAGTGAGTGTGGCGCCGCGCGGCGTTCCATCGCTGGAACCGCGTCGCCCAGCGGGCGGGGCGCGCTCGCCGGGCCCGGAAACAGCGACGCCGCCGCGCCCGAAGGGCAACGGCGGCGTCGTGTGCATCGGAACCGCCGGCCAGGCCGGCGCCCCGGGGCTTACTTGGCGGTGTCGACGAACACGTACTCCACGCCAGCCGGCTCGACGGCCGCCTTGACGCGGGCGTTGTCGGCTTCCTCGCCGATGAACAGCACGCGGACGCCCTTCATCGTGCCCGGCTCGACTTCCTCGAACGAGGCGACGGTCAGGTCGGCGGTGCGCGCCGAATTCAGCCCGGCGTAGATCAGCAGGTTGCCGCGCACGATGCCGCGCGCCACGTCCAGCTTGGCCTTGTCGAGCAGGCGCTCGTAGTTGCCGTCGACCGGGGTGGACAGGTCCGAGGCTTCGCCATCGGCCGGGGCCTGGGCGTCGGCCGGCGGCGCCTCGGCCACGTTGGCCGGCGGCGGCGGCACCAGGTAGACGTACGGCGAATTGTTGATGCCTTCCATGTGACGGCTGGCGACCTCGTTGAGGTAGGCGTTCCACGCCGCCTTGTCCTCGGTGGTCGGGGCCGCGACCGGCGCGGCCTGCGCCTGCTGGGTTTCTTCCTTCTTGCCACAGGCGATGACCGGCAGGACCAGGCAGGCGACCAGCAGCGCGCGGGTGATGGACTTCATGGCATTCCCTCTTGTTTCTCTTGCGTTTGGATGGGCAACGTCAGCGTTGCGAGTGGTTGCGCAGTGCGCGATCGACCGCGGCGGGCACGAACCCCGACACGTCGCCGCCGAGGCGCGAAATCTCGCGCACCAGCGTGGAGGAGATGAAGCCGTACTGCTCGGCCGGCGTGAGGAACAGCGTCTCGACCTCGGGGATCAGATGCCGGTTCATGCTCGCCAGCTGGAACTCGTACTCGAAGTCCGACACCGCACGCAGGCCGCGCAGCAGCACGCCGGCCTCGACCTTGGCGACGAAGTGCGCAAGCAGCGAGTCGAAACCGATGACCTCAATGTTGTCGTGATGGGCCAGGGCCTCGCGTGCCAGCGACACGCGCTCGTCGAGCGACATCGCCGGGCGCTTGGCCGGGCTTTCGGCCACGCCCACGATCAGCCGTTCGAACAGCGGCGCCGCCCGGTCGACCAGGTCGACATGGCCGTTGGTGATCGGGTCGAAGGTGCCCGGATACACCGCGATGCGTTTGCGACTCGCACTCATGGCTGACGTTCGCTGTCGGGAGGCAGGGGTGCGGCGTGGCGCGGGCGCAAAGTGTAGCAGCGCCGGGCGCGGTTCAGCCGTCGCGGCGCCAGAGCGCGCAATGCGCCTCGCGGGTCTCCAGTTCGCGATGCAGGCGCCAGCCGGCGGGCGCGGGCGCCGGCCGCACCACCGGCGACTCGACATACAACCAGGCCTGTGGCGCAAGCGCGGCATCGAGCGCGGCCAGCGCCGGCGCCCACAGGTTGGCGGCGAACGGCGGGTCGACGAAGGCGATGTCGAATCCGGCCGCTGGCAGCGCCGCGAGCAGCGGCAGCGCATCGCCGCGGCGGACCTCGACCACCTCCCCGCCGGGCAACCGGGCGGCGACCGCCGACAGCGCGGCGGCCAGCGCCGGGTCGCGCTCGATCAACAGCGCCGAGCGCGCTCCGCGCGAGACCGCCTCCAGCCCGAGCGCGCCGGTGCCGGCGAACGCATCGATCACGCGCGCCCCCGGCAATGCCGGCTGCAGCCAGTTGAACAAGGTCTCGCGCACGCGGTCGCCGGTCGGGCGCAGGCCTGGCGCATCGGGCACGTCCAGCCGTGTGCCGCGCCAGCGGCCGCCGACGATCCGGACCCTGCCAGAAGACGGTTTCATCGGCGCCCCGCTGCACGGGGCGTGGAAAATGCGGGTGATACCATGCGCGCCATTCTCCCCCATCCAGGCTCCGACGGCCGCATGGTCAGCTGGTTCAAGCGCGACAAACCCCAATCCGAAGGCGGCCGGCGCCGCCTCACCGACGAGGAAATCGCCGCAGCCTTCGGTCCGCCGGCCGCCTCGCCGCCGGTCGACGCGCCGGTGCCGTCCACGGATGTCGCACCTGCCCCGGCGGCAACCCCCGTCGCACCGCCTGCTGCCCCGTCGACGCCCGCTCCGGTCACGCCGCCCGCGCCTGTCGCGCCGACGCCTGCGACCGACGCGTCGGTCGCTGCCACCGCGACGCCGGCCGTGGCGCCGAGCGCGCCGGTCGCCGCCGATGCGCTTGCGCCGACACCCGCGCCCGCTGCCCCGCCACCGGCACCGCGCCCTGCGATCTATGACCCGGCCGCCGCGATGGCCGAAGTCGTGTTCGCGACCAAGCCCGCCGCCGCGGCCGGCAAGTCGGGTTGGCGCGAGCGGCTGAGCGGCAGCACCTTTGCCCGCAGCTTCGGCGGCCTGTTCTCGCGCAACCCCAAGCTCGACGACGACCTGCTCGACGAGATCGAGACCGCGCTGCTGACCGCCGATGTCGGCGTGGCGGCGAGCACCGAGCTGGTCGAATCCTTGCGCAAGCGCATGAAGGCGCGCGCGTTCGTCGACGCCAATGCGCTGCTGCAGGCGCTGCGCGCCGACCTGGTCGCGATGCTGACCCCGGTCGCCCGGCCGTTGACGATCGACCCGGCCGCCAAGCCGTTCGTGATCCTCACTGTCGGCGTCAACGGCGTGGGCAAGACCACGACGATCGGCAAGCTCGCCAAGCGCTTCAAGGACGAGGGCCACGGCCTGATGCTGGCCGCCGGCGACACCTTCCGCGCCGCCGCGGTGGCCCAGCTCAAGGCCTGGGGCGAGCGCAATGGCGTGGCCGTGGTCGCCCAGGGCCAGGACGCCGACCCGGCCGCAGTCGCGTTCGATGCGCTGCAGGCTGCCAAGTCGCGCGGCATCGACGTGCTCATCGCCGACACCGCCGGCCGCCTGCATACCCAGCAGGGCTTGATGGGCGAATTGGGCAAGATCCGCCGCGTGCTCGGCAAGATCGATGCGACCGCGCCACATGAAGTGCTGATGGTCATCGATGGCACCACCGGCCAGAACGCGCTCTCGCAGTTGCGGCAGTTCAATGCCGCGGTCCAGGTGACCGGCCTGGTCGTGACCAAGCTCGACGGCACCGCCAAGGGCGGCGTGCTGTTCGCATTGGCACGCGAGTTCGGCATCCCGATCCGCTTCGCCGGCATCGGCGAGCGCCCCGAGGACCTGCGCGTGTTCGATGCCCAGGCCTTCGTCGACGCGATGTTGCCGGAGACGCTGGGGACGTGAGCGCCTCGGGGCAGGCGCCGGCCGCGCCGGTGCCGCCGCGCCGCCGCCGGCGCGGGCTGAAATGGCTGGTGGGCGTCGCCGCCCTGCTCGCGGCCGGCATCGCCGCGATCTGGCTGCTGCTGCCGCCCGAGCGTGCATTGCGTCTGGCGCTCGCGCGCCTGGAGCCCGCCCTCGGTCTGTCGATCCAATTCGACGGGGCGGTCGACTACCGCCTGCGCGGCACCCCGCAACTGGTGGTCCACGACGTGACTGTGCGCGCGCCGGGCACGCAGACACCGATGCTGCAGGCCCGGCGCGTGCTGCTGGCGCTGCCGTGGAAGACCATCCGCAGCCGCGGCGCCGATCTCGAAATCACGCGCGTCGAACTCGATAGCCCGCAGCTGCAACTGCCGGTGCTGCTGCACTGGCTCGACACCCGGCCGCCGGGCGACGGCGCCCTGCCCCCGTTCACCGACGGCCTGCACGTGCGCGATGGCAGGCTCGACGCCGAGGACTGGCGCATCGAGGGGCTGACACTCGATCTGCCCACACTGCACGCCGAGCGCGCGGTCACCGGCCAGGTCGCGGGCACCGCGATCGTCGATGCGCTGCGCATCCCGTTCCGCCTGCGGCTGCAGGCCGACCGCCCGCTTGCATTTTCCCGGGTCGAGGCGCGCGGCACGCTGTCGGCCGACAGCGGCGAGGGCCGGCTCGACACCCGGCTCGCGCTCGAGGCGACCCGTGTCGACGCCGATGCCCCGGGACTGACGCTGGCGCCGCTGCGCGTGGCGATGGATGCGCGCTGGCGCGCCGAGGGTACCGACCTGCCGTTCGCGTTCGGCCTGCAGGGCCGGCTGGCCTTCGCCGACGGGCGCCTGATGTTGGCACCGATCGGGCTGGCGACCCGCGCCGATGACGTCGTGCCGACCTTCTCCGCCGGGGGCCGCATCGCCTACGGCGACGTGCTGGAGATCGCGCTCGACGGACGCATCGCGCATTGGCCGGCGGGTTGGCCCGCGTTGCCGGCGCCGCTGTCACAGACAGATGGGCCGCTGCCGTTCGCGATCCGCTATCGCGGGCCCGCGACACTGGGCGCGCCGCTGTCGCTGCACGTGGCCCATGCCGGCGCACGGTTCGACGGCAGTGCACGGGTGCCCGAGGTGCTGCGCTGGCTCGATGCGCTCGACAGCGGCACGCCGGTGCCGCCGCTGCGCGGGCAGTTGCGGATCGATCGCCTCGAAGTACCCGGTGCGACGCTCGAAGGCCTCGAGATCGACGTCGACGACGGCAGCGCGCCATGAGCGCGTCCTACGCCGCCCGCCTGCTGGCCTGGTTCGACGTCCACGGCCGCCACGACCTGCCTTGGCAGCATCCGCGCACGCCGTATCGCGTGTGGCTGTCGGAAATCATGCTGCAGCAGACCCAGGTGCGGGTGGTGATTCCGTACTTCGAGCGCTTCGTCGCCGCACTGCCCGACGTGCGCGCGCTGGCCGCCGCCCCGCGCGACGACGTGCTCGCGCTGTGGTCGGGCCTGGGCTACTACGCCCGCGCCCGCAACCTGCAGGCGGCCGCCCAGGCCTGCGTCGAACGGCACGACGGCGAACTGCCGCGCGACTTCGACGCGTTGCTCGCACTGCCCGGCATTGGCCGCAGCACCGCGGCGGCGATCCTGTCGCAGGCCTGGGGCGACCGCTTCGCGATCCTCGACGGCAACGTCAAGCGCGTGCTCGCGCGCCACCATGGCGTCGCCGGCTGGCCGGGGCTGCCCAAGGTCGAGAAGACGCTGTGGGCGATCGCCGACACGCTGCTGCCGCAGACGCGGATGGCCGATTACACCCAGGCGCAGATGGATTTCGGCGCCACGCTGTGCACGCGTCATGCGCCCGCCTGCCTGCTGTGTCCGGTCAACGACGACTGCGTGGCGTTCGCCCAGGGCCGGGTCGAGGAACTGCCCACGCCCAAGCCGACCAAGACGCTGCCCGAGCGCGAAGCGACGGTGCTGCTGCTCGAGGACCGCGATGGCCGCGTGCTGCTGCACCGGCGCCCGGCCACCGGCGTATGGGCGGCGCTGTGGTCACTGCCGCAGGGCGAGGATGCCGACGCCGCGCTGGCCTGGCTGGATGCACACGCGCCGAACATGATCGACGCGGGCGACCGCGACACGCCCCATAGGCTGCAGACCGTGCATCACGGCTTCACCCATTACCGCCTGCAACTACATCCGCTGTACTGGGCCGGCCTCGCCCCACGCCGCGCCGTGCGCGACAATGACGACCTGCGCTGGGTGGCCCGCGACGAGCTCGCGACGCTCGGCATTCCCGCACCGATCCGCACGCTGCTGCTGTCGCCGCGCGTTGCGCTGGAGGACTGATATGAGCCGACGCGTGCACTGCGTCCACGACCAGATCGAGACCGAGGGCCTGGACTTCATCCCCTGGCCGGGCGAACTGGGCAAGCAGGTCTTCGCCAGCATCGGCAAACCGGCCTGGGCGCGCTGGCTGGCGCACCAGACCATGCTGATCAACGAAAACCGGCTCTCGCCGCTCGACCCCAAGCATCGCGCGTTCCTCGAAGGCGAGATGCGCAAATACCTGTTCGAGCGGCAGACCGATCGCCCGATGGGCTACGTGCCCGAATCGGAGGGCTGAGCCGCCGGCACCGGCGCGTCGGACGGCCGGTCGAGCGAGGGCCCGCCCTCGCGGTTGTGCTTTTCGGCCGCGCGCACCGCCTTGACGTCGAGCGGCCGGATCTGCCGGATGTGGCAGGGCATGCTAATGGCACTTCGGCTATACACCAGCACCTTGTCGAACCGTGCATCGACCCGGCTCATGGTGCTGGTCAACCCGATCGCCGGCGTATAGCTCAGGTCCTGGCACGGCCCCGACAGGTCGAGCAGAAACGCCTCGCCCGGTCGCGTCCAGACCGCGAGCGCGCTGTCGCCCAGCGGCGTCCAGCCGTTGATCTGGCCCAGGTAGCGGAAATGGTCCACCGGCGCACCGGCGTGCGCGTCGTAAAGCGCGTACTTGTCGGCATCGCGTAGACCGGGGCTGGCGCAGGCACCGAGCGTCAGCGCGGCGACCAACGCGGCGGCGAATGGGACGGGATGGCGGCGCATACAGACCTCCTTCGATCTCGCGCGGTATCCGATACCGATCATGCGCCCGCCTGCGCAGCGTTCCAGGTCCCGGCCGGCCGACGTTCAGCGCGTGGCCGGCTGATCAGCGGGCTGGACGCGCCCGCCTGGACACGCTCGCCCACTGCCCTGGCCGATCTACTTGCCCATCCCCAGCGCGCGCAGTCGCGGCGTGGCCATCGGGATCGTGAGCATCGTGCTCATCACCGCCATCAGCAGCAACGCGGTGAAGGTCGCGCTCGAAATGATGGCCTTGTCGAGCAGGATGTTGGCGAAGATGATCATAATCAGCGCCTTGGTCTGCAGCAGCCATCCGATCAGCGAAGCCTCGCCAGGCGCCCATTTGAGCAAGCGTCCGGCCAGGTGTACACCGGCAAGCTTGCCTGCCACCGAGGCCACCAGCAGCACCAGTGCGGCGACGAACACCGCCGCGCCGCCCACGTCCCACTCGGTACGCAGGCCGGTGCTGAGGAAGAACACCGGCATCATCACCAGCAGCACGTTGTGCCGCAGGCGGTCCATGTCCTGCTGATCGAACCAGTCCGCGTCGATCACCACGCCGGCCAGGAACGCCCCGACCATGAAGTGCAGGCCCGACCAATCGGCACCGAACGCGCACATCGCCAGCCAGATCAGCATCACGTACCAGCGGTCGCGTTCGGCAATCGCCCGCATCAAACGCCGGAACACCACACAGGCGACTGCGAACGCCAGCAGGAAACCGACCTGGCGCCCGATGCGCTCCCAGTCGAGTAGCACCAAGGCCAGCACGCCCCAGATGGCGATGTCGTCGAGGCTGGCATAGCGCAGGATGCGCTGCCCGATCGGCCGGCGCAGGATGTCGAGCTTCTCCATCAGCAGGATCAGGATCGGCAGCGCAGTCACCGCGCAGGCCATGCCCACGCCGACCACGAACTGCCAGTTCTCGCCCGACACGCCAATCCAGCCAGGAAATCGCAGCAGACCGAACGCCGCCAACGCGCCAAACACCAGCGGCATGCCCAGCGCCAAGCCCGCAGTGACGCCGCTTTCCCGGCGGTTGACCCACGCCTTGCTCAGGTCGAGCTCGATGCCCGCGATCAGCACAAACAGCATCACCGCCCAGGCGCCCAGCCCGTTGAGGATCTGCACCACCTCCGGCCGGAACACGAAGCTGTAGTAACCCGGGAACGCGGCGCCCAAGATGCCGGGGCCGAGCACGATGCCGGTGAGGATCTGCACCACGACCAGCGGCGCGAAATAGTCCGTGCGCCCCAGGCGCCAGATCAGAAACGGCACACAAAAGATGATCGCCATCGCGATCAGGAACACTTCCATGGTGGTGACTGCATGCATGCGCGTTGTCCTTCAGCCGCCGGGCGGCAGCGAAGCGCGGAGTATGGGGTGGCGCTCAGGCGGTGTCATGGGGTAGCGGACGGGGGTGTCGCAGGCGCCGATCCGCTCTCTAGCGGCCGGATTCGGTAGTGCGCACCTGCTGAAGCTAGGTGCGGCGAGGCCCGAAAAGTGACCATCGGCAAGCGACGTAGCTGCGCGAGGGAAATATCCGGTACAGGCGATCAGGAGCCAACTGCACGTCAGGCATCGGGTCTAGTCCTGATCTTCTGCAGGGGCAGACCAGCGCTGAAAAAAATTAACCGACGCCTCAAGCCAAGGCCCGGCGGTGCTCTGCACAATATGGGACGCTTGATTCGTCGCGAAGTTGAAGGCGACCCCGACCGCGTGGTGGGCAAGGACCGCAGAGTTCAGCAGCAACGGGATGTAATCGTCGGTGGCCGGGTGCGGTCCCACCCCAGTTTCATGAACGTAATAAGTGATGGCAGCTCGCCCACCGTGGACCATCCCATGCAGACCGTCGTATGCGTGCTTGACAGTCTGCCTAACGCGATCAGGCGGGTCCCACTCATAGTAGTTGTCGCAAATTCTGGCGAGAAATCGAGCTCCCAGTTTCTGCCTGCCTCTTTGAGGCAGGCGATCCTCGTCTAGGAACAATTGCAACTCTTCGTCCGTCGCCGGACCGAAAAAAAAGCACCCTCGCATTAGCGCGTCGAGCTGGCTTCTCATCAGAACGGCAGCTGGGAAGAATGTCCTGTGCGGATCATCTTCGAGAAGCGCAAACGCTGCTCTGCAATGCTCCACGGAGGCATACAGGAGAGCCATCGAAACGTTGCTGCGAACCGAATTTGGGAGATCCAAGGTCTCCAGCACCGGATAGCAAGCGTCGATCGCGTCCAGTCCCTCAGCGACCATTGCCGGAAGACGCGCGAAAGGGCTGACGTTGGGAAGTGGCACGGTGCAATTCCTGTGCAATCGTGTCAGGAAAACCGGCTATCTGGGAGGAACGGGAAGGAACACCGCACCCGCCTTTTCCGCTTAAACCCACTAGAAAATACGTCTAGCAATGGTGGCCGGGGAGGGAATCGAACCCCCGACACGGGGATTTTCAATCCCCTGCTCTACCAACTGAGCTACCCGGCCACTGCGGGACGCGCATGATACGGGGCGCGCCGCAGAACGGCAACCGTTTCGTGACCGCCCCGTTTTCGAAGGCGCCCGACCGGGCATCGGCCGAGCGCGGCGACGCGTTAACATCGTGGGCCCACCCTCGACGGAGCGCTGCGATGAAGCCGTGGAAGCTGCTGACCCTCCTGTTGGCGACCTGCGTGGTCGCAGCCTGCGTCACCAGCCCGCGCCGGGTCTCCGAACCGGCAGCGAGCATCCAGCAACTGAGCGTCGCGGCCGACGGCAGTTGGTCGGTGGATCTGCGGGTGCAGAACTACAGCAGCGTGCCGATGCGCTTTGAGTCCATCCGGCTCGACCTGACGGTCGGCGGCGACGCGGCCGGCACGCTGGCGTCCTCGACGCCGATCACGATCGGGCCCGAGTCGGCCGACGTGCTGACGCTGGCCTTCGCACCCAGCGCGCAGGCGCGGCTGCAAACGGCCGATGCGCTGGCCGCCGGGCGCAGCCTGCCCTATCGCATCGACGGCACGCTGCGCGCGGCCCCCGACGACCGCGGCGCCGCCCGCGACTACACCATCCGCCGCGACAGCGCGCTCAGCCCCGTGCCGGGCCTGCCCGGCGTGCTGCGCTGATCCCGTCGCGCACCTCCCGCCGAGCATGCGCTGCGTGCCCGCTCCCCTCTTAGAAGAGCCGACCCCATGAGCACCTACCACGCCCCGCTGACCGACATCCGCTTCGCCCTGCACGACGTGCTGCAGGTCGAGTCCCTGTTCGCCGCCCTGGGCTTTGAGGACGCCAACCGCGAGACGGTCGATGCGGTGCTCGACGAGTGCGCCCGGCTGTGCGAGACCGTGCTCGCCCCGCTCAATCGCGTCGGCGACGAACAGGGCGTGCGCTACGACAAGGCCACCGGTGCGGTGACCACGCCCGATGGCTTCAAGGATGCCTACGACCAGTTCGCGCAAGGCGGCTGGACCGGCATGAGCGCGCCGGCGGAGTTCGGCGGCATGAACATGCCCCACACGGTCGGCATCTGCCTGGAGGAGATGATCGACGCGGCCAACCTGGCCTGGAGCAACTTCCCGCTGCTCTCGCACGGCGCGGTCAACGCCCTGCACCACCACGGCGAGGCCTGGCAGAAGGAGGTCTTCCTCAAGCCACTGATCGCCGGCACCTGGACCGGCACGATGTGCCTGACCGAGCCGCACTGCGGCACCGACCTCGGCCTGCTCAAGACCCGCGCCGAGCCTACCGCCGACGGCGCCTATGCGATCACCGGCACGAAGATCTTCATCACCGCCGGCGAGCACGACCTGACCGACAACATCATCCACTTGGTGTTGGCGCGCTTGCCCGATGCGCCGGCCGGCAGCAAGGGCATCTCGCTGTTCGTCGTGCCCAAGGTCAAGGTCGGGCGCGACGGCACGTTCGGCGCGCGCAACGCGGTGCGTTGCGGCGCGGTCGAGCACAAGATGGGCATCCATGGCTCGGCGACCTGCGTGATGAACTTCGACGGCGCCGAGGGTTGGCTGGTCGGTCAGCCGCACAAGGGCCTGCTGGCGATGTTCACCATGATGAACACCGCGCGCCTGGGCGTCGGCGTGCAGGGCCTGGGCCTGGCGACGCGCGCCTACGAGAATGCGCTGCGCTACGCCCGCGAGCGCCTGCAATCGCGTGCGCTCTCCGGCCCCAAGCTGCCCAGCAAGCCGGCCGACCCGATCCTGGTGCAGCCGGACGTGCGCCGCATGCTGCTCACCTGTAAGGCGCTGACCGAGGGCGGCCGCCTGCTCGCCTACCACGCCGGTTCGTTGGTCGACGCGGCACACGGCGCCGCCGACGAGGCCGCACGCCGCCAGGCCGACGATCTGCTCGGCTTCCTGACCCCGATCGTCAAGGCCTGCCTCACCGAGTGGGGCAACGAGTGCACTTATCATGCGCTGCAGTGCTTCGGCGGTCATGGCTACATCGCCGAGCACGGCATGGAGCAATTGGCCCGCGACGCGCGCATCACCACACTCTACGAGGGCACCACCGGCATCCAGGCGCTGGACCTGGTGGGCCGCAAGGTGCTGCAACTGCAGGGCGCAGGGCTGCGTGTGTTCCTGGGCATGATCGAGGCGTTCTGCAGCGAGCACGAAGGCGATGCGCAGCTGGCCGAGTTCGTCGGTCCGCTGCGCGAGAAGGCTGCGCAGTGGCAGGCGCTCACCCGCGCCATCGCCGAACGCGCCGCAGCCGATCCCGAGGAAGTCGGCGCCGCCGCGCACGATTACCTGTTCTTCTCCGGCTACGTCGCCCTGGCCTACTGGTGGGCGCGCAGCGTGGCCGTTGCCGACGCCTCGTCGCGGCCGGAGACGTTCAAGGCCGGCAAGCGCGAGACCGCGCGGTTCTACTTCGCACGTCTGCTGCCGCGCACGCTGGCGCACGCCGCAGCGATCGAGAGCGGCCCGGCGCCGCTGCTGTCGCTGGCCGACGAGGCCTTCGACAGCTGATCCCGACCGGGGGCGCGCCGCTGCGCGGATGCAGCCGGCGGCGCACTCTGCCCGTCGCCAGCGAAGCGCCTGCGATCGGGCCGGCGCGCGCCTTGCACAAACCGTCACGGTTCGGGTATATGCTCGATTCCCGATGGAGACCGACTGCGCGCGTCCTCGCCTCGTTTCCACCGGTTCCGATCCGGCGCCGGTCGCCGAAGCATCGGCGTTCGAGTCCGCCCCCCGCCCTCACACCGCTGGCGTGCGCCTGCTCGCACTCGACGCGCATGGCCGGGCATTGAACTGGATCAGTTGGCAGGACGCGGCGTGTCTGTACGCACGCGACGCGGTCGCCTGGACCCTCGGTGCGCCCTGCATCACAGTCCTGGGCGGGCTGTGCCGCGCGACAGGCCGCCGCAGCCGGTTGGACCTGCACCCGATCATCGCCGGCCGCAGCCATGCGCGCGCCAGTGCGCTCGATCCGACCCCGGCCTTGACCAACCCCGCGCTGTTCGCCCGCGACCATCACCTGTGCCTGTACTGCGGCCGCCAGGTCGGGCGCCAGTCGCTGACCCGCGACCATGTCGCCCCGCTGTCCCAGGGCGGGCTCGACATCTGGGAGAACGTGGTCTCGGCCTGCGTGGCCTGCAACTCCCGCAAGGGCGGACGCACGCCGCAACAGGCGGGCATGCCGCTGCTGGCGGTGCCGTTTCGGCCGAGCTGGATCGAGCACCTGATTCTGAGCAACCGCAACATTCTGGCCGACCAGATGAGCTTTCTGAGCGCCCACCTGCCCCGCCGCGGCCCCCGCGCCGTCGTCTGAGGCAGGCCGACGGGCATCGGCGGCGCCTTAAGCGCCGCGTCGTTCTTCGCGGCCGGGACGATGCCCACAACGCCCGATTTTCGCCGGCCGCCCGCGTGACCGTGGCATGACGCCCCGGCCGGGCCAGGCCTTACAATGCGCGGATGATCGATTCCTCGCGCTACCCGCGCCTTGCGCGCATCGACGCGCCGTCCGACCTGCGCCAGTTCGACGAGAGCGAACTGCCGGCGATCGCCGACGAGCTGCGCGCCTACCTGATCGAGTCCGTCGGCCGCAGTGGCGGCCATTTCGGCGCCGGTCTCGGCGTGATCGAACTCACGACCGCGCTGCATTACCTGTACGAAACGCCCGAGGACCGCATCGTCTGGGACGTCGGCCATCAGACGTACCCGCACAAGATCCTCACCGGCCGCCGCGATCGCATCCATACGGTCAAGCAGAAGGACGGCGTGGCACCGTTCCCCAAGCGCGAGGAATCGGAGTTCGACACCTTCGGCGTCGGCCACTCGAGCACTTCGATCTCGGCCGCACTGGGCATGGCCATCGCCAATGCGCACGCCGGCAACGAGCGCCGCGTGGTCGCGGTGATCGGCGACGGCGCGATGACCGCCGGCATGGCCTACGAGGCGCTCAATCACGCCGGCGGCATGGAGCCCGAACCCGACCTGCTGGTGGTGCTCAACGACAACCGCATGTCGATCAGCGAAGCGGTCGGCGGCCTGACCCAGATGCTCGGCCGCATGACCGGCAGCCGCACGCTCAATGCCCTGCGCGAGAGCGGCAAGAAACTGCTGGGCGACAAGAACAACCCGACGGCCCGGTTCGTGCGCCGCTGGGAGGAACACTGGAAGGGCATGTTCGTGCCGTCCACGCTGTTCGAGGAGATGGGCTTCCACTACACCGGCCCGATCGACGGCCACGACATGAAGGCGCTGGTCGGTGCGCTCAAGACGCTGCGTGGCCTCAAGGGGCCGCAGCTGCTGCACGTGATCACGACCAAGGGCAAGGGCTACGAGCTCGCCGAGGGCGACCAGATCGGCTACCACGCCGTCTCGCCGTTTGACCCGAGCACGGGCGTGGTCGCCAAGGGCGGCGCGAAGAAGCCGACCTACACTGACGTGTTCAGCGACTGGTTGTGCGACATGGCCGCCGTCGATGACCGCCTGCTGGGCATCACCCCGGCGATGCGCGAGGGCTCGGGTCTGGTGCGGTTCTCCAAGGAGTACCCCGAGCGCTACTTCGATACCGCGATCGCCGAGCAGCACGCGGTGACGTTGGCCGCGGGCATGGCCTGCGAGGGCGCCAAGCCGGTCGTGGCGATCTACTCGACGTTCCTGCAGCGCGCCTACGACCAGTTGGTGCACGACGTCGCGGTGCAGAATCTCGACGTGTTGTTCGCGATCGATCGCGGCGGTGTCGTCGGGCCCGACGGCGCCACGCATGCCGGCAATCTCGACCTGAGTTTCCTGCGCTGCGTGCCGAACATGGTCGTCATGGCGCCCGCCGACGAAAACGAGGCCCGGCGCATGCTCACCACCGGGTTCCGCCACAAAGGACCGGCCGCGGTGCGCTACCCGCGCGGCACCGGCCCGGGCGTCGAGATCGCGCCCGGCCTGGAAACGCTGTCGATCGGGCAGGCGCAGATCCGCCGGCAAGGTGGCCGTATCGCCCTGCTCGCCTTCGGCGCCATCGTGCCGGCCGCCGAGGCCGTCGCCACCGAACTGGACCTGACGATCGTCAACATGCGCTTCGTGCGCCCGCTCGACCGCGCGCTCGTGCTCGAGCTCGCGCAGTCGCACGACGGTTTCGTGACGCTGGAAGACAACGTCGTCGCCGGCGGTGCGGGCTCGGGCGTGTCCGAACTGCTCAATGCCGAGGGCATCGCGATGCCGGTGCTGCACCTGGGCCTGCCCGATGCGTTCCAGCACCACGCCAGCCGCGAGGACCTGCTGGCCGAGGCCGGGCTCGATGTCGCCGGCATCCGCGCCGCGGTGCTGACACGCTGGCCGGATCTGGCGGTAACTGCCGCACCGGTCGGAGGCAGCGCCGCGGGCTGAGCCTACGCGGACTGGCTTGCGCGCCCCCGGCCCGGCGCGCAGGCGCTATGCGGTGTCAGCTTCGATCTTGTCCGGCAGTGCGAAGCAGCCGATGAACCGCGCGGCGATCCCGCGATCGCCGATAAGCCGCAACGCGCCCGCGGCTTCGGCCTCGTCGAACGACAGGCCGCCATAGACCAAACCGACGAAGGTCGTGGTCGTCTCGGTTTCGAACGCGACGTCCACCGCGTCCGAATCGCCGCGCTCGATCGCCAGCCCCGCCGCAGACAGCCGGCCGACGAAGGCACTGCCGGGGAAGCGGAAGGCCACCGTCATCGTCAGCGGTGCACGATCGGGCCGCAGCATCGTCCGCAGCGACAACATCGTCGACACCGCCGACAGCGGCCGCGTCGGGTCGTGCAGCGGCGAACGCACCGCCCAGCGGCCGAGCACCTGGAAGATCGGCTCGGCCTCGTAGCCCCAGGCCGTCAGCGCGTAGGCCTGCACCCAGGCCGGTGGTGGCAACTGGCATTTGCGCAGCACGCCGATGCGTGACGGCGAGATGCCGTTCGATGGCCAGCGCATGATCTACGGCGGCTTTACCCTGCTTGTGGAGGCCTGAGCCTACGCACTGCGCGTGCACGGTCCGCCGCGCCGTGGGCGCCGGCGGATGACGCTACGGCGCTTGGACCTCGTAGCCCTTCGCCGCCAGCTTGGCGAGATAGCCGTGCTCGCCGAGCACGAGCGACATCGGCAGCACGGCGAACGTCGTCTGGTTCTGCGCAAGCGCGGTCTCGGCGGCCTGGAGCCACTGCGCCTCGACGCGCCGGTCGACGTCTTCCACCCCGAGCCGCTTGGCCAGCGCGCCCTGGGTGAAGGTCCGCATACACACGGTGTAAGTGTTCTCGCCCTGCAGCGCACGCAACGCATCGATGTCGCCGACGGCCCAGGCGTTGGCACGCTCGCCCATGTGCTGCAGATCGCGCTCGATGCGCGCGAGCATGCGCTCGAAGCACGGCAGATCGTCGAGTGGGGCGCCACCGAACTCGCGTAGCGCCGCCTTCGTGTCGTCCACCCGGATCTCGAGGTCGGTGCGGACGATGGGCACCCGATGCGCCTTCGCCAGACGCGTGACCACCGGCTCGATGATGCCGTCCTGGCGCATGCGCATGCGTGCGATCGCCGAGGCATAGAGTTCGCCGGCCGCAAACACTGGGCGCCAGCGCTCGACGCGATCGCTGCGCCCGATCCATCGCGCCTTCAGCGGCACCCAGCGCGCGTAAAGCGTGGGCGGCACGACCTCCTGCAGTTGCTTGCCGTCCGGATTGCGCCGCGCCCGCAGCAACGCCGGCACCATCAGCAGCGTTCGCAACCGCCCGACATCGGCGCGCAACTCGATCTGCGGCGCGGCGATCACGGTCTGCGCGCGCGCGATGACCGCCTCGACTTCGTCGGTGTTCCAGTCGATGTCGCGCGGCAACGGCGACACCTCGCCGAGCACATACAGCGTGTGATCGCCGCGGCGCACCTGCCAGAGCCCCGGGCCCGGCTGGACGCCCGAGACCACGACCGGCCCCATATCGACGATGCCTGCCTCACCGGACGGCGGAGGCTGCGCGCCGGCCGCAGGCGCCTGCGCCCACGCGGTAACCGCGCCTGCGATCAGCACCATGCCCATCACGATTCCGACGATTCGCCCGCGCATCGATGGCTTTCCAAGTCCGAAGCCGCGATTGGATGCCGGCGCGGGTCGCCGGGCAAGTCTCTGAAGATCCAGCCACCAGGCCGCAGTCAGGTGGGCGCGCAAAAAAAAAGACCCGCGCGAGGCGGGCCTGAATATTTGGTCGGGGTAGCCGGATTCGAACCGACGACCACTTGTCCCCCAGACAAGTGCGCTACCAGGCTGCGCTATACCCCGGAAAGCTGGGCAGTATACCCGTTGGCGGGCGTTTCGCCCATGCCTGCGTCAACGCTTGAGCAGTTGCAGCACGTCTTCGAGTTCCATGCGCACCTGGCGCACGATCTGGCTGCTGAGCGCCGATTCCTGCTTGGCACCTGCGCCTTCCAGGCGCAGACGCGCGCCGCCGATCGTGTAGCCCTGCTCGTAGAGCAGGCCGCGGATCTGACGCACCATCAGCACATCGTGGCGCTGGTAGTAGCGACGGTTGCCGCGGCGCTTGACCGGGCTGAGGCTCGGGAACTCGGTCTCCCAGTAGCGCAGCACATGCGGCTTGACGTCGCACAGCTCGCTGACCTCGCCGATCGTGAAATAGCGCTTGGCCGGGATCGGCGGCAGTTCGCGGTTGCTGCCCGGGTCAAGCATGACCGGCTCCCGCGCCGACGGTGCCGGTGTAGGCCTCGACCCGCTCCTTGAGCTTCTGCCCAGGGCGGAAGGTGACCACCGTGCGCGCTGAGATCGGAATCTCCTCGCCGGTCTTGGGGTTGCGGCCGGGGCGCTCGTTCTTGCGCCGAAGGTCGAAGTTGCCGAAGCCCGACAGCTTGACCTGGCGGCCGTGCTGCAGCGCTTCGCGCAGGACGTCGAAGAACGCATCGACGAACTCCTTGGCCTCGCGCTTGTTCAGCCCGACTTCCTCGTAGAGCTTCTCGGCCATGTCCGCCTTCGTCAACGCCACGCCCGCATCCCCTTGTCCACCTCAGCCTCGGATCTTCGCGCCGTGGTCGCGCGCCAGCGCTTCGACCACGTTCGCGACCACTGTTTCGACATCGCGATCGGTCAGAGTGCGTGAAGTTTCTTGCAGAATCAAGCCCATGGCGAGACTCCTGAAACCCGATTCGACGCCCTGCCCGGCATAGCGGTCGAACAGCCGGATCCCGGTCAGCAGTGGGCCGGCGGCCCCGCGCGCGGTGGCCTCCAGCGCGGCCCAATCGACCGCGTCGGGGGCAACGATCGCCAGATCACGGCGCACCGAGGGGAAGCGCGAGAGCGGCGCCACGCGCGGCAGCGCGCGGGCCTGCAGCGCCGCGGCATCGAGCTCGAACGCCACGACCGACGTGTCGATGTCCAGCGCGCGCAGCAGGCGCGGATGCAGTTCGCCGATCCAACCGACCCGCGCGCCATCGCGCAGCACGTCGGCCGAGCGGCCCGGATGGCCATGCGCCGCGGTCGAGCGCCTGAACGTCAGCTGGGCACCGGCCACCGCGGCCAGCGCCTCGAGGTCGCCCTTGAGGTCGAAATAGTCGACCGGCCGCGCCGGTTGGCCCCACTGCTCGGCCTGCGCATCGCCGGCGACCGCCGCCGCGACCCGCAATGTCTCCGCCGGCGCGCCCGTGGTTCCCGCCTGATCCGCGCTTACGAACACCTTGCCGAGTTCGAACAACCGCACGCGCGTCTGCTGGCGGGCGAGGTTGCGCGCCAGCGTCGCGACCAGCCCCGGCAGCAACGCGGTCCGCATGACGCCCAGTTCGGCGCTGAGCGGATTGGCCAGCGGTACGGCGCCGTCGTCGGCCTGCCAGGCTGCGAGCAGCGCGGCGTCGACGAAGGCGAAGTTGACCGTCTCCAGGCAGTCGCGGGCCACCAGTTGGCGACGTAGTTCGGCCTCGGCGACCCGGGTCTCGCTGGGGGCGGCAATCCGCGTCGCGCCCCCAGGCAACGTCTTCGGCACCCGGTCGTAGCCGTGGATGCGCACGACCTCTTCGATCAGGTCCTCTTCGATCGCCAGGTCGAAGCGCCGCGTCGGCGCGGTGACCTGCCAGCCGTCGGCATCGGCGACGACCTCGAGCCCGAGCGCGCGCAGGATGCGCTCGACCTCGGCGTCGTCGACGGTCAGCCCGAGCACGCGCGCCAGCCGTGCGCGGCGCAGCGCGATCGTACGCGGCTGCGCCAGATGCGCATCGAGTTCGGCGGCGGTCACCGGGCCAGCGCGGCCGCCGGCAACATCGAGGATCAGCCGCGTCGCGTACTCGAGTGCGGTGCGCGGCAGCTCGGGGTCGACACCGCGTTCGAAGCGATGCGCGGCATCGGTGTGCAGGCCCAAGCGTCGGCTGCGGCCGATGATCGCATCGGGTGCGAAGTGCGCCGACTCCAGGAACACGTTGCGCGTGGCATCGGTCACCCGCGTGTCGAAGCCGCCCATCAGACCGGCGAGCGCGACGACGCGGTCGTTGTCGGTGATCGCCAGGAACTGCGGGTCGAGCGTCGCGTCGCGGCCGTCGAGCAGCTTGAGCGTCTCGCCCGGGCGCGCACGGCGCACACCGACGGGACCGGTCAGCAGGTCGCGGTCGAAGGCGTGCATCGGCTGGCCGAGTTCGAGCATCACGTACTGGGTGACGTCGACAAGGAAGCTGACCGGGCGGATGCCGCTGCGGCGCAGGCGCTCGGCCATCCACACCGGCGTCGGACGCGTCGCATCGACGCCCTCGATCACACGGCCCAGGTAGCGCGGCGCGTCGCTGCCGGCATTGAGCGTCACCGGCAGTGCGGCGTCCGATGCGACGTCCACGGGTGGCGCCTGCAACGGCGCGACCTGGCTACCGAAGGCGGCAGCGACGTCGAACGCGATGCCGCGCACGCTGAAGCAGTCGGCGCGGTTGGGGGTCAGCTTGAGCTCGATCGTGGCGTCCGGCAGGCCGAGATAGTCGGCCAGCGGGCGGCCGACCGGCGCGTCGTCGGGCAGTTCGAGCAGCCCCGAGGCATCGGCGTCGAGCCCCAGTTCCTTGGCCGAGCACAGCATGCCGTTGGACGCGACGCCGCGCAGCTTGGCGGCCTGGATCGTCAACGCGCCCACGCGCGTGCCGATCGTCGCCAGCGGCGCGACCAGGCCCGGGCGCGCATTCGGCGCACCGCAGACGATCTGCAGCGGCGACGCGCCGCCGGCGTCGACCTGGCACACCTGCAGCCGGTCGGCTTCGGGGTGCTTCTCGGCCGAGACGATGCGCGCCACGACCACGCCCTCGAGCGCGTCGCCCAGCGGCACGATGTCCTCGACCTCCAAGCCGATCGCAGTCAGCGTCGCGGTGAGGTCTTCGCGCGATGCCTCGGTGCGCACGTGCTGGCGAAGCCAGCGTTCGGAAAATTTCATGCTGAAATTCCGTGATTCGTCATAAGTGAGTCGTGGTTCGAAAAGGCGGCGTGGCACGATGGGGTGCGTGATCCGTCTGCCCGGATCACGTATCGCCCATCCCTCAGGCGAACTGCCTGAGAAACCGCACGTCGTTTTCGAAGAACGCGCGCAGGTCGTCGACGCCATAGCGCAGCATGGCGAAGCGCTCCACGCCCATGCCGAACGCGAACCCGGTATAGCGCTCGGGGTCGATGCCGACCGCCTTGAGCACGTTGGGATGGACCATGCCGCAGCCCAGCACCTCCAACCAGCGGGTGCTGCCGTCGGCCTGCTGCCAGGCGATATCGACTTCGGCGCCGGGTTCGACGAACGGGAAGTAGCTGGGGCGGAAGCGCATCTCGAAATCGCGCTCGAAGAACGCGCGCACGAACTCGCTGAGCGTGCCCTTGAGATCGGCGAACGTCGCGTGCTCGTCGACCAGCAGGCCTTCGACCTGATGAAACATCGGCGAGTGCGTCTGGTCGCTGTCGGAGCGGTAGACCTTGCCGGCGGCGATCATCCGCAGCGGCGGGCGGTGCTCGCCCATGTAGCGCACCTGCACCCCGGAGGTGTGCGTGCGCAGCAGGCGCGCGACCCCGGCCGCGTCGGGCGCGAAGTAGAACGTGTCGTGCATCGCGCGTGCCGGATGGTGCGGCGGGAAGTTCAGCGCCTCGAAGTTGTGCCAGTCGTCCTCGATTTCCGGGCCGTCGGCCAGTTCGTAGCCCAGCCGGCCGAAGATGTCGGCGATGCGCTCGAGGGTGCGGCTGATCGGGTGCACGCCGCCGCGGCCGGCGTCGCGTCCGGGCAGGGTCACGTCGATCGTCTGCGAGGCCAGGCGCGCGTCGAGCGCGGCCTCCTCGAGCGCACTCTTGCGCCGGGCCAGGGCCGCACCGATCGCGTCGCGCGCGCGGTTGATGGCCTCGCCGGCCGCCTTGCGCTGGTCGCCGGGCAGCGCGCCGAGCGCCTTGAGCTGGGCGGTGATACTGCCGCTCTTGCCCAGCAGCGCCACGCGTAGCGCTTCGAGCGCCTCGGGCGTGTCCGCCGCGTCGATGTCGGCCAGCGCCCGGCTCGACAGGGATTCGATTTCGCTCATCTACAGGCCCGTCACTGAGGGAGGTCCGCGTCGCGGACGCGCCCGAAACCGGGGCGCCGCACGTTCGGATGCCGCAAAAAACGATGGGGAAGGACTTGCGCCCTTCCCCACGTGGCCGCCGGACGGATCCGGCGGCAGTACCGCTTTACGGTGGAGACGACGGCCCTTAGGCCGCCAGCGCGCCCTTCGCCTTCTCGGCAAGCGCGGTAAAGCCGGTCGCATCGTGCACCGCGATGTCGGCCAGGACCTTGCGGTCCAGCGTGATGCCGGCCTTGAGCAGGCCGTTCATGAAGCGGCTGTAGCTGATGCCGTTCAGACGGGCCGCCGCGTTGATGCGCGTGATCCACAGCGAACGGTAGTCGCGCTTCTTCTGCTTGCGACCGATGTACGCGTACTGGCCGGCCTTGATGACGGCCTGCTTGGCGACGCGGAAGACCTTGCGACGGGCGTTGTAATAGCCCTTCGCGCGGCCGAGGACCTTCTTGTGACGGCGGCGCGCTTGGACGCCACGCTTGACTCGTGCCATGGTTCAGTCCTCCTCAGAGATACGGCAGCATGCGGTCGAGACGACCGCTGTCGCACGCCGGAATGTGGTTCGTCTGGCGGAGATTGCGCTTCCGCTTCGTCGCCTTCTTGGTGAGGATGTGGCTGCGATTGGCGTGGCCGGCCTTGTACTTGCCGGAAGCCGTCTTCCGGAAACGCTTGGAAGCGCCCCGGTGCGTCTTGATCTTGGGCATTGCGAGAGTCCTTGTAGGATACGAGTACTGACCGGGCGGTGGCCTGCGCCACACTTTCCATCCATGCCCATGCCGGTGTTCAGGCCTCGATCCCCACGGGATTCCGGCCGGTCCTGATACCGCTCAAACCACCCGGACAGGCCGGGAGCCGCGCATTATGCCGCGCGCCGCTTTGGCTTGCAAATCATCGGCTTGGCCTTCCGGCAGCGGCGCTTCGCCGCGCGCCGGACCCCGCGGACGCGGGTCCCGCCCGCGCCGACGGGGCACGGCGCGCCGAAACGCAAAGAGGCGCCTTGCGGCGCCTCTCTTCACCCTGCCCCGGGTCCGCAATAGGCGAACCGGAGTCCAGTCGCGCCCAGGGCGCAACCGGTCAGCGCTTCTTCGGCGCGATCATCATCACCATCTGCCGGCCTTCCAGGCGCGGCCGCGACTCGATGACGATGTCCTCGCCCAGGTCGGCCTCGATCCGCGCCGCCATCTCGCGGCCCAGCTCCTGATGGCTCATCTCGCGGCCACGGAAGCGGATGTTGACCTTGATCTTGTCGCCCTCCTCCAGGAAGCCCCGCATCTTGCGCAGCTTGATCTGGTAGTCGCCCTCGTCGGTGACCGGCCGGAACTTCAGCTCCTTGATCTCGACCTGCTTGGTCTTCTTCTTGGCCTCGTTGGCCTTTTTCTGGGCTTCGAACTTGAACTTGCCGAAGTCCATGATCTTGCAGACCGGCGGGTCCGCATTGGGCTGGATCTCAACGAGGTCGAGTCCCTCCTCCTCGGCGGCGCGCAATGCATCGTCGCGCGAGAGCACGCCAATCATTTCTCCGTCCGAACCGATCACGCGCACACGGGGTACGCGGATATCCTGGTTGCGCCGATTCTGCTTGTCAGGGGTGCTAATACTGCAATCTCCGAAATGGAACATACCGCCGGCTCGTCAGCCAACGGGGCGACCGGCGCGGCCGATGATGGCGCCGCGCCGGTGAAGAACTCATGCTGACACCGGCTCCGCACGGAGGCGCGAAACGAAATCGCCGACCGGCATCGTGCCCAGATCTTCCCCGGACCGCGTCCGAACCGCGACTGCGCCGTTTTCCTTCTCGCGGTCCCCGACCACGAGCAGATACGGCACCCGCTGCAGCGTGTGCTCGCGGATCTTATAGCCGATTTTCTCGTTCCGCAAATCGGCCTCGACCCGGACACCTTGATTCGCAAGGGATTTCCGCACCTCCTCGACGAAGTCGGCCTGGGCGTCTGTGATGTTCATCACCACCGCCTGCACCGGGGCCAGCCAGGCGGGGAACTGCCCGGCGTGGTGCTCGATCAGAATGCCGATGAAACGCTCCATCGAACCGACGATCGCCCGGTGCAGCATGACCGGGGTGCGGCGCTGGCTCTGCTCATCGACGTACTCCGCGCCCAGGCGCCCGGGCATCATGAAATCGACCTGCATGGTGCCCAACTGCCAAGTCCGGCCGATGGCGTCCTTGAGGTGGTACTCGATCTTCGGGCCGTAGAACGCACCCTCGCCCGGCAACTCCTCCCAGGCCACGCCGCAGGCCGACAACGCATTGCGCAGCGCGGCCTCGGCCTTGTCCCAGGTCGCGTCGTCGCCGAGCCGCGACTCGGGCCGCAGCGCGATCTTGATCTGGATCTCGTCGAAGCCGAAGTGCTTGTACACCGCCAGCGCCTGCTGGTGGAACGCCGTCACCTCCGACTCGATCTGCGCCTCGGTGCAGAACACGTGGCCGTCGTCCTGGGTGAAGCCGCGCACGCGCAGGATGCCGTGCAGCGCGCCCGAAGGCTCGTTGCGATGGCACGACCCGAATTCGCCATAGCGGATCGGCAGGTCGCGGTAGCTGTGCAGGCCCTGGTTGAAGACCTGCACGTGGCCGGGGCAGTTCATCGGCTTCACCGCATAGGTCCGCTTCTCGGACTCGGTGAAGAACATGTTGTCCTTGTAGTTGTCCCAGTGGCCGGACTTCTGCCACAGCGAGACATCGAGGATCTGCGGGCAGCGCACCTCGCCGTAACCGCTGTCGCGGTAGACCCGGCGCATGTACTGCTCGACCACCTGCCACAGCGCCCAGCCCTTGGGGTGCCAGAACACCAGGCCCGGCGCTTCCTCCTGCAGGTGGAACAGGTCCTGCGCCTTGCCGATGCGCCGGTGGTCGCGCTTCTCGGCTTCCTCGATGCGCTGGATGTAGGCCTTGAGCTGCTTGGTGTCGGCCCAGGCCGTGCCGTAGATGCGCTGGAGCTGCTCGTTCTTCGAATCGCCGCGCCAGTACGCGCCGGAGATGCGCGTGAGCTTGAACGCCTTGAGGAAGCGCGTGTTGGGCACGTGCGGGCCGCGACACATGTCGACATATTCCTGATGGAAGTACAGGCCCATCTCGGTGATGTCCGGGCTCATGTCGTCGATCAGCCGCAGCTTGTAGTCCTCGCCGCGCGCGCGGAACGTCTCGATGACCTCCGCACGCGGGGTCATCTTTTTGATCACGTCGTACTCGGTGTCGATCAGCTCGCCCATGCGCTTCTCGATCGCCGCCAGATCCTCGGGCGTGAACGGCCGCTCGCTGTAGACGTCGTAGTAGAAGCCTTCGTCGATCACCGGGCCGATGACCATCTTGACCTCGGGGTAGAGCTGCTTGACCGCGTGTCCGACCAGGTGCGCGCAGGAGTGACGGATGATCTCCACGCCCTCCGGGTCCTTGGGGGTGAGGATCTGCAGCGAGGCGTCGTGGTCGATCAGATCGGAGGCGTCGACCTGGCGGCCGTCGACCTTGCCGGCGACCGTGGCCTTGGCCAGGCCCGGGCCGATCGACTGGGCGACCTGCATGACCGTGACGGGGTGTTCGAACTCGCGGCGGCTGCCGTCGGGAAGCGTGATGGTGATCATGGGCGTGATGGGTATGAGGAAAGGTGGTGAGGCGCGAAAGCGGGCCGATCGCCAGCGTCCGATCGCCGCTCCCGAATGGATGCGCGTCGCACAAAAAAAGCGCCGCGAGGGCGCCTTGGAGAACCCGCGGGAACGATCAACGCTGGAAGGCAGTAGTGCTCATGTCGCACGCTCGGCCGGCGCAAACGCGGGCCACCTGTCGGCTGGAGGGACACCAGGGTCCGATTCTAGCCCAGAACGGCCGATCGGCGCTGCGCGCCGCGGCCGTGGCATCATGCGGTCGGCCCCAGCGCCGCAACCGCGTGCGATGACGATCAAAGGCAAGCCCACCTCCCTCGATATCGCGCACCTGGCCGGCGTCTCCCAGCCGACGGTCTCGCGCGCGTTGCGCGGGCACCCGTCGGTGAGCCGGGACACGCGCGAACGCATCCTCGCAATCGCCCGCGAGCTCAACTACAAGGTCGACAAGAACGCCTCCAACCTGCGCTGCCAGCAGTCCGGCACACTGGCGCTGCTGTTCTTCGAGGAACCGGCGGACGACGCGATCAACCCGTTCTTCCTGTCGATGCTCGGCGCGATCACCCGCGCATGCGCGCTGCGCGGCTACGACCTGCTGATCTCGTTCCAGCAGCTTTCCAGCGACTGGCATGCCGATTACGAGGACTCCCACAAGGCCGATGGCCTGCTGCTGCTGGGCTACGGCGACTACCTGCAGGCCCGCGACCGGTTACAGCAACTGGTCGAACAGGGCACCCGCTTCGTGCGCTGGGGCGCGGCGCTGCCGGGCCAGCCGGGGGTGTCGATCGGCAGCGATAACTTCCAGGGCGGCCGGGCGATGGCCGAGCACCTGCTCGCGCAGGGGCGCCGGCGCATCGCCTTCCTCGGCGACGCTTCCGCGCGCTATCCGGAGTTCCAGGAGCGCCACCGCGGCCTGGCCGCAGCGCTGGCCGAAGCCGGCCTGGCCGCCGGGCCTGCCTTGCAGGTCGATGCGGTCACCAGCGAACACTCGGGCTTCGAGGCCGTCCGCGCCCTGCTTGCCCGCGGCACGCCATTCGACGCAATCTTCGCCGGCAGCGATCTGATCGCAATCGGCGCGATGAAGGCGCTGCACGAGCACGGCCTGCGGGTGCCCGACGATGTCGCGGTCGCCGGATTCGACGACATCCCGCTGGCCGCGTTCGTGACCCCGGGGCTGTCGACCGTGCAGCAGGACACGCGCCAGGCTGGCGCGCTGCTGGTCGACACGTTGATCGCGCAGATCGAAGGCGCGCCGGCCGAAAGCCAGACGATTCCAGGCCGGTTGGTGCTGCGCGGCTCGACTGGTGCGCCGTCGCCAACTCAGCCGCGCGCGTCGCGGTAGCGCGCCAGGAACGTCGCGGCGACCCGCTCGGCCATCTCGTTGGCCAGCTGCTGCATCGGCGCATTGCCCAACGCGGCGGTGGTCTGGCGGAACAGTGCCAGCCAGCGCGCGAACATCGCCTCGTCGAGCCCGTCCAATCGCATATGCCGCTGGACCGGCGCGCCGCGGAACCGGCGGGTCCCGCGCAGCATCGCCGACCAGAAGTCGATCAGCAGCGCCAGGTGGGCCGACCAGTCCTCGACATGCGCCTCGAACACCGGCCCAAGTTGCGCATCCGCGCGGACCCGCGCGTAGAAGGCGTGGACCAGCAGGATCACCTCCTCCTCGGTGCACAGAGAAGGACGGGGGGCGGCGTACGAACTGTCGGGCATGGACGGTGCGCGGGGCGGTCAGCGCCCGGAATGAACGGCAGAAACGCCCATCATCCGGTCAGGTGACCCGAAAGGCCAGGACTGATCCAGATCAAGGCGCAGCGGTCGGCGAGGCGGGAAGATGGCCTTACGCAAGAAGACCAGACCCCAACGGAGACGCTCCATGAACACCCGTACGATGCTGCTCGGCCTCGCCCTCCTCGGCGCCGCCGGCACGGCCCACGCGACCCCGAACTGCAAGGTCAGCCTGAAGGGCAACGACCAGATGCAGTTCGACCAGCGAACCGCGACGGTGTCGGCAAGCTGCCGCACGGTCACGATCGAACTGGCCCACGTCGGCAACCTGCCGGTCACGGCCATGGGCCATAACGTGGTCCTGACCGCGACCCCGGACGCCGATGCCGTCGCCCGCGACGGCATCAAGGCCGGCGCTGCGGCCGACTACATCCAGGCCGGCGACAAGCGCGTGCTGGCGCACACCAAGCTGGTCGGTGGCGGCCAGACGGCCACGATCACCCTGCCCGGCTCGGCGCTCAAGGCCGGTGGCGACTACACCTACTTCTGCTCCTTCCCGGGCCACTCGGCAATCATGCGCGGCAAGCTGGTTGTCCAGCCCTGACCGCGCGACCCGGGCGCACGGCCCGACCTGCGACACCGGGCGCCACCTTCGGGTGGCGCTTTTTTCTTGGCTCTTCACCCCAAGCCACCGACAACCGGGGTCAGAGTGCAATTTCATCTTGCGAAATTGCACTCTGACCCCGGTTTTCTGGTGGCTCGTTGTCGGGATGTTGATGGCTTCACTTTGGGTGCGGGTGGAATCCGCTAAAGAAGCTGCGCTCTTTCTCATTGCGTCGCGCAGGCCGGGGGCTGCTCACGGCTCGGTGGCCCGTTCGGCTTCGCGGGTCGATCCGTACGACCACTTGCCTCGAAACATCGCAGGCGCATGCGCTGTCGGCGTTCTCGCCTGATATCGCCGCCTCCTACCCAGGTCGCGGACTGCACGAACATCGAGCTTCCAGTCTGACAACAAGCGTCCATCGAACAGGTTTTGCGATCCAATTGATCCGAATCAATATCGGTTTTGACCGAAGTCAATTCATTCAATTGAATTGAAGACCAATCGATTATTCGCTCACATATTCTTGATCCCGATCAAGGCGGAAGATAACCCCCGGGCGCATCTTGTTTCCACGCCAATCACACGCGAACGGAAACAAAGGAGACACCCCGGATGAAGGTCCTGAAGACCAGCCTGCTCGCCGCTGCGATCGCCCTCGCAGCCTCCCCACTGCTGTCCAGCCCCGCCCAGGCGGTCGATGCCAAGGACCTCGTCAACGCGACGCTGAGCGACGCCTCGGATCTGGACAACCTGCCGCGCCAGCACGTCGAACTCAAGCGCCCGCCTTTCGTCCACGACCACGACCAGGTTGCCCAGGGCGGCCCCAAGATCATCCAGTTCACGCTGCCCATCGTCGAGAAGGAGATCGTCATCGACGGCCAGGGCACCACGATGCACGCGATGACGTTCGGTGGCTCGGTACCGGGTCCGCTGATGGTCGTGCACGAAGGCGATTATGTCGAACTCACGCTGGTCAATCCTTCGACCAATTCGATGGTGCACAACATCGATTTCCACGCGGCCACCGGCGCGCTGGGCGGCGGCGACCTGACGGTCATCCAGCCCGGTGAGGAAGTGGTGTTGCGCTGGAAGGCCACGCGCCCGGGCACGTTCGTCTATCACTGCGCGCCCGGCGGTCCGATGACGCCCTGGCATGTGGTCTCGGGCATGCAGGGCACGGTGATGGTGCTGCCCCGCGACGGCCTCAAGGACGGCGACGGCAAGCCGCTGCATTACGACCGCGCCTACTATGTCGGCGAGACCGACTTCTACGTCCCGCGCGATGCCGACGGCAACTTCAAGAGCTATGGCTCGCACGCCGAGGCACTGCCCGACACCCTGGCCACGATGAAGAGCCTCACGCCTTCGCATATCGTGTTCAACGGGTCCGTCGGCGCACTGACGGGCGAGCAGGCGATGACCAGCAAGGTCGGTGAAACGGTGCTGCTGGTGCATTCCCAGGCCAACCGCGACAGCCGTCCGCACCTGATCGGTGGCCACGGCGACTATGTCTGGGAGGAAGGCAAGTTCAACAACGCGCCGCTCAAGGACCTGGAGACCTGGTTCATCCGCGGCGGCTCGGCCGGCGCCGCGCTCTACACCTTCCGTCAGCCGGGTCTGTACGTCTACCTCAACCACAACCTGATCGAAGCCATCCTGCTCGGCGCCGCCGCACACATCAAGGTCGAAGGCGACACGTGGAACCATGACCTGATGACCACGCCCGCGCCGGCCGGCCCGATCAAGGCCAGCACGAGCCTCGCGCTGCCTGCTGACAAGTAAGTCGCGGGCACGCGCCAGCGCTTGGGCCGCCCCTGTATCGCAGGGGTGGTCTTTCTCGTTGGATGTCGGCGCGTGCTCAGAGCAAGGAAAGGAGCCCCAGCGGGTGATGCGCACGGGCGATGCCGTAAATCTGCCCGAACGTCAGCAACGCGGCGGCATAGAACATGATCCGTGCGCGCCGCGGCCGCTTGTCGCCGAAGGCCAACATGCCCAGCACGACATAGACCACGATCAATACCACCTTGGTCGCCAGCCAGCCGTTGGCATAGAGCGCGCCGGGCAAGAGAGTCAGCAGCAGTATCGCCGCAGTCAGCAACGCGGTATCGATCGTGTAGCTGGTGTAGCGCACGCTGGCCGCCTTCGGCCAGCGCATGCCGGCAAGCAGGGCAGCCCCCCGTAGCGCGAACAGTGCGCCGCTGGTCAACGCCAGATCCATATGCGCGTGCTTGATCTGCGGGTAGAACTCGATCATCGGAACGGATCTTCGACAGGGTGCAGGTCAGCACGTGCCGACCATGGGCGGACTCCGGACGCGCGGCGTCAGATCGTGCGGGAATAGCGAGGCTGCTCACTCGGCTTTTGCAGGTACCGGTCGAAACACATCGCGATGATACGCAGCAACGGCCGACCTCTGGACGTGGCCCGGATCTCCGTGGGCGTGCACTCGACTAGCGCATCGGCCTGCAGTGGCGCCAGCGCCGCCAGTTCTCCAGCGAAGTAGGCCGCGAAGTCGAGCGCGTAGGCGCGCTCGATCGCGCCGATGTCGATCTCGCCCTGGCACATCAACCGCTGGATGAGGTCGGCGCGCAGCACGTCGTCGTGCCCGAGCGCCAGGCCGCGCCAGATCGGCAGCATGCCCGCGTCGATCGCCGCTTCCCACTCGGCCAGGCCGCGGTGGTTCTGAGAAAAACTGTCGCCGACATGGCTGATCGCGCTCACGCCCAGGCCCACCAGATCGGTCTGCGCGTGCGTGGTGTAGCCCATGAAGTTGCGGTGTAGCCCGCCCTCGCGCTGGGCCCGCGCCAGTTCGTCGTCGGGCAGTGCGAAGTGGTCCATGCCGACGTAGCGGTAGCCGGCCGCCGCGAGCTTCTCGACCGCCAGGCCCAACAGCGCAAGCTTCTCCTCGGGCGCCGGCAGCGTGGCGGAATCGATCTGGCGCTGTGGTCGGAACATGTCCGGCAGGTGCGCATAGCCGTAGATCGCGAGCCGGTCTGGGCGTACCTGCATCACGGTGTCGAGCGTGCGGCCGAAGCCCTCAAGCGTCTGCTTGGGCAGGCCGTAGATCAGGTCGACGTTGAGCGAGCGCATGCCATGGCGACGGCTGGCCTCGATGATCTCCAAGGTTTGCTCGACGCTCTGGATGCGGTTGACCGCCGCCTGCACGACCGGGTCGAAATCCTGCACCCCGAGACTGGCGCGGTTGAAGCCGATCTCGGCCAGGCGGCCGATGTCGTCAGGGGTGACGAAGCGCGGGTCGAGCTCGATCGAAAAATCGCGCGCCGAGTCCTGGCTGAACCGGAAGTGCGTCCCCAGGCGTTCGACCAGTTCGGCGATCTGGCCGGGGCCGAGGAAGTTCGGCGTCCCGCCGCCCAGATGCAGTTGCACCACCTCACGATCGGCGTCGAACAGCGGCGCGACCATCGCGATCTCGCGATGCAGACGGTCCAGGTAGACCTGCCCGCGCTCCTCGTCGCGGGTGATGATGCGGTTGCAGCCGCAGTAGAAGCAGGGGCTGCGGCAGAACGGCACGTGCACGTACAGCGACAGCTGGCGCGGGATCGGGTCCTCGTTACCGCGCCGCGCGAGCGCCTGGAAGTCGTCCTCGCCAAAGCCGGGCAGGAACTGCGGCGCGGTCGGGTACGAGGTGTACCGGGGCCCGGGCCGGTCGTAGCGACGCAGCAGGTCCGGGTCGAAAGGCCAGTCCTGCGGACAGGCGGAAGCGATGGTGGTCATGCGGCCAGTATCCGCGACAGTGTGTCGCTCCCGCCTTGACTGAAGTCAATCCGATCAATCGGATAGGCGCATTCAATCTGAACGCGCATGCCGCGCGCCCGGCTCGCCGATCAGCGCGGCCCGCCTAGCCGGCCGTCCATCGCCTGCCGCAAACGGGCGCGCAGGTCGGCACGCCGCGGCGCCGCGTCGAGCACGAAGACCCGCAGCCCGTGCGCGGGCACGGTGGCCGACAGCCGGTTGGTCACCGCATGCGTGCCGCCGTCGAGCGCGTCGCGCCAGGTCCCCGGCTCGAGCCACCGCGTCACCTCGGCCTGCCACGGCGCCTCGCCCTTGTTGAGCAACACCAGCGCAATCTGCGCGCTGCCCTCGACATCGAGCACGCGGTAGAACGCGGCATGATCGCCCTCGAGCCCGAGATCGAGCTGCAGCCCGCGCTGCAACGCCGGAGTCGTGCGACGCAGGTTCGCGACCCGGGTCAGTGCGGCGTGGATCGGATGCGCGGCGGCGGCATCGACGCGCGCCTGGCCGAAGTAGGCGCGGTTGCCGGCGTGCTCGGCGCGGCCGCGCATGAAACCGGTCTCCGAGCCGTAGTAGATCACCGGGATGCCGCGCGCGGTGAACAGCCAGTTGTGCGCGTCGATGAAGCCGGCATCGCTGGCGTCCATACGCGGCATATCGTGGTTGTCGTAGAACGTCGTCAGCTCGTACGGATTCGCGTACGGCCCGCCTTCCAGATGCAGCGATGGCGCCAGGCGCTCGAAGCCGGCGCCCTTGGCGAAGACCTCGTCCATCGCCTGCTTCATCGGGAAATCCAGCACGCTGATACCGCCGTTGGCGGGCCAGGTGTGCTCGGCGATCCGATTGGCATCGAACTCGAACGCCTCGCCGAACATGAAGAAGCCTGGATGCCGGGCGCGGATGCGCTCGGCGAATTCGCGCCAGAACGCATGCGGCATCCAGGCGATGGTGTCGACCCGGAAGGCATCCGCGCCCTGATCGATCCACTGCAGGTAGGCGCCGGCCAGGTAATCCATGACCGCCGGGTTCGCGGCATCGAAATCGCTGAGCTGGGCGAGGTTGCCATCGAAGATCGACCCGGTCTTCGCGTCGACCGGGCCGACGTTGCTGTAGAACGCATGCAGCGGATTGCCCGCCGGGTCGAGTTGCTGCGGCGGCAGGTTCTGGTGGTCGGCGACCAGCCTACCCTGCGCATCGAAGATCTGGCCGAAGCCGGGCTGCGCGGTGGGCATCGTCCACGACGGCGAGCCGTGGTTGCCGACGATGTCGAGCACGGTCTTCAGGCCCGCGGCGCGCATGCCGTCGGTGAAACCGCGGAAGTCGAGATCGGCGCTGGGCAGGTGTTCGTCGAGCGTGTAGAAGTTCGTGCCCCAGTAGCCGTGGTAGCCGGTCTTGCCGCGGTCGCTGAGCGTGCTGTTGCAGGTGATCGGGTCACCACCCGTGAACGCCTCGTCAGGGTTGTCGACGATCGGCGTGATCCACACCGCGCCAAAGCCCATGGCGCGGATGTAGCCGGCGTTGTCGAGCACGCCGCGGAAGTCGCCGCCGAGGTAGCCGATGTTGCCGTCGATGCCGTCCGGACACCGCACCGGGATGTCGAAGGTGCGATGCGCCCCGCCCTGGTCGCGGTGGTCGTTGCTCGGATCGCCGTTGACGAAGCGGTCGGTGACGACGAAGTACACCGCGTGCTCGGCGAACGGCTCGAGCGTGCCGTACAGACCTGTGGTTTCAGATGCTCCTGGCGCATCGTGGGTCGCGACGTGGCTGCAGCCGGCGCACAGCAGCGCGGTGAGCAGGACGGTGGGGGTTCGCGGCATCGCGGAACTCCTGGTGTGGGAACGTGAAGAAAGACCAGCGCGGGCCGCGCGCCTCATGCGATGCGCGGACGCGAGACCCGCAACACGCACAGCCCTGCGATCGCGAGGCTCGCGCCGCCGAGCATCAGCACGCGCATCGGCTCGCCATCGAACACGCGTCCGAGCAGGAATCCCAGCGTGCTGACCGCAACCAGCTGCGGAATCACGATGAAGAAATTGAAGATACCCATGTACACGCCCATCTTCTCGGCCGGCAGGCTGTCGGACAGCAGCGCATACGGCAGCGACAGGATCGAGGCCCAGGCGAAGCCGACGCCGACCATCGAGGCGAGCAGCCAGCGCGGGTCGTCGACGAATGCGATCGACAGCAACCCCAGCGCGCCGAGCATCAGGTTGACCAGATGCGCGCCGCGCAGCCCCAAGCGACGCGCCAGCCACGGGATCACGATCGCGGCCAGCGCGGCGAAGCCGTTGTAGGCGGCGAACAACACGCCGACCCAGTTGGCACCGTCGTTGTAGGCCGCCGACTGCGGATCGCTGCTGCCGTAGTGGGTCTGTGCGACGGCTGCAGTGGTGTAGATCCACATCGCGAACAGGCCGAACCACGAGAAGAACTGCACGACCGCCAGCTGGCGCATCGTCGTGGGCATCGCATGCAGGTCGGCGGCGATCGTGGCCAGCATCCGCTGCGGGGCCAGCCGCGCGGCGACCAACCGCAGCAGGCCGTAGCCCAGCGGCAGACTGGCCAGCACATAGAGCATGCGGTCCAGGTCGAGCGCAGCCACCGCGGCGACGCCAGCCACGCCGACCAACAGCCAGACGAGCCCGCCGCCCGCCGGCGGCACCGGCGCGTCGGCGGCCGGCAACGCGCCTTCGGGCGTCGCATCGTCGAAGGTGCGCAGCACCTCGGGCGGGTATTCGCGCGTGCGCACCACCGTCCACAACACGGCCAGCAGCAGCACCGCGCCGCCGAACCAGAACGCATAGCGCACCGTGTCGGGCACTTCACCGGGCCCGGCGGTGTTGGCGACGCCCGCCTTGGCGAGCACGAACGGCAGCGCACTGGCGATCACCGAGCCGACGCCGATGAAGAAGCTCTGCATCGCATAGCCGGTCGGGCGCTGGCGCGGTGCCAATTGGTCGCCAACGAAGGCGCGGAACGGTTCCATCGACACGTTCAGCGACGCGTCGAGTACCCACAGCGTGCCGGCGGCGATCCACAACTCGGGCGAGGTCGGCATCACCACCAGTGCGGCAGTCGAGAACAGCGCGCCCCACAGGAAGTACGGGCGGCGGCGGCCCAGCCGCGTCCAGGTGCGGTCGGAGAAGTAGCCGATCACCGGCTGCACCAGCAGGCCGGTCAGCGGGGCGGCGATCCACAGGCCGGGGACCTGCTCCATGTCGGCGCCGAGCGTCTGGAAGATGCGGCTGACGTTGGCGTTCTGCAGGGCGAACCCGAACTGGATGCCCAGAAAGCCGAAGCACATGTTCCAGATCTGCCAGAACGACAGTGACGGTTTGCGGTTGCCCATCGCTGCGAGGCCCCTCCCAAGGTCCGCTGCGCCGACGCAGGGTGCGCCGGCCAGGCCATGGTAGCGAGCGCACTCACAGCGGCGGCGACCTGCATACGTATTCATGCCACAGGCCCAGGACGTGCGCTTTCGCAGGCGACGCGGCATCGTCTACCGTCCCACCGCGCCACAGAAGGCGACCGAAGGCAGAGAGCGATGAGCGACAGGAGGTGGTGGCGGGGCGCGGTGATCTACCAGATCTACCCGCGCAGCTTCATGGACAGCGACGGCGACGGCGTGGGCGACCTGCCCGGCATCATCGACCGGCTGGCGCATGTCGCTAGCCTGGGCGTGGATGCGATCTGGATCTCGCCGTTCTTCCGCTCGCCGATGGCCGACTACGGCTACGACATCGCCGACCAGTGCGACGTCGATCCGATGTTCGGCACCCTGGCCGACTTCGATGCGTTGCTGGCCAAGGCGCACGCGCTGGGCCTGAAGGTGATGATCGACCAGGTCTTCAGCCACACCTCCGATGCGCATGCCTGGTTCGAGGAGAGCCGGCAATCGCGCGACAACCCCAAGGCCGACTGGTACGTCTGGGCCGATGCCAAGCCCGATGGCACGCCGCCCAACAATTGGCTGTCGATCTTCGGCGGCCCGGCCTGGCGTTGGGACCCGCGGCGCTGCCAGTACTACCTGCACAACTTCCTGTCGAGCCAGCCCGACCTGAACTTCCACAACCCGGACGTGCAGCAGGCCACGCTGGACTATGTGAAGTTCTGGCTCGATCGCGGCGTCGACGGCTTCCGGCTGGATTCGATCAACTTCTGCTTCCACGACGCGCAGTTGCGCGACAACCCCGCCAAGCCCGAGGCGCTGCGCGTGGGCCGAGGCTTTGCGCCCGACAACCCGTACGCCTTCCAGTACCACTGGTACAACAACACCCAGCCGGAGAACATCGGCTTTCTCGAGCGGCTGCGTGCACTGATGGACGGCTACGCGGATGTCGCCGCGCTGGGCGAGATCTCGGCTGAGGATTCGCTGGCGACCACCGCCGAGTACACCAGCGCCGGCCGCCTGCACATGGGTTACAGCTTCGAGCTGCTGGTCGACGATTTCAGCGCCGGCTACATCCGCGACACCGTCGAACGCCTGGAAGCGGCGATGACCGACGGCTGGCCATGCTGGGCGATCTCCAACCACGATGTCCAGCGCGCAGTCACGCGCTGGGGCGGTACACAACCCAGCGACGATTTCGCCCGGCAGCTGGTCGGCCTGGTCTGCGCGCTGCGCGGTTCGGTCTGTCTGTATCAGGGCGAGGAACTGGGTCTGCCCGAGGCCGAGGTGCCGTTCGAGCAACTGCGCGACCCCTACGGCATCGCGTTCTGGCCCAACTTCAAGGGCCGCGACGGCTGCCGCACGCCGATGCCTTGGACCGACGAGGCCGGCGCCGGCTTCACCACCGGTCAGCCGTGGCTGCCGATCCCCGACGCGCATCGCGCGCGCAGTGTCGAGGCGCAGTCGCGCGACGACGGCTCGGTGCTCGCCGGCGTGCGCCGCTTCCTGCACTGGCGGCGCGCGCAACCGGCGCTGGTCGTCGGCACGCAGCGCTTCGTCGATGCGCCCGAGCCGGTGCTGGCCTTCGTGCGCGGCGACGGCGACGACCGCGTGCTGGCGGTGTTCAATCTGTCGGGACAGGCACTCGACTGGACGCTGCCCACGGCACTCGCACGCCTGCGCGTGCTCGACGGCCACGGCCTGTTGCCCGGCGTCCTCGATGGTGACCGCGTCCGCCTGCCGCCACACGCGGCGCTGTTCGCTGCGGTGGACTGACGCGGTGCGCCTGTCGCGCACCGCGCGGTACGGAACGCTTGCCGCCGGTCTGCTGGCCTGCGGCGGTGCCCTCGCCGCTCCCGGCGCACTGGCCGACTGCGACGCGCCCGACGTCGCGCGCACGCTGCACCCCGTCCAGGCCGGCGCGCTGCCCGATCACGCCCGCGCCCACTGGCTCGATCGCCATCTGTTGCGCTGGCCGGGCACCGCGGCCGCAGCCGGAACCCGCTTCCGTCTGTATCACGCCGCCGACGCCACGTTGATCGTCCGACCGGGCGCGCGCGTGCAAGGCGACGATGGCGCACTTGAGCTCGTCGTGCGCGCAGCTCAGGTGCCCGCGGCGCTGCGCGATCGCTTTGGCTTCGTCGGCGAGGGCGTCACTCTGGAAACCGACGCGGACGACGCGACGCTGTCGACGCTGCATCGCAGCCAGTTGCTGCTGGTGCACGAAGACGCGCACGGCCGCGTTCTCGCCGCGACCGCAATCCAGCATGCCGGCGCCCTCGACGACCTCTACGCCGCAGCAACCACGCTGCCGGCGCTCGGCGCATCGCCCGACAACGCAGGAACCGCGTTCCGGCTGTGGGCGCCCACGGCGCAGTCGGTCGCGCTGTGCCTCTACGACGCTGCCGACGCACCGGCCGCCGCGGTCCGCACGCTCGAGCGCGACGCCGCGACCGGCAGTTGGTCGACCGTGGTCCCCGGCGACCTGTCGGGCCAGTCCTATCTGTGGCTGGTCGACGTGTTCGTGCCGGGCACCGGTGTCGTCCGCAACCGCGTCACCGACCCTTACTCCGTCGCGCTGACCGCCGACTCGCGGCGCAGCGTCGTGTTCGACCTGGACGCACCCGCGCTCAAGCCCGAGGGCTGGGACGCGCACGCCGCGCCCGCGCTCCGCACCGCGGCCGACCAGGTGGTCTACGAGCTGCACGTGCGCGACTTCTCGCGCGACGACGCCAGCGTACCGGCAGCCCAGCGCGGCCGCTATACCGCCTTCGCACAGGCTGACTCGCACGGCGTGCGCCATCTGCGCCGGCTGCGCGCGGCCGGCGTGACCGACGTGCACCTGCTGCCCGTGTTCGATCTGGCCACGGTGCCGGAGGTCGGCTGCGTCACGCCCGATGTGCCCGATGCGGCGCCCGACAGCGCTGCGCAACAGGCCGCGGTCATGGCGGTCGCGGCGCAGGACTGCTTCAACTGGGGCTACGATCCACTGCACTTCAACGCGCCCGAGGGCAGCTTCGCCAGCGACGCGACGGACCCGGCCGCGCGCATCGTCGAGTTCCGGCAGATGGTGCAGGCGTTGCACGCGCTCGATCTGCGCGTGGGCATGGACGTGGTCTATAACCACACCAGCGCCTGGGGCCAAGACCCACACTCGGTGCTCGACCGTATCGTGCCGGGCTATTACCACCGCTACGACGCCGACGGCCGCGTCGCGCATTCGACCTGCTGCGCCAACACCGCGACCGAGCACGCGATGATGGCCAAGCTCATGATCGATTCGGCCGAGCTATGGGTGCGTCACTACCGTATCGATTCGTTCCGCTTCGACCTGATGGGCCATCAGCCGCGTGCGGCGATGGTCGCGTTGCAGGCGCGCGTGGACGCCGCGGCCGGGCGCCCGGTGCAGCTGCTGGGCGAAGGTTGGAACTTCGGCGAGGTCGCCGATGGCGCGCGCTTCGTGCAGGCCTCGCAGCGGTCGCTCGGAGGGACCGGCATCGGCAGTTTCAGCGACCGCGCCCGCGACGCGGTGCGCGGCGGCGCGCCCTCGGACAGCGGCGCGGCCTTGCACGCCCACCGTGGCTGGATCCACGGCCACGCCGATGCGGCGTTGCTGCGGCGCCAGGCCGAGCTGGTCCGCGTCGGCCTGGCCGGCACATTGCGCGACTACCGGCTGCCAGACGGCCGCACGCTCGCGCAGATCGACTACGCCGGCCAGCCGGCCGGCTTTGCGACCCAGCCGACCGAGGTCGTGAACTACGTCGAGAACCACGACAACCAGACATTGTTCGACATCAACGTGTTCCGCCTGCCGGCCGATGCCGACGCCGATGCGCGCGTCAACGCGCAGGTGCTGGCCATCGCCACCACCGCGTTCAGCCAGGGCATCGCCTACCTGCACGCCGGCGTCGAGCTGCTGCGCTCCAAGTCGCTGGACCGCAACAGCTTCGACTCGGGCGACTGGTTCAACCGCATCGACTGGACCGGCGCTACACACGGCTTCGGCACCGGCCTGCCGCCTGCGCCCGACAACAGCGCCAACTGGTCGCTGATGCGCCCGTTGCTGGCCGATGCGATGCGCATCCGCCCCGACCAGCGCGATGTGCTGCGCACGCGCGACATGAGCCTGGACCTGCTGCGCATCCGCGCCAGTACGCCGCTGTTCCGCCTGCCCGACGCCGCGCAGGTCCAGGCCCGCCTGCGTTTTCCCGGCGCCGATGCCGACCCCGAACTCGTCGCCGGGCACCTGGACGGCCGCGGGCTGGCCGATGCCGGCTTTGCCGACGTGCTCTACGCGATCAACGTCGCCGATGAGGCGCGCACGCTCGATGCGCCCGAGCTTGCCGGGCGCGCGTGGACCCTGCATCCGGTGCACCGCGCGCCCGAGGCGGCCGATCCACGTCCGCGCGACGCCGCCCGGATCGACGCCGCGCGCGGCCGCTTCACCGTGCCGCCGCGCACGGCGCTCGTCTTCGTCGTGCCGACGGACGCGTGACGGCGTGCCGCGCGCGCAACGCGCGACGCGATCGACTCAGGCCCGCAGCGTCGCCCCGCCGTCGACGTACAGGTCCTGCATCGCGATATGGCCGGCCTGCTCGGACAGCAGAAACATCGCGGCATTCGCCACGTCCATCGGCTCGGCGAGCTTGCCGAGCGGGATGCCGCTCTTGAACGTCGCCAGACTGCCGGCGATGACCTTGGCCTCACCGTTGGCATCGGCCCACATCCCGGTCTGCATCGGCGTGCGCGTGGACCCCGGCGCAACCAAGTTGCAGCGGATGCCCAGCGGCGCGAGCTCCAGCCCCAGACAGCGCACGAACATCGTCGCCGCGGCCTTCGACGCCGCGTAGGCCGACATCGCATGGCGCGGGATACCTGCGGCGTTGGACCCGACGACGACCAGCGCGCCGCGGCGGCGTGGCGCCATGACCCGGGCGAGTGCGCGACCGACGTGGAACACGCCGTCGGCATTGACCGCGAACGTGCGCCGCCACTCCGCATCGCTAGTCTCCAGCACCGGGGTCGTCGACAGCACGCCGGCAACATGCGCGGCGAGGTCGATCGGCCCGACATCGGCCTCCACCTGCGCGATGAGCGCATCGACCGCCGCCGCGTCGGTTACATCGAGCGCGAACGCATGGGCCGGCGCGACGCCGCTCGCCGCGGCGAGTTCGGGCGCGCGCACGTCGGTCGCGATCACTGTCGCGCCGCTGGCGCGCAGCAGATCCACCACGGCGGCGCCGATGCCGCCGGCCGCGCCGGTGACCAGCGCGATCCGGCCTTCGAATCCTGTGAGTTGCATGAGGGTCTCCGCAATGGGGCGTGGACGTGGTCGTACACTGTGGCCTGAGACTTCAACGCGCGCCCGGCGCATCGTCCGCCGCGCTCAGGGGCGTGGGTCGAAGGCGGCCAGCCGCGCGTCGAGCAGCGGCGCGATCGCCGCCGTCGCGTCGCGGCCGGTCAACTCGCCGTGCCGGAACGGCAACTCGACCGCCTCCACCCGCGCCGCGTGCGCCTGCCATAACGCCGACTGCAGCTGCGGCCGGTCGACGTGGTCGAGGCCGGCGCGCACATGCAGCAGTGTGCCGTCATAGCGCGTGTGGTGGTGCCGGCGCACGAGCCGATTGGTGTCGACGACCGCACGCACCACGCCGTCGAGCACGTGGCCCGGCAGGTTGCCGAGCGCGCTGTCGCCGCGGCGCAGGAACTCGACGATCGCCTCGCGGCTGCGCAGCTCGGGATGGCGGTCCGGATCGTAACCGGCGATCGCCAGCAACGCCCGCAGCGCATCGACCGCATCAGGCTCGGGCTCGGCGCGCCAGCACTCGCTGGGATAGGCATCGAGCAATGTGAGCAGGCCGACCTCGCGACCGAGCGCCCGCAGCCGCACCGCCATCGCCTGGGCGAGGATGCCGCCGACCGACCAGCCAAGCAGGTGCAGCGGGCCAGTCGGCTGCAGCGCGGCCACGCGGCGGGCGTAGTCGTCGGCCAGCGCGTCGATGCTGCCGGGCAGCGGCTGCGCCAGATCCAGCGCCGGCGACTGCAGACCGTGGACGTCGCGCCGGGGACGCAGGGCGCGTGCCAGCTCCCGGTAGCACCACGCGATGCCACCGGCAGGATGCACAACGAACAGGGGCGCACGCGCTGGCGCCGCATCACCGCGCGCCAGCGCGATCGTCGGGCCAAGACCGTCATCGGGCGTGGCCTCGTCGGCATCGAGCAGCGCGGCGATGCCGGCCACCGTCGGCGTCGCGAACAACGCGCCGAGGCCCGGATCGCGACCGAACCGGCGCTGGATCGACAGCAGCAGGTGCACCGCCGACAAGGAATCGCCGCCCAGCGCAAAGAAGTCACCATCGCCGCCGACACGCGCGACGCCCAGCGCCTGCGCGAACAAGCCGGCGACCGCGGCCTCGGTCGGGGTGCGCGGCGCCACGAACGCCCCGGCATCGAACGCCGGCGCCGGCAGCGCATCGCGGTCGAGCTTGCCGTTGGCCGTCACCGGCCAGGTGTCCAGCGCGACGAACGCGGCCGGCACCATGTAGTCGGGCACCTGCGCGGCGACGGCCGTGCGCAGCGCCTCGGCATCGAACGCACCGGCGTCGACCGGCTGCAGATACCCGACCAGGCGTCGGTCGCCGGCGCGGTCCTCGCGCACGATCACCGCCGCCTGGGCGGCCTGTCCGCTGGCGACGATCGCCGCCTCGATCTCGCCCAGTTCGATGCGCAGGCCACGCAGCTTGACCTGGTGGTCGCTGCGACCGAGGAATTCGACGGCACCATCGGCGCGCCAGCGCGCGAGGTCGCCGGTGCGGTACAGACGCCCACCGGGCCGATGCGGATCGGCGATGAACCGCTCGGCGGTCAGGTCGGCACGACCGAGGTAGCCGCGCGCGAGCTGCACGCCGCCCAGGTACAGGTCACCGACGACGCCGGGCGGCAGCGGGCGCATGCGCGCATCGAGCACATCGAGCTGCGTGTTCCAGACCGGGAAGCCGATTGGCACCGGGCGCGAGGTGTCGTCGGCGCCGGCCGGCCAGAAACTCACATCGACCGCGGCTTCGGTCGGCCCGTAGAGGTTATGCAACTCGGCGCGCACACTGCGGTGGAAGCGATCGCGCAGGTCGGCATCCAGCGCCTCGCCGCTGCAGAACACCCGGCGCACGGCCAGCCCGTCGGCATCGGGCGCCGCCAGGAACGCGGCCAACATCGACGGCACGAAATGCAGCGTGGTGATGCCGCGCTCGCGGATCAGCCGGGCCAACGCGACCGGATCGCGATGCGCATCCGGCGGCGCGACATCGAGCACTGCGCCCGCGATCAACGGCAGGAAGAACTCCCACACCGAGACATCGAAGGTTGCCGGCGTCTTTTGCAGGATGCGATCGGACGCGTCGATGCGGTAATGCGTGCGCATCCATTCCAGGCGGTTGACGATCGCGCGGTGCTCGACGACGACGCCCTTCGGCTCGCCGGTCGAGCCCGAGGTGTAGATCACGTAGGCCGCATCGCCCGGCTGTGCCGGGGACACGAACGGCACATCGGCAGTTCCACCTCCCCCGCGTGCAGGGGAGGTCGGCGCCGAAGGCGACGGGTGGGGGCCGGGCGCGTCGCGGCGTTCGCCCCCACCCAGCCCTCGCCCGCTGGCGGGGGAGGGTTCGCTTCCCATCCCAGTCACGCCGAAGGCGGGCCAGTCGTCCGGCGCGAACAGCGGCACGTCGCTGGGCCACCTCGGCGCGGTGTCGCGCGCAGCCAGCACGCAAAGCGGCTGGGCCGAGCGCAGGATGCGGGCGAGCCGCTCGTCCGGGTGCGCAAGGTCGAGCGGCAGGTAGGCGCCGCCGGCGCGCAGCACCGCGACCAGGGCGACCACGAGCTCCAGCGAGCGCGGCAGTGCGACCGCGACAACATCGTCGCGGCCGAGTCCGCGCGCCTGCAGTGCGCGCGCCAGAGCGCGGGTCCGGCGATCGAGCTCGGCGTAGGTCAGCGTGGTGTCGCCGAAGGCCAGCGCCGGCGCGTCTGGTGTCGCCGCCATTGCCGCCTCGATCAATGCAGCCAGCGTCATATCGGGCAGCGGGTGCGCGGTCGCGTTGAAGTCCACCAGCGCGCGCCGCGCCTCGTCCGCTGTCGCCAACGGGATGTCATCGATGCCATCGGCCGTGCAGGCCGCGGCGAGAAACGCCTGCAACCGCTGCGCGTGCGCGGCGATCTCGTCGGCGCCGTACAGATCCGGATTGGCCTCGAACTCCAGTTCGAGCGCGGTCGCCCCGTCGCCGCGGAAGCCGATCGTCACATCGTCGATCGGTCCGGTCCCCAGGATCTCCAGCCGCACCTGCGCGCCATGCAACCGCGGCGGCCGGTAGAACGGCTGCACGTTGACCAGCGGGCCATGCAGGCGGCGCTGGCCGCCGATCAAGCCGAGGTCGCGGCGCAACTGCTCGCCACGATAGCGGCCGTGGCGTCGCCCGCGCACCAACGCGCGCGCGGTCGCCTGCACGAAGTCGGCCAGCGACGCGCCGGGCATCGCCGGCACGCGCAGCGGCAGCACGTTCATGACCATCGCCGGCACCCGCGCGCTTGCGCTGCCCAGTCGGCCCATGTACGGCACCCCGACTACCGCCTCCGCCTGCCCGGCCATGCGCCGGCAGTACTCGGCGGCCAGCGCGGTCAACACGTCCGGCCAGGGCTGTTCGAGCCGCTGCGCAAGCGCAAGCAGGCCGGCGCGCAACGCAGCATCGAGGCCGACACTCAGGCGATGACAGCCATGCGCGGCCGGCGCGAAGCCCGCGCCGAGGCCGGAGACCGCCGGCATACCGGCCAACGCCTGGCGCCAGTAGGCAGCGTCCTGACGGCATTTGTCCGACACGGCGTAGGCCGCGTCCTCGGCGATCGCGGCCTCGAGCGGCGCGAACGGCGCGCCCGCGTCGGCCCCGCCTCGCGCGGCCCCGTACAGGGCCAGCACGCGTTCGGTCAGCAGCGCCATGCCGTAGCCGTCGGTCGCCAGGTGGTGCACGCGCAGGTACCAGACGAACCGGTCGTCGCCGAGCGTGTACAGCCGCTGCAGCGCAAGCCGGTCGCGCGTCGGGTCGACCGGCGTATCGCGGTCACGCGCCATCGCCGCCCGCGCAGCGCGCTCGGGCGCGTCCGTACGCGACAGATCGACCACCTCCAATGGCGGCAGATGCTCGGGATCGACGTCCATCCGCGGACCCTCGGCGGTATCGCGCATGCGCAGCGACAACGCCGACGCCTCGGCCGCGGCCTGCTCGGCCGCGCGCACGAACGCGTCCACGTCCAGCGCCCCGTCGATCCACAGCGCATGCGCGGTGTTGAACGCCGGGTTGTCCGGCGCCAACCGCTGCGCATACCACAGGCCCGACTGCGCCTGGGTCAACGGCCAATCGCCGGCGACCGACGCCACGGACGCCTTCACCGCCTCGGCCATCAGACGCGCTTCTGCTGCAGGTCCTGCACCACGCGCCACCAACCGGCCAGCGTGGTGTGCTCTGCCAGGTGCGAGAACTCCAGCGGCAGGCCGGACTCGCCCCACTTCATCACCAGACCGAGCACGCGCATCGAGTCCAGGCCCAGATCCATCAGATTGTCGTCATCGCCGATATCCTCGGGCGCCTCGCCCAACTGTCGGGCGATGTCGGCGCGCATGCGCGCCAAGGTCAGGGGATCGCTCATCGCAACAGCTCCAGAATTCGGTCGGTGGTCAGCGGCACGCCGCAGGTGCGCGCAATCCAATGCAGCGCCATGTCATGGTCGGCGCGGGTGAAATCGGCGACAGCATCAGCAGCGACGAACGTCTGGATGTCGCGCTGGAACGCCTCGGTCGCCGTCGAAAGCACGCCGATGTGCGCGTAGATCCCGGTGATCAGCACCTGGTCGCGACCGCGCGCCCGCATCAACGTCTCCAGGTTGCTGCGCTGGAACGCGCTGTAACGATGCTTGACCAGCACATGGTCGCCATCGGCCGGCGCCAGCGCATCGACGATCGTCTCGTGCTCGGGCACCGCACGCATGCCCGGGCCCCACAGATCGGCCTGCAGCCCACGATCGCGCCGATCCTGATTGCCGCGCTGCGCGGTGTAGACCACCGGAATACCACGTCCGCGCGCATGCGCCAGCAACCGTGCCAGGTTGGCAATCGCCGGCGCGATCGGCGCGGCCTGCACCTCGTAGGCCGCCAGGAAATAGCGCTGCATGTCATGCACCAGCAACACCAGGCGATCGGCCTCGGGCTGCCACGGCCCACGCGCGGCCGGCAACTCGGCCGCCGTCGGCAACGGGTACACAGGAATCGTCGGAAGGCCCATGTCTACTCGCTCAATCCATCTGCAGTCGTCAGTACACGCCCGACACTCGCCTCATTCGCAGACGCCAGGTGATCTGCTTCAAAACGCAGCGCCGAACTCTCCGAAGGCACCATCGACACGTCGCCGGCAGCGGACTGATGGCCGGTGGCCGCGCCAAGCGCGCCAGGGGTGAGCCCGCTCTGCCTGCGCGGCGCAGGCCGCGCGAACGGGCGAACGCCCGGCGTGCTGCGCCGGGCCGGACCGCTCCGCAAAGCGGAGGGCGCGCGCGCCCGAGTCCGGGCAGGATGCCCTGACCGAGGGAAAAGCGGCTGCCGAGCACCAGGCCGATGCCCATCCGAAGTCGCGGAAGCGGACGGGTGACCGATGGCGCACACCAGAGTCAGGGCACGACGCTCTGACCGAGGGACAAGCGGCTGCCGGCCAGCAGGCCGATGCCCCACTAACGCGGCAACCGCGAACGGGCGGCCAGTAACCACGCCAAGCGCACCATCGGTGATACGCGCCCTGATCACGCGCCCTGCTCCGCAAGAAACCGCTCGCGCAACTGCGCACGCAACTCACGGCGGCTCACCTTGCCCACCGCCGTCGTACCGAACGCATCCACGAACACGATCTGATCGGGCACCTTGAACCCCGCCAACCCCCGCCCACGCACCCAAGCCTTCAACTCGGCAGGCCGCGGCCGCACCTCACCCGGAATCACGAACGCACAACTGCGCTCGCCAAGAAAATCGTCCGGAATCGACACCACCGCCGCATCGAACACCTGCGGATGCGCGAGCAGATGATCCTCGATCTCCTCGGCCGAGATCTTCTCGCCCGCCCGATTGATGTGATCGGTCGCCCGTCCCTGCACCACCAGATTGCCCTCGGCCGTCCGCAGGACCATATCGCCCGTGCGGTACCACCCGTCATCGGTGAACGACCGCGCATTCGCCACCGGATCATTGTGATACGCGCGGATCGTGTACGGACCGCGCGTGAGCAGATGCCCCGTGCTGCCCTCCGGCACCGGCGCGCCCTGATCGTCGACAATCAACACCTCGTCGTCGGGACTGATCGGCCGCCCCTGCGTCTGGACCACGACCGCTTCCGGATCGTCGAGCCGGGTGTAGTTGACCAGGCCCTCGGCCATGCCGAACACCTGCTGCAGCGTGCAGCCCAGCCCCGCGATCACCCGCCGCGCCGCTTCCGGCACCAGCTTGGCGCCGCCGACCTGCACCACCCGCAGACTCGACAGGTCGTGCGCAGTCTTGCCTGCCGCGTCGGCCCACAGCAGCGCCAGCGGCGGCACCAGGCCGACGCAGGTCACGCCTTCGCGCGCGATCAGCGGAAACGCCACATCCGGGCCCGGCCCCGGACTCAGCACCACACGCGCGCCGGCGTACAGTGCCCCGAAGAACCCGGGCGAGCTCATCGGGAAATTGTGCGCAGCCGGCAGCGCGACCAGATACACGCTGTCGCGGTCGATCCCGCAGATGTCGTTGCTGGCGCGGAAACTGTAGATGTAGTCGTCGTGCGTGCGCGGGATCAGCTTCGACAGCCCGGTGCTGCCGCCGGAGATCTGCAGGAAGGCGACCGACTGCGGATCCGGATCGCCCGGCAGCGCGGCGCGATCGCCGTCGAGCGCGGCGACCGACCCGAATTCCGCACCATCACCGACCACGCACACGTGGCGCACCGCCGGCACCTCGCGCTGCAACTCACGCGCCAGCGTGCGGTAATCGAAGGCTTCGTACTTCTCCGCGCAGACGTAGGCGCTCGCCTCGGCCTTGCGCGCGAAATGCGCGACCTCGGTCAACCGGTGCGCCGGCAACGCATACACCGGCACCAGCTGCGCGCGGAACAGCGCGCACACCACCGCGATGAACTCGGGCACGTTGCCCAGCTGCACGACCACCCGATCGCCCGGCGCCAGGCCTTGGGCCAGCAGACCGGCGGCGATGCGCTCGGCCTCGGCCCACAACTGCGCGTAGCTCCAGCGCACCGCGCCGCCGACCACGGCGATCGCATCGGGATGCGCCGCCGCGCGCGCGCGCAGGAAACCGGGAAAGGTCTCGCCGCGCCAGTAACCGGCCGCGCGGTAGTGCGCGGCCTGCGCCTCGGGCCAGACCTGGCGCAGCGGCAGGCGCTGCGGGGCGGGAGTGTCGCTCATGGCATCCTCGATCGAATCAGGCAGCGCGCACGTCGTCGATGTCCAATGCATCGAGCAGCGCACGGAACTTGGCCGCGGTCTCGTCGACCTCGAGCGCCGGCTGCGAGCCGGCCACGATACCCGCACCGGCGAACAGACGCATCGTGCGGCCCTGCACGCGCGCGCAGCGGATCGACACGTACCAGTCGCCATCGCCCTGCGCATCGGTCCAGCCCACCGCGCCCGCGTAGAACCCGCGATCGACCGGCTCGAGTGCGCGGATCGCCGCCAGCGCGGCCTCGCGCGGCGTGCCGCAGACCGCCGGCGTGGGATGCAGCAGGCCGGCCAGCGCGGCCGAGGACAGTGATGGATCCTTCAACGTGCCGACGATCCGCGTGCCCAGGTGCCACATCGTCGCGGTCGCGTGCAGCGCCGGCGTTGGCGGCGCCTGCAGCCTGCTGCACAGCGGCGCGAGCGCGTCGACGATCGCTTCGACCACATGCCGGTGCTCGTCGTGGTCCTTGGCCGAGGCCAGCAGCGCCTGCGCGGCGCGCGCGTCCTGCGCCGGGTCGCGCGCGCGGCGCGCCGAGCCGGCCAATGGATGCGAGACCACCTCCAGGCCGCGGCGCGACATCAGCAGTTCGGGCGTGGCGCCGACCAGCCAGGCCGGTGCCTCGCCCGCGGCCACCGGCAGCGGCGCGACATAGGCGGTCACGCTGACATCGGCGCCCAGACGCGACGCCAACGCGAGAGGATCGATCGGCGACGCCGCATCGATCCGCAGGCTGCGCGCGAGCACGACCTTGCGCAGTGGCTCGGCGGCGTCCGCCGCATGCAAGCGTTCGAGACAGCGCGCGACCGCCGTCGCATAAGCATCGGCCGCCGGTTCGGCGACCTGGCCGCACATTGGCGGCGGCCAGGTCGCGGCCACCAGGGTGTCATCCGCCGTCGCCACACGCGCAGGCTGGTACAGCGCATCGTCGCCGTGCGGGTCGAACGGCAGCGCCCCGACCAGCACGTCCGGCCCGGTGCGCGCCTGTGCGAAAAACGCCGCCACCCGGGCGCCGAGCGTCGACGTCGGCCCCGCAGGCAGCGCTGCCTGCCGGCCTTCGGCGGCGATCCGCCGCGCAGGACCGAGCAGACGGAACCAGGTCGATGCCGCAGTGGGATCGCCGTCGCCGACGATCGCTTCGGGCCCTGCCATGAACGCCGATTCGGTCATCGCGCCGCCTCGCGCAGGTGCCACGCGGCGGCCGTGGATAGCACCAGCAGCACGACACCGATCAGCAGATACGGCGCGCTGGGCGAGACGCGGTAGAGCAGCGTGCCCAGCAGCGGGCCGACGACCATGCCGAGGCCCTGAACCGAGGCGATCGTGCCGGCGGCCGCACCCTGCTCATGCGCCTGGACCGAATCGGCCGCCAGCGCCTGGAACGACGGAAACACGAACCCCATGCCGAAGGCCGCCACGCCATAGGCCAGCAGCAACTGCCATTGCACGGCCACCAGCGCCGACGCGGCGAACCCCAGCGCCGAAATCAGCGCGCCGATCGCGATCCAGCGCGCCGGCGGCACCGTGCGCAATCGCATCACCAGCGCCTGGGCGCACATCAGGCCCAGGCCGACCGCAGTCAGCGACAACCCGGCCGCGCGCGCGCCGTCGGTCGGTGACAGACCCAGCCGGTCGATCGCGAAAAATCCGACCACCACCTGCGCGATCGTCACCGAGACCATCGCCGCAAACACCGCGTAGACCGGCAGGCGCAGGCGGCGATCGGCAATCGGCATCGCCTGGCGCGGGCCCGATCGCGGCGCCGACGCGACTGGCGCTGCGGGTAGCCGCCACCACAGCACCAGCAGCGACAGCAGCGGCAGCGCCGCCGCCAGGTACAGCGCCAGCGCGATGCTGCGATAGGCGATCCAACCGGCCGCTGCCGGGCCCAGCACCATGCCGATCGCGTTCGCGCTGCCCAGCCGCGCCATGACCGCGCCGCGCGCCCCCGCCGGCACTGCGTCGGCGACCAGCGCCGCGGCAGTCGGCGGCACCGCGGCATAGAACAGTCCGACCAGCGCGCGCGTGGCGACCAGCGCAAGCACCGACAGCAGCACCGCCGGCGGATGCCGCAACGCCAGATCGACGAACACCGCCATCGCGATGTAGACCAGGGCATAGCCGACCAGGCCTGCGAGCAGGACGCGCCGGCGTCCGATGCGATCGCTCAGCGTGCCCCAGCGGCGCGCCGCCAGCATCCACAGCACGCCGGCGGCGGTCACCGACAAGCCGGCATGCCACTCCGCCAGCCCCAGCAACCGCACGACCGGGCCGACGACAGCGACGAACGCCATCATCGCCATCGTCCCGGCGAACGCAGTGAACACAAGCGCCGACAGGCCGGGCACGCGAGGGGGCGACGCGGGAACAGCGGACATGCGCAAATCTCGATCCGCCGGCGGCGCCGGCGACAGGGCCAGGGACGACGGAACCGCCGCCCCGCGCCGACCGGCATCCCCGAAGTGGGGCGGTACGACGCTGCCAAATGATACCAACTCTCATTTGCGAGCTGTAGCAGATCTATTGTTGAGAACCGTTCGCAAATAAGTATCATTCACTTTCCTGCGTGGGCGCCGGATGTCGGCACCCACAACCTCCTGCCCTCCTCCTACACAGACGCCCTTCGGAGTTCTGATGTCACGCCGTCACGCCTTCCGTCCCCTGGCCGCCCTGGTTGGGTTCGTCCTCGCGCACCCCGCCGCCGCCCAGTCCACCGCGCCGGCACCGGCGGCGACCGACTTCGATACCGTCGTGGTCACCGCGACCGGCGTGCAGCAGTGGATCCGCGACGCCCCGGCGAGCATCAGCGTGATCACGCGCGAGGAGATCGAGCGCAAACCGGTCAGCAGCCTCGGGCAGTTGCTCAGCACGATCCCGGGCGTGACTGGCGGCTACGCGCTGTCGGGCGCGCAGTCCAAGATCCGGCTGCGCGGCCTGCCCGAGCAGTACACGCTGATCCTCATCGACGGGCGCCGCCAGGGCAATTCGGCGGGTGTGAACTACCGCGACGACCTGGGCCCGCAGGATCTGAACTGGCTGTCGCCGGACATGATCGAGCGTATCGAGGTCGTGCGCGGTCCGATGTCGTCGCTGTACGGCTCCGACGCGATGGGCGGCGTGATCAACATCATCACCCGCAAGATCGCGCCCGAATGGGGCGGCACGGCGACCTACAACTACAGCCGCCCCAGCGACAACGCGCGCGGCGACATCATCCAGCTCGGCGCCCAGTTCAGCGGCCCGCTGACCGACCGTCTGGGCCTGCGCGTCGGCGCCAACCTCACTGATCGCGATGCCGATACCGGCGCGGGCTTCGCCCGGACCCCCGGCACCAAGTCCGAGAACGCCAACGCCCTGCTCAACTGGCGCATCAACGGCGACCACACCATCGGCCTGGAGGCCTCGCGCGGCGTGCAGCGCAACGTGGGCAGCGAGGCGGTCAGTGCCTGGGGCCTGTCGAAGCTGGTGCACACCGGCTACGTGGTCACGCACGACGGCCGCTACGGCGATGCCTCGACCTCCAAGACCACGCTGGTCCAGAACGAGTACGAGGACGAGGGCAGCGCGGTGGGCAACCACTCCAAGGAGACCGTGCTCGACGCCGTGTTCAACACCGGCTTCGACTGGGGCATCCCGCACGCGCTCAACGTCGGCGGACAGTGGAAGCGCGAGGAACTGCAGAACCTCGACACCATCGGCACCGTGCCGGTGACCTGGACCGGCAGTGGCCGGATCAGCCCGAAAAACGAGGCCGATGCCTGGGCGCTGTTCGTCGAGGACCACCTGTCGCTGCACGAGACCCTGACGCTGACGCTGGGCCTGCGCTGGGACAACACCGAGAACTACGACGACAACCTGAGCCCGCGCGTCTATGCAGTCTGGCATCCCTCGCGCGACTGGACCGTCCGCGGCGGCGTCTCGCGCGGCTTCCGCGCCCCCAACCTCAAGCAGGGTTCGGCCGGCGCGGCGACCCAGTCGGGTGGCAACGGCTGCCGCAGCCTCGCGCCCGAGGGCTGGACCAACGACACCACCTCGCCGACCTATCGGCCCAACGCAGACGGCACGCGCGGCTGTTACATGGCCGGCAATCCCAACCTCGAGCCGGAGACGAGTACGAACTACGAGATCGGCGCCGGCTTCGATCGTGGCGGCTGGTCGCTGGCGGCGACGTACTTCCACACCGATTTCGAGGACAAGATCGAGCAGATGCCGCTCATTGCACTGCCCGGCTTCGACAGCAGCTACGTCAACGGGTTCTGGTGGACGGTCGCGCAGAACATCCAGGAGGCGCGCACCCGCGGCCTCGAGGCCAGCATCGTCGTGCCGCTGCACGAACGCCTGCGCTGGTCCACCAATGCCACCCGGATGCTCGAGTCGAAGAACCGCACCACCGGCGCCAGCCTGCTGGTCGTGCCCAAGCTCACGGCCAACACCTCGCTGGACTGGCGCATCGACGACGCCTGGGCGCTGTCGCTGAGCGCGCAGCATGTCGGTGAGCAATTGATCTCGGCCACCAGCCCGACGTTCGCCAAGGCCTACACCACCTGGGACCTGGTCGGCGGCTTCGACGTCAACGCCCACCTGACGCTGCGCGCGGGTGTGCGCAATCTCACCGACGAATCGACGCTGGAAGACGGCAGCAACTACGACGCCGGCGGCCGAACCTGGTTCGTGGGGGCCACCGCGCGTTTCTGAGCGGCCGCAGCGTGCACGGTTCGCTGGCCGACCCGCACGACGGTCACATCACGATTGAGAATCAATCTCATAAACCATAAAATAACGAGGCCTTCACGCGACTCGCCTCGCGCCGTCTCCTGAGATCCCATGCCCGTCCGCCCCCGTCCGCCCCTCCGTCCCGCCCGGTTGGCCTGCGCCATCGCCGCGCTGCTGCCTTTCACGGCCCTGGCCCAAACGCCGGAGGATGCGAAGACACTCGACACCGTGCGGGTCACCGCCGAGCAGATCGCACGCCAGGCGCTGGGCGCGTCCACCGTGCTCGCCGACGACATCGAGCGCCAGCCGCCGCGCAACGACATCGCCGAACTCCTGCGCACGCTGCCGGGCGTCAACCTGACCGGCAATTCGACCAGCGGCCAGCGCGGCAACAACCGCCAGATCGACATCCGCGGCATGGGCCCGGAAAACACCCTGATCCTGGTCGACGGCATCCCGGTGTCGAGCCGCAACTCGGTGCGCTACGGCTGGCGCGGCGAGCGCGACACGCGTGGCGATACCGGCTGGGTGCCGCCCGAGCAGATCGAGCGCATCGAAGTGCTGCGCGGCCCGGCCGCGGCGCGCTACGGCAGCGGCGCAGCGGGCGGCGTGGTCAACATCGTCACCCGCGCACCGGGCCCGCAGGTCGGTGGCTCGCTGAACGTCTATGGGCTGGTGCCCACCCACGGCGTCGATGGCGGCAGCCAGCGCGCTGGTGTGCAGATGAGCGGGCCGCTGTCGGACCGACTGTCGTTCCGCCTGTCAGGGAGCGCCGGCAAAGCCGAGTCCGACGACTTCGCCATCAACCGCGACCACGCATCGCAGCGCAGCGGCAGCAATGCCGGCACCTTCCCCGCCGGACGCGAGGGCGTGCGCAACCGCAACGCCTCGGCCAAGCTGTTGTGGGACGTGCTGCCCGGCCACCGCATCGACGTGGGCGCCGGTTTCAGTCGCCAGGGCAACCTCTACGCCGGCGACACCCAGAACACCAACCGCAATCCCGAAGTGCTCAAGTGGATCGATGCGGAGACCAACCGGCTCTACCGTCGGACCTTCGACGTCAGCCATCGCGGCGAGTACGGCCAGGCCACCCGCTCGCTGGCCTACGCCGCCATCGAGAAGACCCGCAACACGCGCCTGCTCGAAGGCTTGGCCGGCGGTACCGAGGGCATCTTCATCGTCGACGGCGGCTTCGGCGACATCGACCTGCGCACGCTCACCCTGCACGGCGAGGTCAACCACACGATGACCGGCGACAGCGTCGACCACGTGTTGACGGTCGGCGCCGAATGGGTCGACAGCCGACTCGAGGACAACGCCTCCGGCCTGAAGGACCGCAATCCGCAGCCGAACGTGCCGGTGCCGCCGACGCAGTGGACCGGCCGCAGCGATGCGCGCATCGCCTCGGTGTTCGTCGAGGACAACCTCTACATCGGCGACGCGCTGACCGTGACGCCGACGCTGCGCTACGACCACCATGACCAGCTGGGCGGCAACCTCAGCCCGGCGGTCAGCGCCGCGTTCGCGTTCCTGCCGTCCTGGACGTTGCGCGCCGGCATCGCCCGCGCCTACAAGGCGCCCAATCTCTATCAGAGCAACGCCGGCTACGCGCTCTACAGCGCGGGCATCGGCTGCTGGGGCGGTGGCGGCCCGTGCTTTCTGGTCGGCAACGACGCGCTCGATGCCGAGACCAGCGTCAACAAGGAACTGGGCTTGCAATTCGCCGACGGCCGCGTGCAGGCCGGCCTGACCTGGTTCCGCAACGACTACCGCGACAAGGTCGAGGCCGGCCACGTCGCGATCGATCGCGTCGGCAACGTCGACGTGTTCCGCTGGGACAACATTCCCAAGGCGGTGATCGAGGGCCTGGAGGGCAGCGTGGAACTGCCGCTGGCCGAGGCGTTGCGCTGGAACACCAATGTGACCTGGATGCTCGAGTCGAAAAACCGCAGCACCGGCGACGCGCTGTCGACGATTCCCGAATACACGGTCAACACCGCGTTCGACTGGCGCCCCAGCGCGCGCCTGTCGCTGCTGGCCAAGGCGACGTTCTACGGCGAGCAGGTGCCGCAGCGCCTCGACTACCAGGGCCGTCCGGTCACCGGCAGTGCCGCCGACCGCATGCCGCCCTACGCGCTGGTGGGCCTGAGCGGGCGCTACCGCATCACCGACCGGGTCAGCGTCACGCTGGGTGTCGACAATCTGCTCGACAAGCGCATCTTCCGCCGCGGCAACGCCTCCGGCGTCAACCTCGGCACGCCCAACGAGATCCAAGGCGCCGGCGCCTACACCTACAACGAGCCTGGACGCGCCTGGTTCGTCAGCACCAACATCGGGTTCTGACCCCTCGATGCGCACGCCCATGCACAGCCGCCGCCCCACGACCCACCGCCGGATTCGCCTGGCGACGCTGGCCGCGACCGCCGGCCTGTTGCTCGCACTGCAGGCCGTTCCGTCGACCGCGGCCGCGCAGCAGCGCGATCCCACGCGTGCGATCGGCCAGACCGTCGCCGACCACACCTCGCCCCACTACGCCTTCGAGCGCTTCGACGTCACCAGTCGCGATGGCCAGCGCACCTGGCGCGTGCACGTCGCGGTGCCGAAGGCGCCGGCACCCGCGGCCGGCTATCCGGCGCTGTGGATGCTCGACGGCAATGCCGCGCTGGTCGAATTCGATGACGCACTGCTGGCCGAGCTCGCCGCGCAGCCGGCGCCGCATGCGCTGGTGTTCGTCGGCTATCCCAATGACCTGCGGATCGACTCGCAGGCGCGCACGCGCGACTACACCCCGTTCGAAGGCGAACGTCCGGTGCGCGGCGGCGGCACGATCGTCGGCGGTGGTGGCGCCGATGCGATGCTCGAGACCATCGAGCGCACGATCCGGCCCGAAATCGCGCGGCGGGTACAAACCGATCCGGCACGGCAAACCCTGTGGGGCCATTCGCTGGCCGGCCTGTTCGCGCTGCATGCGCTGTACACGCGCACCGGCGCCTTCGACACCTACGCTGCCGGCAGCCCGTCGCTGTGGTGGGGCGATGGCGCGCTGCTGGGCGCGCCCGAGCAGCGATTCGTGACCAACAACGCCGGCCGCCACGCACGCGTGCTGATCGGGCTGGGCGAGGGTGAGCGCACGCGGCAGGTCGCGCACCGCGACCTGTCCGACCCGCGCGTGCAGGTCCACCTGCGCCGCATCGAAGCCGCGCCGCCGGACGCGGCGCACCGCCTCGCCGAGCGCCTGTCCGGTGTCGACGGCCTGCAGGTGAGCTACCGCGAGTTCCCCGGGTTGACCCACGGCCCGATGTTCCGAGCCTCGCTGATGTGGACGCTGCATGCCGTCGCCGGCATCGCCGACCACAGCGACACCCCGAGCCATGCCGATGGCGTGGATCCGACCCGATGATTCTGGCGCGGCCGCCGCCGCGCCCCGCCCGACCCGGACCCCGGCCCTGCCGGCGTCCGCCATCGCCACGACGCGCGACGTCCCAGCCACCGAGTTTCCCTTCCTCCGGCTGCACGTTCCGCCGGTTCTTTCAGCGCTCCAGGAGTCCGTCATGACAACCTCGCCTTCCCGCCGCCTGCGGCTGGCCGCCCTCGCTCTCGCCCTGTCGGCCGTGACCGGCCTCGCCGCCGCCCAGGTGTTCAGCCAGCCCGATGTCGATTTCAAGGGCAATGTCCGCGCCGCCAGCCAGGTCGTGCTGCCGGGCAGCGAAGTCGAGCTCAACGGCAGTGGCTTCAAGCCCGGCCAGCAGGTCACCTTGCTGCGTGGGGAGACCGTGCTCAACGCGCAGCCGTTCGTCGCCGACGCTCAGGGCGCCTTCAAGGGCCGAGTCGCAATCCCGGCCGATGCCGCCGTCGGCGTGCACCCGGTGGTCGTGCGCACCAGCGGCCCGGATGCGGCCTCGATCTTCGAGCTGAAGGTCTCGCAGCAGTTGCCGGTGTCGGGCGAAGCACGCTTCGACGTGCGCAACGCCAAACTCGCGCAGGGGCTCTACCAGGTTGCCTACAGCACGAAGAACGACGCGCTGTTCGTGACCAGCGCGGTTGGCCGCCCGCCGGTCACCGTGTCGGCGCTGCAGAAGGTCGATCCGCAATCGCTGCAGGTCGTGGCGAGCGCCACGCCCGGCGCGGCGCCGGCCGGCGGCGTATTCGCCGTGTACGGCGTCGGTGTCGACGACGCCAACGGCCACGTCTGGGTCACCAACACCCGCCAGGACACCGTCGCCGTCTACCGCCAGTCCGATCTGTCGCTGGTCAAGCAGTTCCCGGTCGGCGCTGTGCCGCATGCGCGCGATGTCGTCGTCGACACCCAGCGCGGCCGCGTCTACGCCACTGCGACCGGCGAGAACTTCATCTCGGTGTTCGACGCCAAGCGCCTGACCCAGCTCGACAACATCGTGATTGAATCGGGCTTGCGCGGTGAATCCTTCACCCCGACCAGCCTCGACCTGGACGTGGCGACTGGCAAGCTCTACACCGCCAGCATGTCCACGCCCGAGGCCGCGGTCATCGACACCGCCAGCAATGCGGTGGAGAAGGTGGTCCCGCTGGTCAACGCACGTAGCGCGATCGGCGTGGCCTGGAACCCGGTCGGCCAGCGCCTGCTGGTGGTGTCGCAGGGCAGCGACAACCTGCTGATCGTCGATCCGCAGACCGGCACGATCGACCACGACGTCTATGTCGGCGCCGGCGCACTGAACGTCGCCTACGAGCCGACCCAGCGGCTGGCCTATGTCGTCAACCGCGGCGCCGACACGCTCACCGTCGTCGACGACAATGGCCAGGTCGTGGCGAACTTCGACGGCGGCAGCTTCCCCAACCATGTCAGCAAAGGCGCGGACGGCGTCGTCTACGCGGTCAACAAGGCGCGCGGCGCCGAAGATCCGAAGGGCGACCACATCCGCCGCATCGCGCCCAAGGCCCACTGATCGCGCTGGCGGCGTGCCGATGCCGGTGCCCGCGTCACCTTTGGTGGCGTCGGCATCGCGCGGCGCGCCACCGCCCGATAGGGCGATACCGGCTAAAATCCATCACCGCCGCGGCCGGCACCGTCCGGCCGCGGCGTCTTCAATCCGATTCGACAAGGTGACAGGCCGATGTTCCAGCGCGCCACGATCCGCCATGCGGCCCTGCTTGCCGCCAGCCTCGCCTGTGCCCTCGCCGGCTGCGTCCGCGACGGCGACGACACCGCGACCGTCCCCGCGCAGACCACTGCCGACACGGCCCTGCCCGATGGCTGGCGCCGGGTCGCCGGCACCGATGTGCCCCAGGTCCTGCGCTCGACCCAGGACCTGCCGGCGACTGTCCGCTCCGACGACGGCGTCGAGGTCACCATCACCGACACCAGCCGCACGATCGTCGGCAACGACGACATCGTCATGGTCATGGACGCGCTCGGCCTGTCGGACCAGGTGTTCGCCGCGCCGGTCAACACTGTCACCGAGACCGGACGCAAGGCGCCGCACCATTTTCTGTTCAACCGCACGACCGGGGTCGAGGGCGTGCTGAGCCTCGACGGCACCTTGTTCGTCGGCAACAGCCTGCGTCGACACGGCAAGCTCGCACAGCCGCTGCGCGATGCCGGTCACGCGATGATCATCGTCGACGAACTGCAGCCGGCGCCGGACAAGGTGCGCAAGATCGCCGCCGCCTTCGGCCACGCCGACGAGGGCGAACACCTGGCCGCGCGCGTGCAGGCCCAGCTCGACGAGGCCGCCAGCATCGCCGCGCACCACACCCGGCGCCCGCGGGTGATCCACGTCTCGGCCACCGGCGGCGGCGGCGCGCCCACCGTCGGCGGCGCCGACACCGCGGCGGCCGAGGTCATCCGCCTGGCCGGCGGCATCAACGTCGGCGACGAGGCCCGCGTGGCCAACTATTCGCAGCTGAGCAACGAGGGCATCATCGCCGCCGACCCGGAAGTCATCCTGGTCAGCGAGGACGACCTGCGCGTGTTCGGGGGCCCTGACGGCCTGTGGAAGGCCTATCCGACCCTGCGGCAGACGCCGGCAGGCATCGCCAACCGCGTTTGGGTGATGCCCGACTTGCAGCTCAAAGCGACCAGCGTCGCCAGCGGGACCGGCGCTGTGGCGTTGGCGACCGCGCTGGCCGAACTGGCCGCCGAGCTCGACGCCCAGCCCGGCGCATGAGCGCCGAGGGCCGCGCGACGCCGCGGCGCACCGGCCAGGTCCGACGGCCGCCCGGCGGCCTGTTGTTCCTCGCGATGCTCGCGCTGCTGGCGCTGGTGATCGTGCTGTCGTTCGGCGTCGGCCCGCTGCGCATTCCGCCCGGCGACGTGGTCCACGTGATCGCCCACCAGGTGGGCCTGGCCGATGCCGGCACGCTGACTCAGCGCGACATCTCGGTGGTGTGGAACCTGCGCGTGCCGCGCGCACTGCTGGCCGTCATCGTCGGCGCCTCGCTGGCGATGGCCGGCGCCGGGCTCCAGGGCCTGTTCGGCAATCCGTTGGCCGACCCGGGCATCGTCGGCGTGACCCACGGCGCCGCACTCGGCGCAGTGGCGGCGATCGTGCTCGGTGCCACGGTGCTCGGCGCCTGGACGATACCGGTCGCGGCGTTCGCTGGCGGCGCGGTGACGACCACGCTGATCTATCTGCTCGCCCGCCCCGACCGCGGCGGCGGCACCGCGACGCTGCTGCTGGTGGGCATCGCGATCGCCGCGGGCTGCTCGGCAGCGATCGGGTTCTTCACCTACATCGCGCGCAGCGACGAACTGCAGTCGCTGGTGTTCTGGCAGATGGGCTCGCTGGCGATGGCCGACTGGGCCGACCTGCTGGCCGCAATGCCGGCGTTCGCGGTCGGCGCGATCGCGCTCACCCGCCTGGCGACGCCGCTGGACATGCTCGCGCTGGGCGAACGCCAGGCCCAGCACATCGGCCTGGACGTGCGCCGCACGCGCGCGCTGCTGGTCGCGGTCTGTGCGCTGCTGGTCGGTTCGGCGGTCGCATTCGCCGGCGTGGTCGGCTTCGTCGGCCTGGTCGTGCCGCATTTCGTGCGCCTGCTCGCCGGCCCCGGCCATCGCTGGCTGCTGCCGCTGTCGGGCGTGACCGGTGGCCTGCTGGTGGTGCTGGCCGACACCGCCGCGCGCAGCCTCGACCCGCCGTCGGAAATCCCGTTGGGCCTGTTCTCCGCCGCGCTCGGCGCGCCGTTCTTCCTCTGGCTGGTGCTGCGCGGTCGCAAACGGGGTGGCGCGTGAACGCAGCCGATGCCACCCAGGACGTGCTGGCGATCGAGCGCGCGAGCGTGCGCATCGACGGCCGCGCGATTCTCGACGACGTCGATCTGCGCTTCGCACGCGGCACGCTGACTGCGCTGGTCGGCCCCAACGGCGCCGGCAAGTCGACCCTGCTTGCGGTCGCCTCCGGCGACCTGGTGCCCGCGACTGGCCACGTCCGGCTCGCGGGCGCACCGCTGCGCGCATGGCAGGCGCGCGCGCTGGCGCGCGAGCGCAGCGTGCTGCCGCAGGACCATGCGGTGCGCTTCGCCTTCAGCGTGCGCGAAGTCGTCGCGATGGGTCGGCTCCCGCACCCGCCGGCACCGGACGAGGACACGCGCATCGCCGCGGCGGCGATGGCCACCGCCGACATCGTCCACCTCGCCGACCGCGACGTGCAGACGCTATCGGGCGGCGAAGCCTCGCGCACCGCGTTCGCGCGCGTGCTCGCGCAGACCACGCCAGTAGTGTTCCTCGACGAGCCCACCGCCGCGCTCGACCTGCAGCACCAGGAGGCGGTGCTGCGGACCGCGCGCCAGTTGGCCGACGACGGCGCCTGCGTGATCGTCGTGCTGCATGACCTCAACCTCGCCGCCGGTCATGCCGACCGCATCGTCATGCTCCAGCATGGCCGGGTCGCCGCCGATGGCAGCCCGCGCGCGGTGCTGACCCGCGAGACCATCGAGCGGGTATACCGGCAACCGGTGCTGGTGCTCGAACACCCGACCCGCGGCGTGCCGCTGGTGGTCAGCGACGATCCCAGATGAGCGGACGCGTGCCGGGCGCGCTCACCCGGCGGTGGTGGACGCGCCCAGCCGCGCGACGACCGGTGCGACCTGCGATTGCCGGCCCAGGGCCTCACCGAGCTCCGTCAGGCGCTGGGCCAGCGTCTGCGCATCATCGGCGCGGACCGTCGCGTGACCGACCTTGCGGCCCTCGCGCGGCTGCTTGCCGTAGTCGTGCCAGTGCACGCCGGGCACCGCCAGCGCGGCGGTGGCGTCGGGCATCGCGCCGAGCCAGTTGAGCATGCACGACACGCCGCGCGGCGCGGTGTCGCCCAGCGGCAGGCCGAGCACGGCGCGCAGGTGGTTCTCGAACTGCGAGGTCTCGGCGCCTTCAATCGTCCAGTGCCCGGAGTTGTGCACGCGCGGCGCGAGCTCGTTGGCGAGTAGGGTGTCGCCGCGGCAGAACAGTTCCAGCGCAAACACGCCGACGTAGTCCAGTCGTTCGGCGATCGCGCGCGCATGCGCGGTCGCGGTATGCACCGTGTCCGCATCGGCGGCCGCCGGCGCCAAGCTCGTCGACAGCACGCCGTCGACATGGCGGTTTTCGGTCAGCGGCCAGCTGCGGAACGTGCCGTCGCGCCCGCGCACCGCGACCACGCTGAGCTCGCGCTCGAACGCGACAAAGCCCTCGAGGATCAAGCCGGTCGCCTGCGCCTGCGCGCCGAGCGCGTCCCAGGCGGCGTCGATGTCGGCCGTCTCGCGGATCCGGAACTGGCCCTTGCCGTCGTAGCCCAGTCGCCGCGTCTTCAGGATGCAGGGCATGCCCAGGCGCGCGACCGCAGCGTCGAGATCGGCGCGGGTGACAATATCGGCGAAATCGGGCACCGGAATGCCGAGTTCGCGGAACAGCGTCTTCTCGGCGAGCCGGTCCTGGCTCAGCGCCAGTGCATCGGGATTGGGGAAGACCGGCACGTCCGCGGCGAGCCGACGCGCCCCGTCGGCGGGCACGTTCTCGAAATCGAACGTCGCCACGTCCACCCGCGCAGCCAGGTCGGCCAGCGCGGCTGGATCGTCGTAGTCGCCCAGCAGCAGCGGTGCGCATTGCCCGGCGCAGGCGTCGGCCGCGCCGTCGAGTACGAGAAAATCCAGTCCCAACGGATGGCCCGCCAGGGCCAGCATGCGCGCCAGCTGGCCACCGCCCAGAATCCCGACCGTCGTCATGCCAGTGCGCGCTCCGATGCGGCCACCGCGCTCATCGACGCGGGTCGTCATTGGCGGCGACCTCTTCGGTCTGCCGCTGCCGGAACGCGTCCAGCGCATGCGCGACTGCCGCGTCGTCGGCGGCCAGCATCGCCGCGGCGAACAGCGCGGCGTTGGCCGCACCGGCATTGCCGATCGCGAACGTCGCGACCGGGACGCCGGCCGGCATCTGCACGATCGACAGCAGCGAATCGAGCCCGTTGAAGGCCTTGGACTGCACCGGCACGCCAAGCACCGGCACCGCGGTCTTGGCGGCAAGCATGCCCGGCAGATGCGCGGCGCCACCGGCGCCGGCGATGATCGCGCGCAGGCCGCGCGTGCGCGCCGAGGCGGCATAGTCGAACAGCACGTCGGGCGTGCGGTGCGCGGAGACCACGCGGACTTCGTGCGGGACGCCGAGCTGCTCGAGCTTCTGCGCGGCGTGCTGCATCGTCTCCCAGTCCGAGCGCGACCCCATCACGATACCCACAACCGGGGCTCTGCCGGTCGCGGCCCTATCGCCTGACGTGGCGCTGGCGGTCGTGCTGCTGTGGTCGTTGGCTGACATTGCGCGGGCTCCGGCCTCAAACCGGCATTTTAGAGGTTCTTCTCCCATGTGCGGAGACGGCGTTTCAGAGCCCCCTGACAAACCGGGGTCAGAGTGCAATTTCGCGCAGCGAAATTGCACTCTGACCCCGGTTTTGGGCTCCGGCCTTTCAGGAGCCGCGGGATTTCAGTTCAGACGGCGCCCGTTTGAAGGCGCGGTGGCTGGTGCTGCCCCGGCGTCGGCGATGCGAGGTGGTACGCTTCCGCGATTCCTAAAAAACGCCCCGGACCCTGCCCCATGGACCGCAAGTTGCTCGACATCCTCGTCTGCCCCGCCAGCCGCCAACCGCTGTCGCTGCTCGACCGCCCCGGCCTGGATGCGCTCAATGCCGCGATCGCCGCCGGCACGGTGCAGCGCGAGGACGGCACGGCGCAGAACGAGCCGCTGCGCGAGGCGCTGATCACCCACGACCGTAAGCGCGTCTACCGCGTCGACGACGGCATTCCGGTGCTGCTGGTCGAAGAGGGCATCGCGACCGGACAAGTCGCCGACTTCCCGAAGGACGGCGCGCGCGCCTGATGTTGCAGGTGCCTGCGACGTGATCGGGCGCCCGGCCATCCCTGGCCCGGCCGCACGCACCGAACACCCGCACCACGACCGGCCCGCCATCGGACGACCCCCATGACCCAGCGCCCCGCCTCACTCCGCATTGCCCCGCCGGCGCAGGACACGGTCGCCGCCAACGTCGCTGCGGCGCTGGCCGAGGACCTGGGCACCGGCGATGTGACCGCGGCGCTGCTGCCCGACCGCGCGGCCACCGCCAGGCTGCTGTGCAAGCAGGATGCGGTGATCTGTGGCCGACCGTGGTTCGACGCCTGCCATCGCGCGCTCGATCCAGCCGTGCGGATCGACTGGCACGTCGCCGAGGGCGACCGGGTCGCCGCCGGCACCGTGCTCGCCACGCTGGCCGGCCGCAGCCGCGCCCTGGTGTCCGCCGAGCGCACCTCGCTGAACTTCCTGCAGACCTTGAGCGCGACGGCCACCGCCACCGCGCACCATGTCGCCGCACTGGCCGGCACCGGCACCCGCCTGCTCGATACCCGCAAGACCCTGCCGGGCCTGCGCCTGGCGCAGAAGTACGCGGTGCGTGTGGGCGGCGGCGAGAATCACCGCATCGGGCTCTACGACACGGTGATGCTCAAGGAGAACCACATCCGCGCCGCCGGCGGCATCGCCGCCGCGATCGCCGACGCCCATGCCCGGGCCCCCGGCCTGCCGCTCGTCGTCGAGGTGGAAACGCTCGACGAACTGCGCGAGGCGCTCGCCGCCGGCTGCACGCGCATCCTGATCGATGACTTCGACGCGGTGATGCGACGCGAGGCCGTCGCCATTGCGCATGCCGCGCCGTTTGACGGCCGCATCCCGCTGGAGGTGTCGGGCAGCGTGGACCTCGAGGCCCTGCGCGCGATCGCCGCCGACGGCGTGGACTATGTCTCGGTCGGCGCACTGACCAAGCACGTGCAGGCGATCGACCTGTCGCTCAAGCTCCAGGACGCCTGACCGCCGCGGGTCCGACCTGTCCGGGCCGGTGCCCGGACGCAGCCCCGACCGGTTTGCGTGGCGCACGTGCCCGCGCGTGACTTGCATGCGCCGCCGCGCGCCGCCACATTGCGCCCATGCCCGATTTCCCGACGATGATTTTCGCGATGCTGGCCGCATTCGCCGCGTTCCTGTGGTGGAGCGCGGCACGCGGCGCGGCCGAACGCGCCGGCCAGCTCGGCCGCGAGGCCTGCGAGCGCGCCGGCGTGCAGTGGCTCGACCAGAGCGTGCACGCCTATGCGATGCGCCTGCGCCGCGACGACAGCGGGCGCCTGCGCGTGGAGCGCAGTTTCCGCTTCGAGTATTCCGAGGACGGTATCGAGCGCCATGTCGGCCAGCTGGTGCTGCGCGGCGAACGGCTGGTCGCGTTCAGTGGACCGACGCGCCGCGACGTCGCCACGCTGCACTGACCATCGCGTTGCCAGCCGACCGGCAGCGCCGGGCGCGCTCGCGACTTACTTGATGACCCGCAGATGCCCGCGTCGCGGCTCGGGCGGGGTGTCGTCGTCCGGCGGACCGTCGGTGTCGTCGTCGCGATCCGGCGCGCCGCCGTCCACCGACGCGAAGGTCGGCCGCGCGGGCGCCGATGCGGGTGCGTCCTCGGCCTGTGCCTCCTGCGCATCGCCGGACGCGACGATGTCCTCGGGCAGTGCCATGCCCTGCCCGGTCTCGCGCGCATAGACCGCCAGGACCGCGGCGATCGGCACCACGACCGATTGGCTGACGCCGCCAAAGCGCGCAGAGAAGCGCACGCTGTCGTTGTCCATCTCCAGCCGCGCCACCGCACGGTCGGCGATGTTGAGCACGACACGTCCGTCCTGCACGGCATGCGCGGGCACGCGCACGCCGGCGCGGCGCGCATCGACCAGGATATGGGGGGTCATGCCGTTGTCGGCGATCCACTCGTACAGCGCACGCAGCAGGTACGGGCGGTGGCTGGTCATCGCAGGCGCTTGGTCCGTCATGCGCGACAGTCTAACGGCTCGTGAAGGCGGCGGGCAGCGCAGCGGTGCCGGCGCGCGGCCGGCACCGGACCTGCACTTACTCGGGCAGTGCGCGCAGCGCGCGTTCCTGCGGGGTCAGGCTGCGCACGAAGCCGGGGCTGCGGAAGATGCGGTTGCCGTAGTCCTCGATCGCCTTGACGCCGTCCTTGGGCAGTGGAATTTCCAGCGCCTGCAGGCGCCAGACGATCGGCGCCATCGCGCAGTCGGCCAGGCTCATTTCCGGATTGAGGAAGAACTTGCTGGCCTTGAACAGCGGCACCGAGGCGGTCAGCAGCTCCTTGAGCCGCTTGCGGCCGGCCTCGGCCTGGGCCTTGTTGCCCATCTGGATCGCCTGGACCTGGGGCACCCAGTCGTGCTCGATGCGCAGCATCGCAAGTCGCAACCGGGCGCGCGACAGCGGATCGACCGGCATCAACGGCGGGTGCGGATAGCGCTCGTCGAGGTACTCGCTGACCACGCTGGCGGCGTAGAGCACCAGTTCGCGCTCGACCAGGGTCGGCACCGAGTGGTAGGGGTTGAGGTCGATCAGGTCCTCGGACGGATTGCGCGGGTCGACCACGACCATGTCGTAGGTGACGCCCTTGGCCGCAAGCACCAGGCGCGCCCGATGGCACAGCACATCATCGACCGAAGAGAACAGTGTCAGCACGTTTCGCATGGATGCACCCGCGGCCTTTCTCGGCCTGTCCGTAAGACTGGCTCCGCCAGCCCTCGCGATGCCGCCTGCACCTCGCAGACGATTGTCGCGGTGCCCGAGTCTCGCATTTCCCTGAGCCGCCCGGCAATGCCGCCGGGTCGATGCCGGCCCGGACCGGGCCGGGAAACGCCCCAGCCGGCGGGATCAGTGGACGTCGCGCCAGTATTCGTTCTTCAGCAACCAGGCCAGGAAGGTCAGCACCACCAGGAACAGCAGTACCCAGACGCCCATCTGCTGGCGCTTGAGCGCGGCCGGCTCGCCGACGTACTCCAGGAACGTGGTGATGTCGCGGACCGTCTGGTCGAACTGCTGGGCGTTCTGGGTGCCCGGAGTGGCGATTTCCAGATGCTCGACGACCGGATCGGCGCCCTCGGCCGCCTCGGCGTAGATCGGGCGCTGCAGGCCCTGCATCTCCCACAGCGGGTTGGGCATTGACGCGTTGGGGAACAGCGCGTTGTTCCAGCCCAGCGGGCGGGTCTCGTCGAGATAGAACGACTTGAGGTAGGTGAAGATCCAGTCCGCACCGCGCGAGCGGGCGATCAGGCTCAAGTCCGGCGGGGTCTGGCCGAACCACTTGGACGCGTGCTCGGCCGGCATCGACGACAGGATGTGCTCGCCGAACGCCGCGCCGGTGAGGTTGAGGTTGTTCATCACCTCGTCCTCGGTCAGCCCCAGATCCTGGGCCATGCGCGAGTAGCGCATGAACTTGAGCGAGTGGCAGCCCGCACAGTAGTTCATATAGGCCTGCGCGCCGCGTTGCAGCGAGGCGCGGTCGCCCAGGTCCGTGCCGGCATGCTGGACCGGTCCGCCGGCCGCGGCCAGCGCGCCGAACGACAGCAGCACGGCGGCCGCCGCGACGGCGATGCGGGCAATGAGTCGGTTAGTCATGCATCGTCACCCGATCGGGCACGGCCTTGGTCCTGTCGAGCTTGGTCCACAGGGGCATCGTGATGAAGAAAGCGAAGTAGAGGAACGTCAGCACGCGACCGATGATGGTCTCGACCGGATCGGTGCCCGGGCCGGCGCCGATCTTGCCCAGCCAGACGAAGCACACGGCCAACAGCAGCAGCATGATCTTGGTCAGCGGGCCGCGGTAGCGGTGCGACTTGACCTTGCAGCGGTCCAGCCACGGGATCAGGAACAGCACCGCGATCGCGGAGAACATCACGATCACGCCGCTGAGCTTGTGCGGCACCACCCGCAACATGGCGTAGTACGGCGTGTAGTACCACACCGGCTTGATGTGCTCGGGTGTGACCAGGCGGTTGGCCTCGGTGAAGTTGTCGTGCTCGAGGAACCAGCCGCCGAACGCCGGGGCGAAGAAGATGATGAACGCCGCGATGATCAGGAAGAAGCAGACGTAGAAGCCGTCCTTGACCGAGTAGTACGGATGGAACGGGATGCCGTCGGCGGGTGCGCTCGAAGACCAGCGATTGCCCTTGGGCCCCTTCTTGATCTCCACGCCGTCGGGGTTGTTGGACCCCACCTCGTGCAGCGCGCCCAGGTGCAGCACGACCAGCAGCAGCAGCACCAGCGGCAGCGCGATCACGTGCAGCGCGAAGAAGCGGTTGAGGGTGGCGTCGCTGGGCAGGTAGTCGCCCATGATCCACTCGGTCAGGCCATTGCCGATGACCGGGATCGCGCCGAACAGCGAGATGATCACCTTCGCGCCCCAAAACGACATCTGACCCCACGGCAGCACGTAGCCCATGAACGCCTCGGCCATCAGCACCAGGTAGATCAGCATGCCCAGGATCCACACCAGCTCGCGCGGCTTCTGGTAGGAGCCGTACATCAGGCCGCGGAACATGTGAATGTAGACGACGATGAAGAACAGCGAGGCGCCCGTGCTGTGCATGTAGCGGATCAGCCAGCCCCACTCCACGTCTCGCATGATGTATTCGACCGAGGCGAAGGCTTCCGCCGCGCTCGGCTTGTAGTGCATCGTCAGGAAGATGCCGGTCAGGATCTGGTTGACCAGCACGACCAGCGACAGCACGCCGAAGATGTACCAGATGTTGAAATTCTTCGGCGCGTAGTACTCGGTCATGTGCTTGCGGTACATCGGCATCAAAGCCGGTGCGCGCTCGTTGACCCAGTTGAAGACGCCGGTGGCGCCGCGGACGAGGACGTTGGCCATCACGCGGCTCCTTGCGGATCGACGCCGATGACGATCGTGCTGTCGTCGGCGTAGTAGTGCGGCGGTACCAGAAGATTGGTCGGCGCGGGCACGCCGTCGTAGACCCGACCGGCCATGTCGAACTTCGACTTGTGGCAGGGGCAGAAGTAGCCCCCCTTCCAGTCGGCGTCGAACGGCTCCGGACGGATCTCGGCGACCATCTCCGGCGAGCAGCCCAGATGCGTGCACAGACCGACGAGCACCGAGATGTCGGGCTTGATCGAGCGCAGTTCCGGGTTCGCCTCGCGCACGTACGCCGGCTGCTGGTCGGCGTTGCTGGACTCGGGGTCCTTGAGCCTGTCGTCGAGCGTGGGCAGCGCGTCGAGGATCGCCTTGGAGCGCTTGACGATCCAGATCGGCTGGCCGCGCCATTCGGCGATCAGGCGCTGGCCTTCCTCGAGCGCACTGATGTCGACAGTCACCGGCGCGCCGGCGAGCTGCGCCCGTGCGCTCGGATTCCAGGACTTGATGAAGGGAATGGCCGTGATGCCCGCCCCCACCGCGCCCACGACCAGGGTGCTCGCGGTCAGAAACCGGCGCCGCCCCACATTGACTGGCTCATCCCCGCCGCCAGGTCCGATCACCGCTTCGTCGACCATCGGTACTCCGCAAAACTTCGGTAGCTACTGTGCGCTGGCTGCCACGGACCCACCCGTTCCGCAGGCGGCCGCATCGATGTGTGCCAGTGTAGCTGAACCCTGAATCAAGCGACAATTGGGTCGAAATGTCGCACCTGCACCGCGCTCAGCGGCTGGCGACCTGGCCGCGATAGCGCTCGGCCAACGTGCCCACGCGCTGCACATAGCGCTGGGTCTCGCTGTAGGGCGGCACGCCCTTGTGGCGGTCAACCGCGCCTTCGCCGGCGTTGTAGCCGGCCGCGGCCAGGGTCAGGTCGCCGTCGAAGCGCCGCAGCAGCCAGGCCAGGTACGCCACGCCGCCGCGGATGTTCTGTTCCGGGTCGAAGGGATTGACCACGCCGAAGCGCCGCGCGGTCGCGGGCATGAGTTGCATCAGGCCCTGCGCGCCGGCGCGCGAGAGTGCGTTGGGATTGAATGCTGACTCGGCATGCATGATCGCGCGCACGATCGCCTCCTCGACGCCGAACTCGCTGGCCGCACGCGCGACCTCGTCGCGATAGGCCTCGCGGTTGAGCCGCACGGTGCCGAAATTGACCCCCGGCGCCGCGCCGCAGGCGTAGCAGGTTTCGAAGAAGCTGTAGCGGATGGTGCGCACCGAGGCGACCTGGGCGCCCCCGGCCGGCCGCGTGCTGCTGTAGTGGCGCACGCCGTCGCGGACATAGGAATAGACCTGGCCCTGCTGCAGCCGGCGCTGTCCGCCGCTGCGGGCCGGGGCCACCTTGGGCGGTGCCGGGTCCGGGCTGGCCGCGGCGGCCGGCTTCGGCGTCGCGCCGCCCATGAAGGTCGCCGGCGCGACGCGATCCGCGCCGGCCGGCGCGGACACCGGTGCGGCGTTGGGCTTGCGAGCGACGGCCCGACGCGGCGCGGCCGGCGCCGTGGCGACCGCGCGGCAGCTCGCACCTGACACCCGCTTGCTGACGTACTGGGGAATGCCGTCGCCGCTGTCGCAGCGATACAACGTACTGCCGGAGACCGGACAGGCCGCCAGCAGACCGAGCATCGCGATGAGACCCCATCCCCGTTTCACGCATCGGAGTGTCGCGTCTTCAGGCAGCGTTGCCAAGTGCTTGATTGTGAACGGGCGACCCGGCCGCGCGGCGCGCCCGGTACACTCTGCGCCCCACCCGCCATCCGGCCCGGACTCAACGCCGTCGCCCCGGACACGCCATGACCCAGCCCGCTCCCTCGGCGCCTGCCGCGCCGACCCTCGATCTTCCTGTCCTGCCCGCCCACGGCGCAGCAGCCCCCGACCCGGCACTGCCGGCGCGCGGCAAGCTCTACATCCAGACCCACGGGTGCCAGATGAACGAGTACGACTCGGCCAAGATGGCCGATGTGCTCGCCGCCGCCGAGGGCCTGGAGCTCACCGACGATGTCGAGGAGGCCGATGTTGTGCTGGTCAACACCTGCTCGATCCGCGAGAAGGCGCAGGAGAAGGTGTTCAGCCAGCTCGGCCGCTGGCGCATGCTCAAGGAAGCCAGGCTCAAGCAGGACGGCAAGGCGATCGTGATCGGCGTCGGCGGCTGCGTCGCATCCCAGGAGGGCGAGGCGATCGTCAAGCGCGCGCCGTATGTGGACCTGGTGTTCGGCCCGCAGACGCTGCACCGCCTGCCCGAGCTGATCCGCGCCAAGCGCGCGACCGGTCAGCCGCAGGTGGACATCAGCTTTCCGGAGATCGAGAAGTTCGACCGCCTGCCCGAGCCGCGCGCAGACGGCCCGAGTGCGTTCGTTTCGATCATGGAAGGCTGCTCGAAGTACTGCTCGTTCTGCGTGGTGCCCTACACCCGCGGCGAAGAGGTCAGCCGGCCGTTCGAGGACGTGCTGGTCGAGGTCGTGCGGCTGGCCGGCCAGGGCGTGCGCGAGATCAATCTGCTGGGGCAGAACGTCAACGCCTACCGCGGGCCGATGGGCGGCGACGAGGTGGCCGACCTGGGCCTGCTGATCCGCACGATCGCGCAGGTCGACGGCATCGAGCGCATCCGCTTCACGACCTCGCACCCGCTGGAGTTCTCCGACTCGCTGATCGAGGCCTACCGCGACGTGCCCCAGCTGGCCAACTACCTGCATCTGCCGGTGCAGGCAGGCAGCGATCGCATCCTCTCGGCGATGAAGCGCGGCTACACGGCGCTGGAGTTCAAGCAGAAGATCCGCAAGTTGCGCGCCGTGCGCCCGGACATTTCGATCTCCTCGGACTTCATCGTCGGTTTCCCCGGCGAGACCGAGGCCGACTTCGAGAAGACGATGAAGCTGATCGAGGACGTGGGCTTCGACCAGTCGTTCTCCTTCATCTATTCGCGCCGGCCCGGCACCCCGGCCGCCGACCTCGAGGACACGGTGACCCAGGCCGAAAAGCACGCCCGGCTCAGGCGACTGCAGGCGCATATCAATGCGTACGCGGCCGGCATCTCGCAACGGATGGTCGGCAGCGTGCAGCGCGTGCTGGTCGAAGGCCCGTCGCGCAAGGACCCCAACGAACTGACCGGCAAGACCGAAAACATGCGCTCGGTGAACTTCCCCGCCCCGCCGCGCCTGATCGGACAGTTCGTCGATGTCGAGATCACCGCCGCGCTCAGCAACTCGCTGCGCGGCCGGGTGCGCTTGGACGAAGACGTCGCGGCCGCGTAATACGGCCTGCCGCCGCGGCGTTCTCGCGCCGCGGCGGGTGCGTCAGTCGAGGCGTTTTCGGAACCGCGCGATCGCCAGCGCCATCGTGACCGCGGTGAACGCGCCCAGCGCCAGGATCGACGGCCACAGCTCCCAGATGCTCGCCCCGCGCAGCATGATGCCGCGCACCAGGCGCAGGAACTGGGTCATCGGCAAGGCCTCGGCGCCCCACTGCACCACGTCCGGCATGCCGGCGAACGGGAACATGAAACCCGAGATCAGGATCGACGGCAGGAACACCAGCATCGCCACCTGGATCGCCTGGAACTGGGTGCGCGCATGCGTGGAGATCAGCAGACCCATCGCCAGGTTGGCGAAGATCAGCAACAGCGAGGCCAGGTAGACGTCGAGCAGGCTGCCGCGCAGCGGCACGTCGAAGAACCAGATCCCCAGCACCAGGATCAACGTGGTCTGGATCAGGCCGATCGCCGCGTACGGCAGCACCTTGCCGACCATCAGTTCGCCACGCGCCAGCGGTGTGGCGATCAGCAGCTCCATGTTGCCGCGCTCGCGTTCGCGCACGATCGCCATCGCGGTGAACATGGTCATGGTCATCGTGAGGATGATGCCGATCAGCCCGGGCACGATGCTCACCGCCGAGCGCCGCTCAGGGTTGTAGAAACTCAAGACTTCGATCTGCGGCGCCGCGCGTGCGTCGCGGTGCCCGTCGGGGCCTTCGAGCGGCAGTTGCGCGATCTGGTTCGCAGCCGCCTGCACCACCGTGTCGGTACCGTCGACCATGACTTGCATCGCCGGACGGCCATCGAGCACGCGGCGCTCGAAATCCGGCGGGATCGTGATCCCGACGCTGATCTCACCGCGGCGCAGCATCTCGACCAGCTGCTGTGGGCTGTCGACGACCGCGACGGTATCGACGACGCCGGTCGCCTGGAGATCCATGACCGCCGCGCGCGAGGTCGCGGTCACCGCTTGATCGGCAATCGCCGCATCGAGCCCGCGCGGGTTGTAGTTGATCGCATAGCCGAACAGCAGCAGGTCGACGACCGGGATCATTACGATCATCACCAGGCTGATCCGGTCTCGGCGGATCTGCCGCAATTCCTTGATCACCACGGCCCATAGCCGGCGCAGGGGGTTCATGCGCGGTCCTCCCCGTCGGCGCCGCGGGTCGCGGCGACGAACACGTCCTCGAGGTTGGGCGTCGCCGGCCGGACCTCGGCCTCGAGGCCAGCGCCGCGCAGCGCCTCGGCCAGCCCGTCGTCCCCATCCGCGCCGTCGCGCGCAAGCACGCGCAGACTGTTGCCGATCTGAGCGACGCTGAGCACGTTGGGAAGACGGGCGAGCACCTGCTGCGCGCGTCGCGGCTGCGCGGCGTGCACTTCGACACTGCGGCCCGACAGTTCGGCCGCCAATGCGCCCGGTGCGCCGTCGGCGACCAGCACGCCGCGGTCGAGGATCGCGATGCGGTGGCAACGCTCGGCCTCGTCCATGTAGTGGGTCGAGACCAGCAGCGTGGTGCCGCTGTCGGCCAGTTCGAAGAGCTTGTCCCAGAAGTCGCGACGCGACTCGGGATCGACCGCGCTGGTCGGCTCGTCGAGAAACAACAATTCCGGGCGGTGGATCACCGCGCCGGCCAATGCCAAGCGCTGCTTCTGGCCGCCGCTCATCGTGCCGGCGAGTTGACCCTGGCGATCGGCGAAATGGTAGAGCTCGACCAGCTCGTCGACCCGGGCGCGTGCCTGCGCACGCGGCAAGCCGTAAACCGCTGCGAGGAACTCCAGGTTCTCGCGCACCGTCAGGTCCTCAAACAGCGAGAACTTCTGCGTCATGTAGCCGATGCGCAGGCGCAGCGCGTCGGCCTGGTCGGGAATGCGCAGGCCGAGCACCTCGATCTCGCCCTCGCTCGGGGTCAGCAGGCCGCAGAGCATGCGGATCGTGGTCGACTTGCCCGAGCCGTTCGGCCCGAGGAACCCGTAGACGCTGGCGCGTGGCACGGTCAGATCGACATGGTCGACCGCGACCAGCCCGCCGAAGCGCTTGACCAGGCCACGGGCGTGGATCGCGGCATCGCCGGCCGCCGCAGATGGCATCGCGCCCGTCGAAGGTCCATCGCCCATCGTCAGAACTCCACCCGCAGCGGCAGGCCCGCCGGCAGGTCGCCGGCCTCTTCCAGTTCGACCTCGGCCAGGTAGCTCAGGCGCGCGGCGTCCTTGCCGCTGAGTGCGTAGTACGGCGTGAACGTCGGCTCGCTGCGCACCATGCGCACGCGGCCGGCGTAGACGCGCTCGCCCTGGGCGCCCACGCGCACGGTGGCGCGATCGCCCACCTGCACGCCGGCCCGCAGCGGCTCGGGCACGTAGACCCGCGCATAGGGTTGTTCGCCGACCAGCAGCACCGCCAGCGGTGCGCCGACCGGCGCCTCGTCGCCGAGCCGGTACGGCAGGCTGTCCACGCGCGCCGCGCGCGGCGCGACGACATCCAGCCGCCCGGTGCTGACCGACTGCGTCCGCGCCTGGGCCTGCGCCGCCTCGAGTGCGGCCTGCGCCTGCGCAATCTGCTCTGGACGCGCGCCGTTCTGCAGCTCGGCCAACGCGGCCTGGGCGCCGGCGACTTGGGCCTGGGCATTGCCGGCGGCCGCACGCGCGCGATCGACATCGGCGGCCGAGACCAGTTGCCGGCCGCCCAGCGGTTGCAAGCGCTCGTAATAAGCGCGCGCATCGCGGGCCTGCGCCTGGGCGGCGGCGAGATTGGCCCGCGCCTGGTCGATGTCCTCGCGGCGTGCGCCGTTACGCAACTCCTCCAGCGCCTCGCGCTGGCGCGCGACCTCGGCCTCGGCGGCTGCGAGCTGGGCATCGCCGCGGGTCCGCTCCAGAGTCAGGATGCGCTCGCCGGCCTTCACGCGCTGGCCCTCGCGCACCGCGATCTCGGCGATGCGCTCGGCGGCCGGTGCCGGCACCGTGATGCGGTCGTACTCCAGGGTGCCGAGCGCATGCGGCGGCTCGCGGCTGCAGCCGGCGAGGAGCGCGGCCACGAGCGCGAGAACCGAGATCGGGATGAGACGGGTCATATGGGCAGCTCCAGGCCGCGATCCAGCAAGGCGAGCGCGTGCAGGCGGATGTCGTCGATGCCCAGGTCGTCGCTGGCGAACAGCTGCCGCCAGATCGGGGTGCCGGCCGCGGGGAACAGGGTCAGCCCGACCAGCGAGACCATCAGCAGCCGCGGATCGAGCGCGGGATTGAGCCGGCCGGCCTGCTGCTCCTGAGCGAAGCGTGCGGCCATGAACGCGCTGATCTCCGGCGCCAGCCGGGTGACCAGCAGATCGCGCAGGTCGCCGCCCTCGCTGACCACCTCGCGGATCCACAACGCGGGCATCCACGGGTGCCGGGCGACCAGTGCGCACAACAGGTCGACGAACGCGACCAGCACCGTGCGCAGCGACGCATCGGCCATGCCCAGCAAGGTCTCGCGGACCTCGTCGAACACCGGCATCAGCCGTTCGGCAATCACCGCATCGCGCAGACCGGCGGCATCGCGGAAGTAGTAATGCAGCAGTGCCGGCGTGACCCCGGCCTCGGTGGCGATGTCGCGCAGCGAGGTCGCCGCGATGCCGCGGCGCACATAGCAGGCGAGCGCGGCATCGAGCGCGCTGCCTCGCCGGTCGGTGTCGCCGGCGGGCGGACGCCCCGGCGTGCGGGCGGGATCGGGGGTGCGGGGTCTGGCCATGCGGTCAATATTAATTGACCGATCAATTAATGGCCGAATGCGCGCTGAATCGCGGGCTGCGACGCCGTCCTGCCTGGCGATGCGCTACCCTGCGCGCCCTATGCAGACCAGCCCCCAGACCGACTTCGTCCTCGAACCGGACGACACCGAGCGCCTCGCCAACCTCGCCGGCCCCTTCGACAGCCACCTGCGCCAGATCGAACTGCGCCTGGGCGTGGAGATCGCCAATCGCGGCCATGTGTTCCGTATCACCGGCCGCGACCGCGATGTGGTCGCACGCGCCGAAGCCTTCTTGCGTGCGCTCTACGCCGAGACCGAAACCGAGACGCTCGACAGCCAGGCGGTGGCGATGCGGCTCTCGGAGGCCAATGTGGCGCGCGACGACGACGTCGTACCGCAGGAAGTGGCGGTCCGGGTCAAGCGCGGCACAGTCCGCGGGCGCGGCGCAAACCAGGTCCGCTACCTGCACCGCATCGCCACCCACGACATCAATTTCGGCATCGGCCCGGCGGGCACCGGCAAGACCTTCCTCGCGGTGGCGATGGCGGTCGAGGCGCTCAACGAATCCAAGGTCCAACGGCTGGTGCTGGTGCGTCCGGCGGTCGAGGCCGGCGAGAAACTCGGCTTTCTGCCCGGCGATCTGAGCCAGAAAGTCGACCCGTACCTGCGCCCGCTCTACGACGCGCTGTACGAGATGCTCGGCGTGGAGAAGGTCGCCAAGCTGCTGGAACGCAATGTCATCGAGATCGCGCCGCTGGCGTACATGCGCGGACGCACGCTCAACGATGCCTTCGTGATCCTCGACGAGGCGCAGAACACCACGATCGAGCAGATGAAGATGTTCCTGACCCGCCTGGGCTTCGGCTCGACGGCTGTGGTCACGGGCGACCTGACCCAGATCGACCTGCCCAAGCACATGAAGTCCGGCCTGCGCGACGCGCTGGACGTGCTGCGCGAGGTCGACGGCGTGAGCTTCACGTTCTTCGAAGCACGCGATGTCGTGCGTCACCCGCTGGTCGCGCGCATCGTCAGCGCCTACGAGCGCCGCGATGCCAGCGACGCGGCGACCGGACCGGCCTGAGCCATGCCCCTGCGGCGCGCCTGCGCATTCGTCCTGGCCTGCGGACTGCCCCTGGCCGGCGCCGCGCAACCGCACGACACCGACCCGCACCCCGAGAAGCGAGTCGCCACGGCCGGCAGCCTGGCCGCGCCCTGCCTGTCGATCGAGATCGGGCCGACCAGGGTGAGCCTGCCGCTGACAGCGCTCGACCGCGCGGTGGCGGCGCGACCACAGCCCCTGCAGGAAGCAGGCGACCGTGCGGCCGACCTCGACGCGCCGCGGTGGCGCGACGAGTCCGAACGCCTGGCGCTGATCCGCGGTGATCGCGCGGCCCAACTGCTGGCCTCGCCCCGACTGCCCGGCCACGATCGTCACGGCTGCACGCGGGTGGCGCTGGACGACGTACCGGGCGACGCGCGCTATCTGATCGGTGCGCTGCTCGAGCACGGCGACGCTGCGGTGTGGCGTGCTGGCGAAGCTACCCTGCGTGATGCAGTGCTGGTCACGCGGACCAACCCCCGCAAGGGGCAAGGCCCGAGCGGCGTTGCGTTGTATCGGCTGCACGAGGGCGAGCGCCCGTTCCTGACGCTGGTCGAATGGGTCGCCTGACGGCCCGTCCGGCGGCGGCTTTCCTGTCTGTACGAGACTTGCCATGACCCAAGGCCCGACCCATCTCGACATCGCCGTCGGCTACGCACTGCCGCGCAAGGGCATTCCCTCGGCCGCCAGCTTTCGGCGCTGGGCGAGTGCCGCGCTCGACGGCCGGATCCGCGAAGCGGACCTGGCGATCCGTCTGGTCGACGAGGACGAGGGCCGTGCGCTTAACCGTCACTATCGCGGCAAGGACTACGCGACCAACGTACTGAGCTTCCCGGCCGACCTGCCCGAGGGGCTGCCCGAAGGCGTGCGCCTGCCGTTGCTGGGCGATCTGGTGATCTGCGCGCCGGTGGTCGCGCGCGAGGCCAACGAACAGCACAAGCGGCCCAACGACCACTACGCCCACCTGACCGTGCACGGCGTGCTGCACCTGCTGGGCTGGGACCACGAGAACGACAAGGATGCCGAGGCGATGGAACAACTCGAGCGCGACGTGCTCGCCTCGCTCGGCATCGACGACCCCTACCGATTACCCGGCTGAGCCGCCGGCCCCGGCCCGACGCTCAGAGGCAGTCGACTAGCCCGTCGAAGATCGAGCGCCCACCCGGCAGCACGGCGTGGAGTGCATCCCCGCCGGCCACCGCATCGAGCATCGCCGTCAGCGTGGTACCGGCCGCCAGCGGTGTGTGGCAATGCCAGACCTTCGGCTGCACCACGATCCGGCCGGTGCGCGCCACCAGGAACTCGTCGCTGGCCGCGAAGCTCCACACGCACATGCCGATTCGCCCGTCGTCCCGGTGCACCGAGCACGCAAAGCGCAAGGGTTGGAGGTTGGTGAACTCGCCCTCGCAGAAGGTGTCGCCGCAGACCTGGTCGAACTGCCGGGGCAACTGGTAGGTCATCGCGTACCAAGCCTCGACGAGCGCGTCGTCGCCGCGGGCGTAGGTTGCGGCGTCGACATAGGGCCCGGCCAGGCGCGCGTCGGCGCTGGCCAGGCCAGGCAGCGCAAGCACGGCGGCCAGTCCGAGGGCGGCCAGGCGGGCGTGACGGATGACGACAGGCATGTCGGTGCTCCTGAATGAAGGTGTGGCCAGCATCGCCGCCAAGCGCGTCCCGCTGCGATCGGGCATCGCCGCGGCGCCGGCTCGGAGTTTGCCGCGCCGCGACGCCGGGGTTCCGCCCGTGATGGCCGCCTGGACATCGGCGGCGGCGGACGCGCTAGACTTTCGCCGCAGGCCCCATCATCGCCCCTCCCCCCTGGGGCGGCCCATACCAACGCAATGTCAGAAGACGACAGTAGTCAAACCGCCACCGAGCCCCACGAAAAGCGCCGCAGCTGGCTGGACCGGATCAGTTCGGCGATCTCCGGCGAACCCACCAACCGCGAGGACCTGGTCGAGCTGCTGCGTGACACCCACGCCGACGGCCTGATCGACGCCGACACCCTGCGCATGTTCGAAGGCGCGCTGGGCATCTCCAGCAAGACAGTCGGCGATGTGATGGTGCCGCGTGCGCAGATGGTCGCGCTGCCGGCCGACGCCAATTTCCTGGACCTGATGAAGCAGGTGGTCGAGTCCGGCCATTCGCGCTTCCCGGTGCACGGCGACGACAAGGACGAGGTGCTCGGCATCCTGCTCGCCAAGGACCTGCTGCGCGGCGTGGTCGCCGACAACGGCCCCGGCTCGATCCACGAACTGCTGCGCCCGGCGGTGCTGATCCCCGAATCCAAGAAGCTCAATGTGCTGTTGCGCGAATTCCGGCTCTCGCGCAATCACATGGCGATCGTCATCGACGAGTACGGCGGCGTCGCCGGCCTGGTGACGATCGAGGACGTGCTCGAGGAGATCGTCGGCGAGATCGACGACGAGCACGACGACGCCGAGGACCCGAACGCACTGATCGCCGCCCAGGCCGATGGCCAGTTCGCGGTCAGCGCGCTGACTCCGATCGCCGACTTCAACGAGCGCTTCGGCGCCGATTTCGACGACGACGAATACGACACCATCGGCGGGGTGATCATCGGCGCGATCGGCCATCTACCCGAGGTCGGCGAGGAGCTGGCACTGGGCCGGTTCGCCTTCCGCGTCACCGATGCCGACTCGCGCCGGCTGCATGCGCTGCACGTCAGCGTGCATGCCCAGGACTGAGGCGCCGCGCACGTCCGTCGCAGGCGCCTGGCGACAGGCGTTCGCGCTGCTGCTGGCCCTGCTCGCCTGGCCAGCATGGGCCCAGGTCGCAAGCGACGCCCCGCGGGTCGGGGTGGCGACGATGCAGCCGGGCGAAGTGTTCTTCGAACGCTTCGGCCACAACGCGATCGTGATCGACGACCCAACGGCGCCCGGGCCGGTGTCCTACAACTTCGGCTTCTTCGACCCGTCGGAGCCCGATTTCGTCGCCCGTTTCGTGCGTGGCGACATGCGCTATCAGCTCGCTGCGCTGCCGCTGGCCGACGACCTGGCCTATTACCGCGAGGTCGGGCGCGGCGTGTCGATCCAATGGCTCGACCTCGACCCGGCGCAGGCCCGGCATCTGGCCACGGCCCTGGCCTGGAATGCGCGCCCCGAGAACGCGCATTACCGCTACGACTACTTCACCGACAACTGCTCCACGCGCGTGCGCGATGCGCTCGACGCCGCCTTGGGCGGCTTGCTGCACAGGCAGTTGCAGGGCCGTTCGCGCGGCAACACCTTCCGCGGCGATGCGGTGCGCCTGGCCTCCCCGGCGCTGTGGATGTGGCTGGGCTTCGACATCGGCCTGGGCCCGGCCGCCGACCGGCCGAACGCGCTGTGGCAGGACATGTTTGTGCCGATGCGCTTGGCCGAAGCGCTGCGCGGGATCCGCCATGCCGATGGCCGGCCGCTGGTCGCCGAGGAAGTCCAGGTGCTGCCGCACCGCCAACCGGCCGAGCCGCCGGAGCGTGCGCGCCAGTGGTGGCCGTGGCTGCTGGCCGGCCTCGTGCTGGGCGCGGCCGCCCTTGCGCTGGGCCGCCGAGCGCCGCGCGCCCTGGCCAGCGCCGCGCTCGGGTTCTGGACACTGTGCGCGCTGCTCGGCGCAGTGATGCTGTTCCTGTGGCTGGGTACCGAGCATGTGTTCGGCTGGCGCAACCACAACCTGCTGCTGTTCAACCCGCTGTGCCTGTTGCTGCTGCCTGGCGGCTGGCGACTCGCGCGCGGCCGCGCGCCTGGCCGGTTGTTCGCGATCGTGCTGCCGACGGTCGCCACGCTCGGCATCGTCGCGCTGTTCCTGCATTGGCTGCCGGTGCTGCCGCAGCGCAATGCGGCCTGGCTGTCGCTGGTGCTGCCGCTGCATGTCGCCCTGCTTGCGGCGCTGCGTCCCAAGTCGCCGACTGCCCTCCCCTAGGCACGCCGCACCGGTGACGGACGGCCGCGGGTTGCGGCCGCGTTCGCTGCTCGCATTGCAGACACTGCGCCGGTCCGCCTGCATACGTATGCGGCCGCGGCGCCTTGGACCTGCGTGACAGAATCGGGACGACCGCACGCGAATGCGCTTGGGAGGGCGCCGCACATGTCGAACCGGTTCTTATTCTGTCTCGCCCTGCTGCTGCCGCTGTCGGCGTGGGCGAATCCGTCGGCCGGATCGGCCGCCCGCATCACCTCGCCCGACGCGACGATCGCCGTCGAGGTCACGACCGACAACGAGGGCCGCGCCAGTTACCGCGTCAGTCGGGCCGGTCGGCCGGTCATCGCCGACTCGCGCCTGGGCATGTTGTTCGCCGATGCGCCGAAGTTCGAACGCAACCTCGCCATCGTCGACCAGCGCACGCGCAGTCATGACGAGGCGTGGGAGCTGCCGTGGGGCGAGCGCCGGCAGATGCGCGACCACCACAACGAACTGCGCGTCACCTTCGCCGAGACCAGCGGCGCCCAGCGACGCTTCGACGTGGTGTTCCGCGTGTTCGACGATGGCGTGGGGTTCCGCTATGACTTTCCCGACCAGCCGGGACTGCGGCGCCTGGCGATCAGTGAAGAGCTGACCGAATTCGTCGTCGCCGACGCGGCGACCGCCTGGTGGATCCCGGCCTTCGAGTGGAACCGCGAGGAGTACCTTTACCACCGCACCCCGATCGAGCAGGTCGGCGACGCGCAGACGCCGATCACGCTGCGCACCGACGATGGCCTGCATCTGTCGATCCACGAAGCGGCGCTGGTCGACTATTCGGGCATGAACCTGACCCGCGTCGACGGCCGCAAGCTCAAAGCGGCCCTGACGCCGGGCATCGGCGAGGCCAAGGTCGAGGTTGCCGCGCCGTTCGCGACCCCGTGGCGCACGATCCAGATCGCCGATCGCGCCGGCGGCCTGGTCGAATCGGGATTGATCCTTAACCTCAACGCGCCCAACGCACTCGGCGATGTCTCCTGGATCCGGCCGATGAAGTACGTCGGCATCTGGTGGGAGATGCACCTCGATCGCAAGACCTGGGCCTCCGGGCCCAAGCACGGCGCGACCACCGCGCACGCCAAGCGCCACATCGATTTCGCCGCGGCCAACGGCCTGGGCGGCGTGCTGGTCGAAGGCTGGAACGTCGGCTGGGACGGCGAGTGGTTCGGCAACGGCGAGACCTTCAGCTTCACCCGCGCCTACCCCGACTTCGATCTCGAAGAGGTCACCCGCTATGCGCGCGATAAGGGTGTGATGCTGATCGGCCACCACGAGACCTCGGGCAATGCCGCGCATTACGAGCAGCAGCTCGACGACGCGTTCGACCTGTACGCGCGTCTGGGCGTGCACGCGGTCAAGACCGGCTATGTCGCCGACGCCGGACAGGCCAAGGTGCGCGATGCCCAGGGCCGGCTGCGCTACGCCTGGCACGAAGGCCAGGCGATGGTGCGCCACCACCAGCGCGTGGTCGATGCAGCCGCGAAGCGGCGCATTGCGGTCAACCCGCACGAGCCGGTCAAGGACACCGGGCTGCGCCGGACGTATCCCAACCTGATCACGCGCGAAGGCGCGCGCGGCATGGAGTTCAACGCCTGGGGCAATCCGGGCAATCCGCCCGAGCACGAGGCCACGCTGGTGTACACCCGGCTGCTGGCCGGGCCGATGGACTTCACGCCTGGCGTGTTCGGCATGGACACCAAGTCGGGCGAACCGATGGCCAGCACGCTGGCCAAGCAGTTGGCGCTGTACGTGGTGATCTACAGCCCGTTGCAGATGGCTGCCGACCTGCTCGAGCACTACGAGGCGCGTCCCGAGGCATTCCAGTTCATCCGTGACGTGCCGGTCGACTGGGAGGACACCCGCGCGGTGGCCGGCGAGGTCGGCGAGTACGCGGTGATCGCGCGCCGCGCGCGCGGCGGCGACGACTGGTACCTGGGCGCGGTCACCGATGACAGCGCGCGTACGATCGAGGTGCCGCTGGACTTCCTCGAGCAGGGCCGCCGCTACACCGCGCAGATCTACCGCGACGGCGACAACGCCGGCTGGCGCAACGACCCCCACGATATCGTCATCGAGTCGCGCGAGATCGGCGCCGGCGACACGCTGTCGGTCCGCCTGGCCCCGGCCGGCGGGCAAGCGGTGCGGTTCGTCGCCCTCTAACAGACCTGGGGTCCAAAACCGGGGTCAGCGTGCAATTTCCCGCCACGCGACGGGAAATTGCACTCTGACCCCGGTTTCGCGGAGGATGCGCCGATGAGCGATTCTCCCGTGACGTCCGGCGGTGCGCCGTCCAATCCGCCGAGTGTGGTGAACTGCGCGGTCTACGGGCCGGGTGGCAAGCGCGACGTCGCGTTGGCCGATGTCGGCGAGGCGCTGGCCGAGGATCCAGCCTGCTTTGCCTGGATCGGCCTCTACGAACCCGACCAGGGCGTGCTGGCGCAGTTGCAGGCCGAGTTCGCCCTGCACGACCTGGCGATCGAGGATGCCGGCAAGGCACACCAGCGCCCCAAGATCGAGGCATACGGCGATTCGCTGTTCATCGTCGCCAACACCGCGCAGGCGGTGGACGAGCGCATCGCCTACGGCGAGACCCATCTGTTTCTCGGCGCCCGCTACCTGGTGAGCGTGCGCCACGGCGCCTCGCTGTCGTACGCGCCGGCACGCCGCCGCCTGGAACGCGAGCCGGCATTGCTGGCAATGGGGCCGTCGTCGGCGCTGTACGCGGTGCTCGATGCGATCGTCGACAACTACCTGCCGGTGGTCGATGAGTTCCGCACCACGCTTGACGCGCTCGAGCGCCACATCATCAGCGCGCAGTTCCACCGCCGCATCCTGATCCGGCTTTACGAACTCAAGCGCGAACTGACCTGGATGCGGGTCGCCGTCACGCCGCTGCAGGATGTGCTCTCGCAGCTGATGCGCAACACAGGACCGCTGATCCCCGCGGACATGAAACTCTATATCCGCGACGTGCTCGACCACTCCGCCCGCATCAACGAAACCGTCGATGCCTTGCGCGACATGCTCGGCACCGCGCTCGCGGTCAACCAGGCGCTGGTGACGCTGACCCAGGGCGAGATCGTCAAGAAGCTCGGCGCCTGGGCCGCGCTTCTCGCCGCGCCGACGCTGATCACCAGCTGGTACGGCATGAACTTTCGCAACATGCCCGAGCTCGACGATCGCTACGCCTATCCGCTGCTGATCGGCGGCACCGCCGTGGTCATGGGCCTGCTGTACCGCATGTTCAAGCGCGCCGGTTGGCTGTGACGCCGGCATATCCACAGCGCCATCAACGCCATGGGTCGGCCGGCGCTACGCTGGCCAGAAACGCGTGACAGCCTCGCGGATCGCCAGTCCGCCGCCGCCGATCAGCACCGCGAAGTAGACGATCGTCAGCACATTGGCCAGGTGGCCCAGCAACACCATCGTGCCGTCACGCTGCAGCAGGCCGATTGCCAGGCACATCAGCGCCACGCCCGGCACGGTGTTGCTGAAGGGAATGAAGCCGAACGGCGCCATCAGCAGCACCGCGCCCAGGATCAGTGCCGCGTCGTTGAACACCCCGACACCGCGACCGTGGGTCAGGCCGGACAGCCGCCCGGGCCGGGTGATCCGCTCCAGCCGGCGCACCCACTTCAGACCGGTGTCGAGCGCACCGCGCATGCGGCCGGCCGGGACCGAACGGCGGCGCACCGCGGACGGCATCCACAAGGGCCGCCCCATCATCCGGGCCACGCCGATCAGCACAATGACCGCGCCGAACACCGTGCTGACCCCCGGGATCGAGACCGGGATCAGGAACACCAGCGTCAGCAGGATCACCAGCAGCAACATGCCCTGCGCGCCGAGTTCGTCGACCAGCGGGCCGACCTGCACGTCGCCATCGGGCAGGCCCGCGATCAGCGCCTGCAGTTGCTCGCGCAGCGAGGCCTCCGAGGCCTCCATCGGAGCGTTCATCGCAAGCCGCGCGGTCGGTGCGCGGCGGGCATGCGCAGGGCGGGCGGCGGCATCGTCGACACAGGCAGGTCCGAAAGCGAAAGGGCGCGCCATCCTAGCAGGCCGCCCAGCCGGGCCCCGCCCCATTCACGTTGCCGCGCGCGGCGTCTAATACGAAAGTCGTAAGGCTGTGGGCCGCGATCGGCCTCGATGCGCATTGACCGCGCCGCCCCCCGGCGCGACCCTGTGCGCGGTCTTTCCGGGGAATCGCTATGAAGGGTGTCGTCAACCACGTCGTCTGGGGCGCGGTCGCGCTGCTGGGCGCCGCCTGCATGGGCGTCGTCGCCCTGCGTCAAGGCGAACAGATCAGCGCGCTGTGGATTGTGGTCGCAGCGGTGTCGATCTATCTGGTCGCCTATCGCTACTACAGTCTGTACATCGCCAAGAACGTAATGGGGCTCGATGTGCGGCGCGCCACGCCCGCGCACGTCAACAACGACGGCCTGGACTACGTGCCGACCAACAAGCACGTGCTGTTCGGGCACCATTTCGCCGCGATCGCCGGTGCTGGTCCGTTGGTCGGCCCGGTGCTGGCGGCGCAGATGGGCTACCTGCCCGGCATGCTGTGGCTGATCGTCGGCGTGGTGCTGGCCGGCGCGGTGCAGGACTTCATGGTCCTGTTCGTGTCCACCCGCCGCAACGGCCGCTCGCTCGGCGATCTGGTACGCGAGGAGATGGGTCAGGTCGCGGGCACGATCGCGCTGTTTGGCGCCTTCATGATCATGATCATCATCCTGGCGGTGCTGGCGATGATCGTCGTCAAGGCACTGGCCGAGAGCCCCTGGGGCATGTTCACGGTGATCGCGACGATGCCCATCGCGATCTTCATGGGCCTGTACATGCGCTACATCCGGCCCGGCAAGATCGGCGAGATCTCGGTGGTCGGCATCGTGCTGCTGCTGGGCGCGATCTGGCTGGGCGGCAAGGTCGGCGCCCACCCGACCTGGGGCCCGGCGTTCACCTTCACCGGCACCCAGATCACCTGGATGCTGATCGGCTACGGTTTCGTCGCCGCGACGCTGCCGGTGTGGCTGCTGCTCGCGCCGCGCGACTATCTGTCGACGTTCCTCAAGATCGGCGTGATCGTCGCGCTGGCGATCGGCATCGTCATCGCCAGCCCCGAGGTCACCTCGCTGAAGATGCCGGCGCTGACCGAGTTCGCGTCCACTGGCGACGGCCCGGTCTGGAAGGGCGGCCTGTTCCCGTTCCTGTTCATCACCATCGCCTGCGGCGCGGTGTCGGGCTTCCACGCACTGATCGCCTCGGGCACCACCCCCAAGCTGCTCGCCAACGAAACCCACGCCCGCTACATCGGCTACGGCGGCATGTTGATGGAATCGTTCGTGGCGATCATGGCGCTGGTCGCAGCCTCGATCCTCGATCCGGGCATCTACTTCGCCATGAACAGCCCGGCCGCGATCGTCGGCACCGATGTGCACAGCGCCGCGGCGGCGGTGAGCCAGATGGGCTTTGTGATCACGCCCGAGGCGCTGGAGCTCAAAGCCCAGCAGATCGGCGAACACACGATCATCTCGCGCGCAGGCGGCGCGCCGACGCTGGCCGTCGGCATCGCGGTGATCCTGCACGACGCCCTGCCCTTCACCGGCGAGGCGGCGATGGCCTTCTGGTACCACTTCGCAATCCTGTTTGAGGCGCTGTTCATCCTGACCGCGGTGGACGCTGGCACGCGCGCAGGCCGTTTCATGCTGCAGGATCTGCTTGGCAATTTCGTGCCGGTGCTGCGCAAGACCGACAACTGGGGTGCCAACGCCCTGGGCACGGCTGGCTGCGTGGCGCTGTGGGGCTACTTCCTCTACCAGGGCGTCGTCGATCCCCTGGGCGGCATCAACACCCTGTGGCCGCTGTTCGGCATCGCCAACCAGATGCTGGCCGGTATCGCGCTGATGCTGTGCACGGTGGTGCTGTTCAAGATGAAGAAGGACCGCTATGCGTGGGTGACCATCGTGCCGGCGGCGTGGTTGCTGATCTGCACCACGGCGGCCGGCCTGATCAAGCTGTTCGACCCCAAGCCGGCGGTCGGCTTCCTCGCCCAGGCCAGTCACTACAAGACGGCGCTGGCCAACGGCGAACTGCTGGGCGCGGCCAAGACCGCCGCTCAGATGCAGCAGGTGGTCGTCAACGCCTACGTCAACGCGGGCCTGACGGCGCTGTTCCTGTTCGTGGTGTTCAGCACGCTGTTCTTCGCGATCCGCGCGATCGTGCGTGCCCGCCGCGTCGCCACGCCGACCGCGCGCGAGACGCCGTACGTCGAACTCTCGGCCGACCAGCAGAAGGCCTGGCTGTGATGCGGGCCGCCGCGGGAGCTGTGCGCTGATGGCCGGCACCCTGGTCCCGGTCGACTACTTCGCCACACACAAACGTGTGTGGCGAAGAGTGGTGCAGACCGCGCGACTGTGCTGCGGGGTACCGGACTATGACAACTACGTCCGGCACATGCTCGACAAGCACCCCGACCGCGAACCGATGGACTACAAGACGTTCTTTCGCGAACGCCAGGAAGCCCGCTTTGGCGGGCGCAGCGGCTTCCGCTGCTGCTGACTCACCCGCAAACCGGGGTCAGCGTGCAATTCTCGAGAAATGCACTCTGACCCCAGTTCTGATCCCGGTTACTGGCCGGCCATGAGGCGCAGGATCTGGCCGACGAAGTAGGCGATCAGGGTGCCGGTGGCGTAGCCGACGGTGCCCAGCAGTACGCCGACCGGGGCCAGCGAGGGATGGAATGCGGCGGCGATGACCGGCGCCGAGGCGGCCGCGCCGATATTGCCCATCGAGCCGACGCCGACATAGAACATCGGCGCCTTGACCAGCCGCGCCGCGCCCCAGATCACCAGGACGTGGACCGTCATCCAGATCGCGCCGATCGCGATCAGCTCCAGCCGGTCGAACAACTTCATGAAATCCATCTGCATGCCGATGCAGGCGATCAGGAAGTACAGGCAGACGGTGCCGATCCGCGATGCGCCGGCGTTCTCCAGCTTGCGCGCGGGCGTGAAGCTCAGCAGCAGGCCGGCGGCGGTCGAGATCAGCACGACCCAGACGAACGAGGAATCGAGACTGAAACGCGCCGCCCATTCGAACTGGGCGAACCAGGCCGCCAGCGGGCCTGCAATCGCGTGCGCCAGGCCGACGAAGCCGAACGCGACCGCGATGATGACCATCAGGTCGGTGAGCGTGGGGATGCGCGCGTTAGCGGCCTCGTAGGCGGCGATCCGCGCCTTCATCTCGTCGATCGCCGCAGTGTCGGCACCTGAGCGCAGGTCGATCTGCGTGGCGCGGTTGGCCAGAAACAGCAGCGTGGCCATCAGCAGGCTGGCCATCGCGACATCGACCACCGCGAACTGCCCGAACAGCGTCGCGTCCACGCCGTAGACCTCGCGGATCGCGACCATGTTCGCGCCGCCACCGATCCAGCTGCCCGCCAGCGCCGCCATGCCTTTCCAGGTGTCGCCGGCGACGGCCGGCGGATGCACCCATTCCATGATCTGGAACGAGACGATCGCGCCCAGCACGACGCCCACCGTGCCGGCGACGAACACGAACAGCAGTTTCGGTCCGAGCTTGAGAATGCCCTTGAGATCGATCGACAACGTCAGCAGCACCAGCGCGGCCGGTAGCAGCACGCGGCTGGCGATCGGGTTGTAGAGACTGTTGTACTCGCCGTCGATCAGCCCGACGGTGTTGTAGAACGCCGGCACGAAGTAGCACAGCAGCAGCGCCGGCACCCAGGTGAAAAACTTCTTCCAGAACGGCGTCGGGCCGCTGGAGAGCCAGAAGATCAGGCCAAGGGTCGCGGCGAGCAGGCCGAACAGGACGATGTCGCTGGTGATCAGCGCGGTATGGGGTGCGGCAGAGTCGATCGCCATGCGGTCGGGCCTTCAGGAAAACGGAATCGGATCAGGACGCCTCGCGTCCAGCCTTGTGCCGGACGCGAGGCGACGCAGGCCCCGTCGGTGGCGACGAGGCGGCGCGCGACGCTTACTGGCCGATGTGCTGCTTGAGCCAGGCGTTGACGGTGTCGTGCCACAGCACGCTGTTGTGCGGCTTGAGCACCCAATGGTTCTCGTCGGGGAAGTACAGCAGCTTCGATTCGATGCCCTTGCGCTGCAGCGCGGTGAACGTGGACAGGCCCTGGTCCACCGGCACGCGGTAGTCCTTCTCGCCCTGCACCACCAGCATCGGCACCTTCCAGTTGGCGACGTGGTTGACCGGATTGAAGCGCTCGTAGTTCTTCGGCTGGTCGAACGGCGTGCCCTGGTTCTCCCATTCGGTGAACCACAGTTCCTCGGTCACATAGCCCATCGAACGCGTGTCGAACACGCCGTCATGGTTGACCAGGCACTTCCACGGCGACTGGCCGCTGCGGTCGAACCAGTTGCCGGCGATCCAGTTGATCATGTAGCCGCCGTAGCTGGCGCCCAGCGCGCAGGCGCGGTCGCCGTCGAGGAAGGCGTACTTCTGCTGCGCCGCCGCCCAGCCCTTCTGCAGATCCTCGAGCGGCTTGCCGCCCCAGTCGCCGCTGATCGCGTCGGTGAACGCCTGGCCGTAGCCGGTGGAGCCGTGGAAGTCGATCATCACCACCGCATAGCCCTGCCCCGCATAGGTCTGCGGGTTCCAGCGGTAGCTCCAGCCATTGCCGAAGCTGCCCTGCGGACCGCCGTGGATCAGGAACGCCACCGGATAGGTCTGCCCTTCCTGGTAGTTCCACGGCTTGACGACATACCCGTAGACAGTGGCGTTGCCTGCGCCCTTGAACGAGAACTGCTCGTAGTCGCCGAAGGCGACATCGGGCAGGCGCTCGGCCGCGGTCGGAGTGATCTGGCGCAACTGCGTATCGGTGCCCAGCGCCTGCAGCGAGCCGGTGTAGAGGGTGTCGCCACTGCGGATCGAATTGCGGCTCAGTGCGATGGTGTCGCCGGCGATCGCGAACGCGGAGATCGAACCGTCGGCGATGAGCTTGGTGACCTCACCGGTGGCGACATCGACGCGGAACAGCGGGTATTCGCCGGTGTCCTGCGCGGCGACATACAACGCGCGGCCATCGGCCGACGGCTGCAGGCTGCTCGGCGAGCGGTCCCACTGCGGCGCGATCTCACGCGCTTGACCGCTGGCGACATCCAGCGCCATCAGCGCGTAGCGATCGGCCTCGAAGCCCGGCCGCTTCATCGCGCGGTAGAACAAGGTGCGGCCATCGGCGCTGAACACCGGGCCGGCATCCCAGGCCGGGTTCGACGCGGTCAGGTTGACCGGCGCGGCATCGCCGGTGGCGTCGATGCGGTAGAGATCGAAGTTCGTCGACCACGGCGCCTCGCGGCCCGCGACCTTGACGCTGGCGACGACCGAACGGCCATCCGGAGCCCAGGTGTAATCCTCCGCGCCACCGAAGGGCTTGGACGGGATGTCGCCCTGCAGTGCATGGCCCAGCGCGCGCACGGTGGCGACCGGGCGCGCACCTGCGGCCGGCAGATCGGCGACGAACAGGCGGCTCATCGTGCCGTCCTTCCAGGTGTCCCAGTGGCGCACGAACAGTTGGTCGTAGACCACGCCGCTGGCCTTGGCGTCCTTCCGCTCGCCGAGCTTACGCTGGGTGCACGCCAGATCGGCAGCGCAGTCACCGAAGGTGTCGGCGCTGAAGGCCACGCGGCGGCCATCGGGCGACACCTGGAAGCTGCCGATGTCGACTGCGACGTCGGTCAACTGGCGTGGGGCGCCGCCGCCCAGCGGCATCGCGTAGACCTGTGAGCTGCCGTGCTTGCTGCTGAGGAAATAGACCGTCTGACCATCGGCCGACAACGCAGGCGAGTTGACGTTCCAGTCATCGGGCGTGATCCGCTTCGGCGGCGCCAGGTCACGGGTCACCAGGTTGCGTGCGTAAAGCGCCGTGGTCGCCTTGCCCGAGTCGAAGTCCAGCGTGCGCTGGGCAAAGACCAGTTGGCGGCCATCGGCGGTCAGCAGCGGCGAGGACACTCGGTCGAGCTTCACCAGGTCGCGCACGTCGAGCCCGCGCTCCTGGGCGGCAGCCGGCAATATGGCGAGCAGGCACAACGACAGCAGGGCGGGACGCAATGGCATGGGACGGGCTCCGGGCAAAGAGTCCGCATGGTAGGCCGGTGCCGCCGGGCTGGCAAAGCGCCCGATGACGGCCCCGCCTGCGTGGGGCGTCGCATGACCGGGCGCCCTGCCGGCACCGGCCCGCATTCATTCCTTCGCGGTGGCGCCGCCCAGATGGGTGGACAGGAACGCGAGCAACCGGGTGTAGAACGCGCGCTTGTTCTCCGGCTTGTAGAAGCCGTGGCCCTCGTTGGCGACGTACAAGGTCTCGACCGGTACATTGGCCGCCCGCAGCGCACGCTCCATCCGGCGCGTGTGTTCGACCGGCGCGACCTCGTCCTGGCCGCCGGCCACCAGCAGCACCGGAACGCGGATCTGCGTCGCCAGACGCGTGGGCGAACGCGCCGACAGTTGCGCGGTATCGTCGCCGACCCACTCGTCGGTCCAGGTGCCCGCCCAGGCCGCGGATCGCCGGTTGTCGGCCCGCATCAACGGCAGGTCGTACACGCCGACATAGCCGACCGCACAGCGATACAGATCCGGCTCGCGCGCCACACCCATCAACGACGCGTAACCGCCATAGCTGCCGCCGTAGAGGCAGACCCGCTCGGCATCGGCAATGCCCTGCGCGATCGCCCAGCGGGTCGCATCGGTCAGATCGTCCTGCATCGTCGTGCCCCAGCCGCGCGCACCGGCCTGGCGGAAGCTGCGACCGTAATTGCCCGAGCCGCGGTAATTGATCTGCAGCACGGCATACCCGGCCTGCGCCAGCATCTGCACGTCAGGATCGAACGCCCAGTCGTCGAAGATGCCGAACGGCCCGCCATGCGGCAGCACCACCAGCGGCAACGGGCCGTTGTCATGCCCCGACGGACGCGTGAGATAGCCGTGCAGCACCAGGCCGTCGCGGGCCGGCAACGAGACCGCGCGCATCGGTGCCATCTGCGTCGGATCGACGCCTGCGCGCCGCGCGAGTGCGAATGCCGCCTCTTTGGTGGCCGCGTCGTAGGTGTAAAAGCTACCCGGATCGACATCGCTGGTCGCCATCAGCACCTTGGTCGAGGCATCGCGCGTGGCCGAGATGATCCGTACAGCCTGGCCAGGGAACGCCTGTTCGAACATGCGCCCGAGCCTGGCGTCGGCGGAGTTGTCGTCGAAGAACACCTGTCGCGGCGTCGCGCCCAGGAACCGCGCGCCGACCGGCGTCGACGTGTCGGGCCGATAGATGACCTCCGGGTCGACGACGGCGTCGCGCAGCACCTCGCGTCGCGTGTCCGCGGCAATGTCCCAGGCGACGATCGCATCCGGACCTTCGGATTGGGTCACCCGCAGGTACGCAATGCGGTCGTCCTCGGAGAAACCGAGTGGATACTCATGGCGCCCGCTTTCACGTTCGTCATTGATCAACCGCCAGTCCTCGCCACGCCCCGTGCGGTAATACAGCTTCGAGCGATTGTCGGCCTGGGCCCCGACCGCAAAGCGCACCTCGCCGGCGTGATCGGTCCTGAATCGCGCACGTGCGACCGGCACCGTGGCTTCGGTCGTGCGGCGCCCTGAATAGACGTCAAGCCGATCGACGCGGGTCATCGGATCCTTGGTGAACGGCGAGACCGCAACCAGGATGTTGCGCGGATCGCCCGGCAGCAGGTCGATCGGAAACGCGCTGACCATCTCGGCCTTGCCGCCGGTCGGGATCCGGGTCCCGGTCGGCGTGCCGCGCACCCGCCAACCCACGAGCAACTGCGCGCGCGACCCATCGGCGTTCATTGCATAGAGCTCGCCGGTGAGCGATGGATAATCGCGCGCGCCGAAGCGCTCGGCCAACGCGAAGACCAGGCGATCGTCGTTGGCCCACCAGAAGTCGGCGATGTGGGTGTTGCGCGGCAACCGGTAGCTGCCGACGATGCTGCGATCGGTCCAGCGGATCACACCGATCGCGGTGGTGTCTCCGTGCGGCATCGTTGCCGCGAAGTACTCGCCGGTCGGCGAGATCTTGATGTCGCGGAAACCGTCGTCCTCGACGAACGGCGCCAGATCGACCTGCGCGTACGCACCCGTACACACGACCGCCACGACGAGCGCAAGCATCCACTGCAGTCCCTTGCGGACCATCTTATTGACTCCTTTGGTAAGCGGCCGCCGCAAGACGGCCGGCCGATGACGCGCTCCCCGCGCGTATTGCCTAGTCTAGCGCGCGGCAGGCGCGCGCGGATGCCGCCTATACTCGCGGCTTCCGCCATTTCCACGACGACGCGCGCATGGCCGCAGCCCCAAGCCCCGCCCTGAGCGGTACCGACGACTTCCTCGGCCACCCCAAGGGCGTCTTCGTCTGTTTCTTCACCGAGATGTGGGAGCGCTTCTCCTTCTACGGCATGAAGGCGCTGTTGCTGCTGTACATCCTCAAGTACCACCTGTTCGGCGACGACGCCGGCTTCGATCTGCTCGGCGCCTACGGCGGCCTGGTCTATGCGATGCCGGTGCTCGGCGGCCTGCTCGCCGACCGTTATCTGGGCATGCGCAAAGCGGTGGTGCTGGGCGGCGTGCTGCTGGTGCTCGGCCACCTGGGCATGGCCTTCGAAGGCGAACAGGCGCGCATCGTCGACGGCACGATCGTGCGCGACGAGACCGCGCTGCAGGTGTTCTACCTGTCGCTGGCGCTGATCATCATGGGGGTGGGGTTTCTGAAGCCGAACATTTCGACGATCGTCGGCAAGCTCTACGCCCCCGAGGACCCGCGCCGCGATTCGGGCTTCACGCTGTTCTATGCCGGCATCAACGTCGGTGCGCTGTTCGCCAGCCTGGTCTGTGCGTTTCTCGGCGAGACCTATGGCTGGAAGTACGGCTTCGGCGCCGCAGGCATCGGCATGGTCGCCGGCCTGATCGTGTTCCTGTGGGGGCAGAAGTATCTGGGCGGCCACGCCGAGCCCAACGACCCGGCGAAGTTGACCGAGAAGCTCGGGCCGCTGAGTCGCGAGTGGTGGATCTACGCCGGCAGTGTCGGCGGGGCGCTGGTCGTGTGGCAGCTGATCCAGCGCACGTGGACGGTGCATGGCGCGATGCACCTGATCGCCGCCGCGCTGGTGGTCTGGTTCGTCTGGTTCCTGATCCGACACTGCAGCCGGGTCGAGCGCGAGCAGATGCTGGCGCTGGTGTTGTTGATCTTCGGGGTGCTGATCTTCTTCACGCTCTACGAGCAGACCTATGGCTCATGGGTCACCTTCACCGACCGGATGCTGACCAAGGATCTGTTCGGTCTGACACCCGGCGGCTATACGCCGGGCGTGCCATGGGCGATCTTTGCATTGGGCGCGAGCCCGCTGCTGATGGTGCTTGCCCTGCGCGCCAGCGACCGCGGCCATGCCGGCCTCGCGCGCGCGGCGGCGATCGCGATGGTCGTGGCCTTGGCTGTGGCGCTGGTGCACGACGTGGTGCTGGTGCCGCAGACCGCTGGCTCGCTGACCTTCCTCGGCGCCTTCTTCATCGTCGTGCTCGCCCCGGTGTTCTCCTGGCTGTGGCCGTGGCTCGACCGCCGCGGCCTGAACCCCGCCAAGCCGACCAAGATGGCGATCGGACTGGTGTTCGCGGGCCTGGCGTTCGTGCCGCTGCTGCTGGCCGCGCAGGCCGCGGGCAATGGCGTACTGGCGAGCGTGTGGTGGCTGGTGCTGGCCTACTTCCTGCTGGAGATCGGCGAGATGTGCCTGTCGCCGATCGGGCTGTCGGCGGTCACCCAGCTGTCGGTCGCACGCGTGGTCGGCCTGATGATGGGCGCGTTCTGGCTGGCGACTGCGTACTCGGAAGTGCTGGCCGCGCAGTTCGGCAAGCTCACCTCGCTCGAAGTCGCCGAGGGCGAAGCAATCGACATGGCCGTGGCCGCGGCCAAGTACGCCGAACTGTTCCAGATCATGTTGTGGATCGGCGTCGGCTCGGGCCTGGCCTATTTCGTGCTTTCACCGCTGGTGCGGCGCTGGATGCACGGCGTGCGCTGACCCCGTCGCACGCTGCCGTCGCCGGCGGCGTGCGGACAGGCGTCACCTGCGCTCGGCCACCTCGGTCGGATCGTGCGGCGCATCGCCATGCGCCGCCTCGGCCTCGACGCTGCGGCGGATTCGCCGCACCTGCGCGGGCATCACCGCCGAGGCGCGGTTGCCCCAACCGTTGCGCACGAAGGTCGCCAGTTCGGCCACCTCCTCGTCCGACATCCGGCCGGCGAAGCCGGGCATGCCCAGATTCGACGGCGCGGTGCGCGTGCTCGGCATCTCGCTGCCCACCAGGATCAACCGCACAAGCGTCGTCGGATCGGCGGCCAGCACGGTCGGGTTGCCCGGCATGCGCGGGAACACGCGTTCGTAGCCCATCGCGTCCGTCCGGTGGCAGGCGGCGCAGCTGTCGACCCACAGTTCCGCGCCGCGGCTGTCGTTGATGCCGGCCTGCAGGGCCTGCGCAGTGCCCGGGTCGGGTGCGAACGACGAGGGCTCGTCGGCCGAGGGCGGCAGCGTCTTGAGGTAGGCGGCGATTGCGCCGAGATCGTCGTCGGTCAGGTGCTGGGTGCTGTGCAGCACCACGTCGGCCATCGCCTGGCCGACGACCGCCTGGTGCCGGTTGCGGCCGGTGCGCAGCAGCTCGATGATGTCCGCCTCGCTCCAGGCGCCCAGCCCGTCGGCGACGTTGCCACGCAGGTTGATCGCCATCCAGCCGTCGATGACCTGGCCGCCGGCCAAATACTGCGGTCCCGACTCGTCGAGCGCTTTTTCCTGCAGCGTGAACGCGCGCGGCGTGTGGCAACTGCCGCAGTGCCCCGGGCCCTGCACCAAGTAGGCGCCACGGGCGATGCGCGCGTCGGCGTAGCGCGAGGCGTCGAAGCCGGCGTCCTGCGGGTCGGGCGCGAACGTCTTGCGCCACACGCCGAGCGGCCAGCGCATCGACAACGGCCAGCGGATGTCTGTGGGCCGGTTCTCCTGCGCGACCGCCGGCACCGCGTGCATGAAGTACGCGTACATCGCGCGGATGTCCTCGTCGTCCATGCGCGCATAGGCCGGGTACGGCATCGCCGGGTACAGCGTGTCGCCATTGGGCAGCAGCCCGTGACGCACCGCGCGATCGAACGCGTCGAGCGACCAGCCACCGATGCCGGTCTGTGGGTCGGGCGTGATGTTGGTGCTGTAGATCGTGCCGATCGGTGAGGCGATCGGTACGCCACCGGCGAACGGGGCGCCGCCGGCCGAGGTGTGGCAGGCCGTGCAGTCGCCCGCAGTCGCCAAGTAGCGCCCCTGCTCGATCAGCGCCGCGTCGTCGGCCGACGGCGTCGGCCCGGCGATGGCCGGCGTCGTGGTCGGCACCAGGGCGTAGGCCAGCAGCGCGGCACCGCCGACCACGGCCAGCGCCGCCAACGAAAGGAGGGTCTTCTTCATCGCACGCCGCCTCATGCCTGCACCAGCGGACCGGGGGCCTTCAGGTACTGGTCGACGATCGCCTTGGCCGCCCAGTACGCCAGCGCGCCGACCATGCCGGTCGGGTTGTAGCCGTTGTTCTGCGGAAACGCGTTGGAACCGATCGCGAACACGTTGGGCACGTCCCAGGACTGCAGGTAGCGGTTGAGCGCCGAGTCCTTCGGGTTGGCGCCCATGATCGCGCCACCGCAGGTGTGCGTGCTCTGGTACTTGGTGATGTCGTAGTGCGTGCCGTCCTTCTTTGCATCGCCCGACAGCGCGATCGGGTTGAGGATGCGGCTCATCTGCTGCGCCTTGTCGACCAGGTACTGCGAGGCTCGGATTTCGTTGTCGTGCCAGTCGAAGGTCATGCGCAGCAATGGGCGGCCGAACGCGTCCTTGTAGGTCGGATCCAGGCTCAGGTAGCTCTGCTTGTAGGACATGCAGGCGCCCTGGACCTCGTAGTAGAACGAGTGCCGGAACGAATCGGCCGCGGCCCGCTTCCACGCGCTACCCCAGGCGGGCGTGCCGGGCGGGACATTGATGCCGCGCACCGGGCCGGCGCCGGGCTGGCGCGCCCAGATGATGCCGCCACCGACGAAGCCGGCCTCGGCGTTATCGAGCTGGTTGCCGTTGAGATCATCGATCGTGGTGCCGGCGCCGCCGATGCCGATGAAGCCGTTGGCCTGCACGTCCTTGTCGAAGAACAGCACCACGCGGTTGAGGTTCTGGTACGAGTAGTTCTTGCCGATCGTACCTTCGCCGGTCTGCGGGTCGTAGGGCGTACCGATGCCCGAGACCAGCATCAAGTGCACGTTGATGTACGAGAACGCGCACAGCAGCACCAGGTCGGCGGGCTGCTGGACCTCGCGGCCCTGCGCATCGAGATAGGTCACGCCGGTGGCCTTGCGGCCGGTGCTGTCGAGGTCGACCTTGAGCACCTGGGCATGAGTGCGCAGCTCGAACAGTTCGCGCTGGCGCAGCACCGGCAGGATGCAGGCGTTGGGGCTGGCCTTGGAGTAGTTCAGGCAGCCGTAGTCGCTGCAGAAACCGCAGGCGTTGCACGGGCCCATCTGGCAGCCGTAGGGATTGGTGTAGGCGCGCGAGGTGTTGGACGCCGGAATGGGGTACGGATGCCAGCCCATCTCGCGCGCGGCGCCGTAGAACAGCTCCGCGCCGAGGTAGTTCGGGTTCGGTGGCAGCGCGTATTCGCGCGAGCGCGAGCCCTCGAACGGGTTGCCGCCCGCCTGCATAACACCGTTGATGACGCCGGCCTTGCCCGAGGTGCCGCACACATACTCGAAGTGGTCGAAATGCGGTTCGAGCTCCTCGTAGCTGACCGGGAAGTCCTGGATGGTCATGTCCTGCGGGATGAAGCCGCGGCCGTAGCGCTGCTCGATGTTGCTGCGGAAGTTGAAGTCCTCCGGCAGCGCACGGAAATGGCAGCCCGACCAGTGGCTGCCGGCGCCGCCGACGCCGGTACCCGGCTTGAACGAGCCCATTTGCCGGTATGGCACCGCCGTCTGGCCGGTGTTGTGGCGGATGGTGATGGTGTCCTGCGCCAGGCTCTGCAGGTACTTGCGATGCACCGAGCCCTCGAGTTCGTCAACCACCTTGGGATAGGCGAAGTCGGGCTGCGTGTCGCGGTCGGCGCCGCGTTCGAGCGCGACCACGTGCAAGCCCGCGTCGGTGAGTTCCTTGGCCAGGATCGAGCCGGTCCAGCCCATACCGACGATGACCACGTCGACCTTCGGTTTCGTCGTCGCCATGCTCAGCCCCTCCTGCCCGACAGGTCGACCGGAGGCAGCGGATACGGACGATCTCGCACGCTCACCCAGTCGATGTAGTCGGCCCGCATGCCCGGGTAGCCGATCATCTTCCACGCCCCCATGCCCTTGTTGCCGCCGTGGACCGGATCGGAGAAGTAGCCGTTCTTGACCTCGGCCAGCAGGTTGGAGAAGAAGACCTTCGACGAGATGTCGTCGAGTTCGAGCTTGCCGTCCTGCGCCGCCGTCAGCAGTGTCTCCTGCTGCGCGTGCTCGAGCTGCGCGAAGGTGCGGCCTTCAAACGTCTGCCTGCAATGCGCATCGACCGCGGCCATGCCCACGCGCAGGATGTCGCGCAGCGGCAGACGGCCCTGGTAGCCGAACTCCGGCGGCGCCTCGAGATACGGGCCCTGCATGTACCAGATCGCGCCGCTGGCGTAGGGCGTCTGCATGTGCCGGTCGATGAACTCGGGCACGCCCGACTCCACCGCACCGGGGCCAATCTCGTCGTGCGGGATCAGGCGGTCGCACGCGGCGATGAGGAACGTCCACTCGACCGCGTTGAAGAATGTCGGCACGTAGTCGCGCACGGGCGTGTCCTGGGAGCCGCCGCAACCCGGCAGCGCGGCGGCAACCGGCAGCAAGGTCAGCCCCTTGAAGAAACGGCGGCGCGACGGCGAGGCCGCGGGATCGGACGGGGTCTGGGACATGGCTGGCTACCTGTGCGGGTGGCTGGAACTGCGGAACGCGGGTGATCGCGCGACGGCGTGTGGCCCCGGCATCCTCGACGTCAGCATCGGTCGCGATGGCGCGCGACGCGCCCGTGCCGAGCGCATACTCACGCTGAGACGTGCGCCTCGGCAGCGGGGACGACGATGCGGCGCGTCCGATTGTCGCAGGCCGTCACCGGCGGTCGGGCTGCAAATTTGCGATGGGGGCCATCGCGAAAACGGGCGCCCGCCTTTCGCCGCGTCAGGCAGCCGGTGCCGGCCCCACTTCTCCATCCAGCGGCGCGGCGCGCAGCATCTCGATCAACGCCAGCACCGCCGGCGGTTGCGGCGAGCGACGCAACGCGTAGATGTCGAGCGATCGATCGCGCGCCCAGTCGTCGTCCAATGCACGCGACGCGAAGCGCGCACTGCCGGCATAGGCGCGCAGCGCGCTCGCCGGCATCAGCGCGACACCCAGGCCGGACTCGATCATGCGACAGATCGCGTCGAAGCTACCGACGGTCAACCGCGGATGGAAGCCCGGATCGCGGCGACGCCCGTGGGTCCTGACCAGACCGTCGAGCGCGCCGCCGGCGCGGTAGCCAATCACCGGATAGTCGAGCACCTGCGCGAACGTCAGCGGCCCGTCGGCGACCGCCAGCGGGTGACCGCGCAGGGTCACCACGTGCACCGCGTCGGGGACGAACGACCAGCGCGCCATGCCCGGCGGGACCGGACCCGACACGCCCACGCCCAGGTCGGCATCGCCTTCCAGGCATGCGCGCAGCACACGGTGGGTGTCGTCCTCGACGATCGACAGGCTGACCTGCGGATGCCGTTCGCCGAACCGGCGCAGGCGCTCGGGCAGTGCGCCGATCAGGCCCGCCGGATTGGTATGCAGGCGGACATGGCCGCGCAACTCGCCCTCGCCCAGTTGCGCGACCTCACGCACCAGCGACTCGATCTCGGCATTGATCCGCTCGGCATGGCCGAGCACGAAGCGTCCCGCCTCCGTGAGGTCGAGCCCCCGCGGCGAGCGGATGAACACCGGCGCGCGCAGCGTGTCCTCGAGCTCGGCGATACGGCGAGACAGCGCCGACGGCGAGATGTGTGCATCGCGTGCCGCCCGGGCGATCGATCCGGCCTGCGCGACCGCGACGAACAATCGCAGCGTGTAGGCATCGAGCTTGAGCTTCATCGCACATCCCATCGCTTCACGGCGGCATCGTGGGTCAGGCTCCGGAGGTCCGCACCTTCGGCAAGCGCGCCGCACGGGCGAGCCGACGCACGCGGGGGCGCATGATCGCAGCTGGTCGGGACCACGACAACCGAAGCGCCGTCCGGCCGCGACGGAAGGCGACCCGCCCGCACCTGACCCAGAACAAGGCGCGGCACTCGCGGGCGGGCGAGGATGCCTGTGAACGAGGAGGCTTCCCATGCACGGCTATCAGGATCTCGCAGGCGACGACATGCCTGCGCCCCAGCTCGACGGCGACACCTCGCGCGGCGCGCTGTGCGAGCGCGGCATCGGCGAGGATGCCGGTCGCTACCGCGCGACGGTCTAGTACGCCGGGCCCCGCGCGCGGCGGCTGGACGAGGCGGGACGCATTCTCGAGGCGGCCGGCGACGCGCGCACGGGCCCCGGCCACGCGGCCTCTTGACAGACACGTCACCTAGCCCGCCCGCTACGACCCGTCAGCCGCCGAGTCGCGCCGGCGGCGTACGACAAGCGGCGAACAGATCCAGGTCGCGCTCGTACACGTCACTGCGCACATCGAACAGGCCGAGCATGGCGTGATAGAAGTTGTCGTGGCTGTAGGCCCGGCTGGCGGCATGGCCGCCAAGGCAGCCGAGATCGAGCCCCGCATGCTGCGAGAATGCCGGCGAGACCCACATCAGCATCGGCACCTTCTTCTGTTCGTCGGGCGCAATCATGTAGGGCGTGCCGTGCAGGTACATGCCGCGCTCGCCCAGCGATTCGCCATGATCGGACAGGTAGATCATCGCGACATCGCGCTGGGCGGCGTAGCGCTGCAACAGATCGATGGTGTTGGCGAGCATCCGGTCGGTGTAGACCAGCGTGTTGTCGTAGGTGTTGGTCAGCGCCTCTCTGCTGCACTTATGGATCTGGTTACTGTCGCAGGTGGGCGTGAACGCACGGGCCTGCGCCGGATAGCGCTCGAAATAGGTCGGACCGTGGCTGCCCAGTTGGTGCAGCACGATCAAGGCGTCGCCATGCATCGCATCGATCCGCGCATCGAGCTGGTGCAGCAGGACTTCGTCGTAGCAGGTGCCGTCCTTGTTGACGCAGTGCTCGGCGATCTGCATTTTGGGCATGTCTTCATTGGTCACACGTACGCAGACGCCCTTGCATCCACCGTTGTTGTTGTTACGCCAGAGAATCTCGACCCCGGTGCGAAGCAGCACGTCGAGCAGGTTCTCTTCCGTCGCTGCCCGCACCTCGTCGTACTGCGGGCGCGTCATGCGCGAGAACATGCACGGCAACGAGATCGCGGTGGCAGTGCCGCAGGACCACACGTCCGAAAAACTGATGATGTCCGCGCGTTTGGATAACACCGGATTGGTGGGGCGCGGATACCCGTTGAGCTGGAAATTCTGCGCACGCGCGGTTTCGCCCACGACCACGATCACCAGTTTCGGCCGTGCACCGGCGACGGGCGCCGCGCGCGTGGCGTCCTCGGCGACGGTCCGCAGCGGCTGCGCAGTCGCGCTGTACCTGCGCTTGAGATAGCCATTGGTATTGCGCACGAAATTGAACGGCAGCAGTTGGTCGCGGATATGCCCGTTGTTGCGCAGTAACGATGCATAGTCCTTGTAGAACGTCATCGTCACCGCGAACAGCACGATCGATGTCACCAGCACATTGCCCAGCCACCAGACCAGCGTGCGCATCGGCGTGCCGACCGATTTGGTCTGCAGGAACATCGTCGCTGCGGCCGGCACGATGCCCAGCCCGAGGATGGTGAGCAGCAGCGGGAGAGAAAAATACGAGGCCATTTCGGCCTGATTGGTCTCGAAAAAGTTCTGCACCATGCTGCGGTCGATCAGCACGTTATAATGCAGCATGAAGTAACTGCAGCCGGCACTGATCACCACCAGGGTGGCCAGCAAGGGTTTACGGATATACGGCAGGGCCACGACCGGCGTGAGCAGCAGATTGATGATGCAGAACATAAAGACCGGCAGACTGAGGAAGAACGACAGGCTGCGCAGGCCATCGATCTCCACCTCCAGCCACAACGTCCGCCATAGCACCACGTTGCCGATGGTGGCGAAGAACAATGCCGCCACCCAGGTCAGCTGGACAGGGTTGAGCCGCAAAGACGTCGAAGGCGGTGACATGCGCGAAATCCAGCCGGACTAAAAGTGCGCGCAGTCTTGAGAACCCATCGTCAGGAAGTTGTTAGAGCACACGCCCCATGACTCGACTGCTCATCATCGAGGACAACCCCGAGCTGGTGGCCAACCTGTACGGCTTCTTCGAGCCCTTGGGCTACGTCATCGACGACGCCCGCGATGGCGCCACCGGCCTGCGGATGGCCACACAGAACGATTACGACGCCATCCTGCTGGATCTGATGCTGCCGCGACTCGACGGCATGACGCTGTGCCGGAAGTTGCGCGAGGAGTTCCAGAACCCGGTTCCGGTGCTGATGCTGACCGCACGCGACCCGGTCGACGATCGCGTGCAGGGCTTCGCACTGGGCGCGGACGACTACCTGGTCAAGCCGTTCTCGCTCAAGGAGCTGGACGCACGCATCAAGGCGCTGGTGCGCCGCGCGCAGGGCCGGCAGGTGCTGGGCATGCTGCGCTGGGAAGACCTGCAGGTGGACACCCGCGCCCCGCAGGCCTGGCGGCAGGGCCAGCCGATCGCGCTGACCCCCAGCACCCACAAGCTGCTGCTGTGCCTGATGCGCGCCGCGCCCTCCGTGGTCCGCAAGCAGGAGATGGAGTATCTGTTGTGGGGCGACGACCCGCCCGACAGCGGCGCCTTGCGCACCCATATCCACGAACTGCGGCAGCAGATCGACAAGAGCTTTGAGCCGGCGCTGATCGAGACGATGCACGGCGTGGGCTGGCGCTTGCTTGGGCCTGCGGCCACGATGTCGGACTGATCGAGGACGACCCAACATGAAGGTCATGCGCACCGCGCTCCGCCAGATGACGCTCAAGACCCGGATCACGGTGTCGTTCGTGCTTGCGATGGTGGCGGCGATGACGCTCGTGGTGCTGGCCGAGCAGCTCGATTACGACGAACTCCGGGAGAACGTGATCTCCCACAGCCTGACCCGCACGGCGCACCGGCTGGAGGCCGACCTCGCGCGAGGAGTCGCACCTGCCCTTCCCGAAGACACCCGGCTCTACGACGCGCGGAGCGTGCCCGAGACACTCAGCTGGTATCCGCCGGGCTACCACAGCGCCGAGCGGCCAGGCGGTTGGCACCTGCTGGTCTTCGAGCGCGAGGGCGCGCGCCACTACCTGCAGCAGGCCGATACGCACTTCGCGTATCTCGAGCTTGCGATCGACATCTACGCGCTGTTGATCATCCTGCTGTGCATCCTGTGCGCCTTCTGGATCGGACGCGCGACCGCGACCCGGGTCATCGCGCCGATCACCCGCCTGGCCGAGGCGGTGGAGCGCAAGCAGAAGCCCTTTCCGTTCCAGGAGGCGCGCGACGAGATCGGCATCCTGGCCCGCGCGTTCGCCCAGCACAGCGACGAGGCGGAGCAATTCCTGCAGCGCGAACGCTGCTTCGTCGGCGACACCAGCCACGAACTGCGGACGCCGCTGGCCATCATTGCGGGCGCTGCGGAAACCATCGCGCACCAGTTACCTGCCGGCAGCCACCTTGTCGGAAGTGCCGAACGCATCGTGCGCACCACCCAGGAAATGCAGCGTCAGCTCGCCTGCCTGCTGCTGCTCTCGCGCGACCCGCAGAGCCTGACCCGCACCGATGTCGCACTGCGACCGCTGATCGAGGAATGCATGCTGCGCTGCCGTCCGTGGCTGGCGGGCAAGCCAGTGGCCCTGGTCCTGAACGCGCCGCAGGAGGTCCATCTGCACACGAACCCGGAGCTCGCCTGCAGCGTGATCTGGAACCTGCTGCGCAACGCCTGCCAGTACACCGACGAGGGCGAGGTGCGCATCGCCCTGCACGACGCGACCCTGGTGATCGCCGACACCGGCCCCGGCCTGCCGCCCAGCATCGACCCGCGGCAGTTCCAGCGCTTCCAGGCGAGCGCCCGGCAGAGCGGCGAAGGCCTGGGCCTGTCGATCGTGCAGCGCATCGTCGAGCACCTGGACTGGCGGATGACGGTCGACAGTTCGCAGGAGGGGTGCCGGTTCACGCTCGACATGCGGGCCGATGCCTGACCGGACGACCTGCCCCCTGCGGATGTGGCCTGGACCGATGCCTCAGACGGCGACGCGGCTGACGAACATCTGACGGCGCCTGCGCCACGCTTGTCCTGATCCAACGTCGCAGGACATTGCAGATGCCATCGCCAGGCCCCGCCGAGACCGGCAAGTACCCACACGGCAAGACCGGCCTGAGTCGGATCGCGCACACCTTGCTGTACTCGCGCGACGGCTTTCTCGCTGCCTTCCGCAGCGAGGCGGCGTTCCGCCAGTTGCTGGGCCTGCATGGCACGCTCATCGTCGTGGCCTGCCTGCTGGACGTGGGACCGCTCGCACGCGCGCTGATGCTGGCGGTGTGCTTTGTCAGCCTGCTGACCGAATTGCTCAACTCGGCGATCGAAGCCGTGGTCGATCGCATCTCGCTCGAGCGCCATCCGCTGTCCAAGCGCGCCAAGGACATGGGCAGCGCCGCCCAGTCCATTGCGCTGCTGATGGTCGGCACGGTCTGGGCCTCGATCCTGCTGGGCTAGGCGACGACCCAAGCACCGGGCCCTGCAAGCTGGGCCACGACAGCGCTGATGACTGCCAGCGTCCTCGGCTCCCGGGGGTGCGATCGCGACGCTGCGAGGCACGGGCACCCGCCGCAAACAAAAACCCCAGCGTGCACGGGCGCGCTGGGGTTCGTCGTCGACGCGATGTCGCCCGCGATCAGAACGGGATGTCGTCGTCGGAGAAGTCGTCCATCGGGGCCGGACGCTGCTGCGGGGGGGCCTGGCGCTGCGCGGGGGCGCTGCGCTGCGGCGGGCCGTCGTTGCCCGGGCCGCGCTGCGGGCGGCTGCCGCGGTCGTAACCGCCACCGCCGCCGCCACCACCACCGCCGCCACCACCCTCGCCGCGACCGCCGAGCATCTGCATCTCATTGGCGACGATATCGGTCGAGTACTTCTCCACGCCGTCCTGGCCGGTGTACTTGTCGTAGCGGATCTCGCCTTCGACATAGACCTGGCTGCCCTTGCGCAGGTACTCGCCGGCGATCTCGCCGAGCTTGCCGAAGAACACCACGCGGTGCCATTCGGTGCGCTCCTGCTTGTTGCCATCGCGGTCGTTGCGCACGCTGGTCGTGGCCAGGCTGATGCGGGTCACGGCCATGCCGCCCTGGGTGTACTTGGTGTCGGGATCGTTGCCGAGGTTGCCGACCAGGATCACTTTGTTGATGCCACGGGCCATGAGGAGTCCTTGGAATTGCGCCGGCGCGGGTGTCCGGGAATGAAGAGGGGGCGCGGGACAGTGAATTATACCGGTCGCCGGGGCGCGATCCGGCAACCCCCTGGCGCAGGGCCGGGAAAGCGCCCCCGCCGCCGTCGGGGCTCTCCTATAATTCCGGGTCTGCCCGTCCCGGATCCCGCATGAACAACGCCGCCGCCCCGGCCGCCAGGCTCGACCTGCCGGCGATCCAGTCGCTCGCCGCCGCGGACATGGCCAAGGTCGATGCGCTGATCCGGCGCCGGCTAGCGTCGGATGTGCTGCTGATCAACCAGGTGGCCGAGCATATCGTCTCGGCGGGCGGCAAGCGGCTGCGGCCGATGCTGGTGATGCTGGCCGGCCAGGCCACCGGGCAGGTGCGAGGCGACCACCACCAGCTTGCGGCGATCGTCGAGTTCATCCACACCTCGACCCTGCTGCACGACGATGTCGTCGACGAATCCGACCTGCGCCGCGGCCGCAGCACGGCCAACGCGATCTGGGGCAACGCCGCCAGCGTGCTGGTCGGCGATTTCCTGTACTCGCGCAGCTTCCAGCTGATGGTCGAGCTCGACAGCATGGCGGTCATGCGCCTGCTCGCCGACACCACCAACCGCATCGCCGAAGGCGAGGTGCTGCAGTTGCTGCACGTGCGCAACCCCGACACCGACGAGGCCGCGTACCTGCGCGTGATCGAGCGCAAGACCGCGGTCCTGTTCGCCGCCGGCACCCGCCTGGGCGCGATGGCGTCCAGTGCCGACGAGGCCACCCAGCAGGCGCTCTACGACTACGGTATGCAGTTGGGCTACGCATTCCAGATCGCCGACGACGTGCTCGACTACTCGGGCGACGCCACGGCGCTGGGCAAGAACCTCGGCGACGACCTCGCCGAGGGCAAGGCGACGCTGCCGCTGATCCACGCGATGGCCCAGGCCACGCCCGAGCGCCGCGCGCGGCTGCGCACGATCGTCGAGCAGGGCGACACCACAGCGCTGCCCGAAGTGCTCGCCGCGATCGCCGACGCCGGCAGCCTCGCCTACAGCCGCGCACGCGCGGTCGAGTACGCCGACGCCGCCGAACGCGCGCTCGGCGGCCTGCCGGACAACGACGCCATCGCCGCGCTGCGCGGCCTGGCCCGTTACGCGGTCGAACGCGGGTACTGAGGCCCCGTTTTCGGGCGCGTGCGCGACGCCCCGCCGCTGGCCCGCCTCAGCGGGTCGGCGAGGCCAGCACCTCCGCGAAGAAATCCTCCATCTGCCGCCAGGCGCGCGCCGCCGCGCGCGGGTGGTAGACGCAGCCAGGCGGGCTCGCGGCGTCGGACTCGGCGAAGCAATGCACCGCGCCGCTGTAGTTGACGAACTGCCAGTCGGCGCCGGCCGCGTCCATCTCGCGCTCGAATCCGGCGATGTCGTCCGCGCTCACACTGCGGTCGGCAGCGCCGTTGAGCACCAGCACCGGCGCCTTCACTGCATCGGCCGCCGCCGGCAGCGGCGTCGACAGGCCGCCGTGCAGGCTGACGACGCCGGCGAGCGCCTCGCCTGCGCGGACCAGTTCGAGCACGGTCGTGCCGCCGAAGCAGAAGCCGAACGCGGCGATCCGATCGGCATCGACCTGGGGCTGCGCCTTGAGCACCTCCACCGCCTTGCGCGCGCGAGCGCGCAAGGTCGGCCGATCGTCGCGCAGGGCCTTGGCGACCGGGCCGGCCTCGACATCGGTCGTGGGCCGCACGTGCTTGCCGTAGACGTCGGCGACCAACACGACGTAGCGATCGCCGGCCGCCTGCCGCGCCTTCTCGACCGCCGAGTCGTTAACACCCTTCCAGTTGGGCACCATCACCAAGCCCGGCCTGGGACTCGTGACAGCGTCGTCGTAGACCAACACGCCGGCGAAGGTCTCACCGTCGAGTGTCCACTCGACCGGGTCGGCTTTCGGAGCGGCGAGCGCGGACGTGGCACAGACCAGCGACAACAACACGAGCAGGGACAGGCGTTTCATCGGACGGCTCCGGGCGATGGGACCGGCCCAGCCTACTCCGCCCCGCGCGCAGCCGCGTGTGCGCGGTCAGCCGATGCCCAGGCCCGGAATCGCGGTGATGGCATCGGGGTCGAAGCCCCCGAGTTCGGCGAAATGGCGGCCGCGCGCGGTGTAGTCGCGATAAGCGCCAAAGCTCGGTGCGCCGGGCGAGAGCAGCAGCACGCCGTCGCCGCCGAGCGTAGCGCGCGCCTGCGCCACCGCCGCGGCCAGATCGCCCGCCTCGGCCAATGCGAAGTCGCACGCGCGCGCAACCGGCGCGAGCAGTGCGTGGATCCGCGGGCCGTTGCCGCCCATGGTCACGATCGCGTGCGGTGCGCGCGTTTGCATCGCATCGGCGAAAGCCTGCCAATCCAGGCCGCGGTCGTGGCCGCCGATCAGCAGCGCGACCCGGTGGCCGGCAAACACCTCGAGCGCCGCCAGCGTGGCGTGCGGGGTGGTGCTGATCGAATCGTTGACCCAGGTCACGCCGTCGCGGGTGCCCAGCGCCTGCAGCCGGTGCGGCAGCGGCACGAAGCCGGTGGCCGCGGCGGCCAGCGGCGCGGCGTCGATGCCGAGCGCCTCGATCGCGGTCAGCACCGCACACAGATTGCCGCGGTTGTGGCGCCCGGGCAGCGGCAGGCCGGCGGTGTCGAGCACAGTGACATCACCGCGATACAGCACGTCGCCGCGCAGGTGCCAGCCATCGGCGCGTCCGAACCAGCGCACCTCGCTGCCCGGCAGCGTCAGCGCGGCCAGACGCGGATCGGCGGCGTTGAGCACCGCGATCCGCGGCCGGGCCCGGGTCACCAGCGCGAGCTTGTCCTCGACATAGCGCTGCTCGCTGCCGTGCCAGTCCAGGTGCTCGGGGAAAATGTTGGTCACCACCGCTACGTCCGGCCGCACGCCGCTCGCGGCGACATCGCCCGTCTGGTAGCTCGACAGCTCGATCGCCCAGGCGTCGGCCTGGGCATCGTGCAGTTCCAGCAGCGGCAGGCCGATGTTGCCGGCGAGTGCGGTGGGCAGGCCGGCGCTGCGCAACAGATGGGCGAGCAGCGCCGTCGTGGTGCTCTTGCCCTTGGTCCCGGTGACGCAGACCGTGCCCACGGCGATCCCACCGGGTGCGGCGCGCTGCGCGAACCACAGCGCAGTGCCGCCGATGAACCGCGTGCCCTGCGCCGCCGCGGCCACGGCCTCGGGCCGGTACGGGCTGATGCCCGGCGACTTGATCACCACGGCAAAGCGCGCCAACCGTTCGGCACTCGCCTCGGTCTCGACCGACAACGCCGAATCACCCAGTCCGCGCACTTCGTCGGCTTCGGCGGGCGCGCAGAACACCGTCAGCGGCAGCGCCGCCGTCGACGCCGGACGCTCGCCGGACGACGGCGCGGACATCGCGGCTCCCGCCCCCCGCGCGGCGCGCAGCGCGGCATACGCGGCCCGTCCTTCGCGTCCCCAGCCCCACAGCGCGATGCGGCCGCCTCGGGCGGCGAGCGCGTCAAGCTGCGAGATGCGCACGCAGGCGTTCCCACAAGGCGGGGGGCACGCGGTGCTCCTCGTCGACCACCAGCAGCGGCGCGATGTCCAGTTCGCCGGCGTCGAGCCGGGGCGCGATCTCGCGCGCGAAACGGGCGACCACCGCGTCCTCGCGCCATTCCGGACGCTGCGCAAGTGCCGCCATCGCCGCACGCGACTCGCGGCCCTCGCCGACACATTCGAACGGCTTGTGGTCGCGATACTCGAGCAGCGCGTCGAAACCGGGCACCTGGGCCGGATCGTCGAGCAGATTGCGCCCGAAGATCGACACCAGCCTCGGCTTGGGCATGAACGGTGCCAGCGCGAGGAACACGAAATGGCACTTGGGGCAGATGCCGCACCAGCGGTTGACCGGCCGCTCGCCGAGCAGATGGAAGTTGCGGTTGCAGCTGGAGAAATGCGCGTCGTAGCGGTCGGTCCTGGCGAACTGCCGCGCGACCGCCAGCTCCGACAACGGCCGCAGCAGCGAGTAGTAATAAAGGTCGGCTGCGACGTGGCGCTGCACGTGCTCGCCGAACGCGCGCTCGAACGCCCAGCCCTTCGACCACTGGTGGTTGACCTCGTTGGTCGTGCTGCCGTCGGCGGCCTGGATCAGGCTGCCGTAGCTGGCCGAGCGTTCGTTGGAGAACACCACCTGGTCGACACCGTGCAGCACCGCGGCCAGTACCAGGATCGCCGAATTGATCGCGGTGACCGGGATGTGGCCGTTGAGCGCGCCCTGGCGGTTGTACTCGAACAACTGCGGCGCCAACTGGCGGCCGATGTTGAGCGTCGGCAGACCGGTGCGCTCGGCGCAGACCCGGATCAGCTGCGAGCCGCCGATCCACGCCACGGTCTGCGCGACGCCCAGCGCGCGCAGTGCCTCGATCGACACCAGCGAATCCTTGCCGCCGCCGATCGCGACCAGCGCATGGGCGCGCAGGTCCAGCGTCGGTGCTGAGGCCTCGTCCGTGGCGGCGTCGGCCGGGAAGCGGATCTTGCCGTGCAGGTCGAGTCCGTTGCGGTAGGCGAATTCGCCCAGCCCATGCACGTAGGCGTCCTCGAGCAGCGCCGCGGTGGCGGCATCGATCGCATAGCCGTCGATGCGGATCTGCGGCGGCACGGCGGCCTTGTAGTAGCTCACGCCGGCGAGCAGGTGCAGCAGGCGCAGCGCGCGGGTCGCGGCCTGCGCGCGCGCGCCCTCGAGTGCGAACGGCGCGCCGGGCACGGTCACGGTTTCGACCAGCTCCGGGCCGTCGTCGAAGGCGTAGCGCAACCGCGCCACGCCGGTCGCGGCGTCGAGGTCGCAATCGACGAAGCGGAAGCAGCGGATGGCGCTGCGGTCGAATCCGGAAGTCATTCGATCACATCCTGCTGCGGCAGCGACCGCAGGTTGTAAGTGTTGGCCATCGCGAAGCCGTAGGCGCCGGCGTCGGCGATCAGCACCGTGTCGCCCTCGACGGTCGCCGCGGGCAGCAGGCGTCGGGTGCCGAAGACGTCGCTCGATTCACAGATCGGGCCGACGACATCGCAGGCGACCTGCGCCTCGTCGTCGAGACGGGACAGGTTGTAGATACCGTGCCAGGCGTCGTACATCGCCGGCCGCATCAGGCTGTGCATGCCGGCATCGAGCCCAACGCGGCGCGTGCCGAGCTTGTCGACGACCTGGGTCACCGCCGCCAGCAACACGCCTGACTCGGCAACCAGGAAGCGGCCGGGCTCGATCGCCAGGCGATAGCGCGGGTACTCGGCCTTGATGCCGGCCAGGCCGGCCCCCCAGGCCGCGAGGTCGAACGGAACGTCGTCGGGGCGGTAGGGAATCGGCAGCCCGCCGCCGATGTCGATGGTGTCGACCGTGCCCACCGCATCGGCGAACGCAGCCAGCTCGGCGTAGACATCGCGCCAGTGGGCGACCGTCTCGATGCCGCTGCCCAGATGGGCATGGAGCCCGGTGATGCGCACGTCGAGATCGGTGGCGGCCTGCATGAAGGCATCGAAGGCCGGCAGCGCCAGCCCGAACTTCGAGGCCGCGCCGCCGGTGACGACCTTGGCGTGGTGACCATCGCCGCGGCCCAGGTCGAGCCGCAGCCACAGATCGCGGCCACGGAACACCTCCGGCCAGCGCTGCAACGCCTCGACGTTGTCCAGGGTCACCGTGACGCCGTGCGCGAAGGCGGCGGCGTACTCGTCGCGCGGCGCGAAGCTCGGCGTGAACAGCACGCGCGCCGGGTCGAGCTCGGGCAAGGTCGCGAACACGTGCTCGAGCTCGCCGCGTGACACGCACTCCAGGCCGAACCCGGCCTCGACCAGCGTGCGCAGCACCGCCGGATGCGAGTTGGCCTTGATCGCGTAGAAGCGACGGTCGACCGCGGCGACGTCCGCCAGCGCCTGCACCCGCTCGCGCACCGTCGGCAGGTGGTAGACGTAGCGCGGCACACCGGGCGTCGCCAAGGCGAGCAGATGCGCGCGTGCGTGCTGCCACCACGGCGTCGGGCGTTCGCGGCGGCCGTGCGCGATCTCGCGCCAGCTCGGGCCGAACACCGTGCTGTCATGCACCGGCATCGCGCCGCTGCCGATCAGTTCGGCATGCAGCACCGGCAGCAGGCCGTCGGCATCGGCCTCGTCGATGACGAAGGTCAGGTTGAGGTCGTTGGACGACTGCGAGATCAGGTGCACGCGCTCACGCCCCATCGTCGCCCAGACGTCAGAGAGCTTGTGCAGCAGCGAGCGCATGCCGCGCCCGACCAGGGTGATCGCCGCGCACGGCGCAATGACCTTGACCCGGCACACCTCGGCCAGATCGTCGCTCAGCCGCGCCAGCACATCAGTGCTGACCAGGTTCTCGCTCGGGTCGAGCGACACGGTGACGTTGGTTTCCGACGAGCCGATCAGGTCGACCGACAGGCCGTGGCGCTTGAAGCGCTCGAACACATCGGCCAGGAAGCCCACCTGCTGCCACATGCCGATGCCTTCCATCGACACCAGCACGATGCCGTTGCGCCGGCTGATCGCCTTGACCCCCGGCACCGGCTCGGCGCTGCCGTCGATCGCGGTGCCCGGCAGATCCGGACGCTCGGTGTCGAGGATCGCCATCGGCACGCCGCCGTCGCGGCAGGGCTTGATCGAACGCGGGTGCAGCACCTTGGCGCCAGTGGTCGCGATCTCCTGCGCCTCGGCGTAATCGAGCCGCGCGAGCAGGCGCGCATCGGGCACATCGCGCGGATTGGCGCTGAACATCCCCGGCACGTCGGTCCAGATTTCCACGCGGCGCGCGCCCAGCAATGCACCGAAGTACGCCGCCGAGGTGTCCGAGCCACCGCGACCAAGGATCGCGGTGCCGCCGTCGCCGTGCCGGGCGATGAACCCCTGGGTCAGCAGCATCCGTGTCGGCTGCGCGGCAAAACGCAGGCGCCAGTCGCCATCGGGCTCGCGCCGGCAGTTCACCGACAGCCGCGAGGCCCAGCCGCTCTGGTTGGGCAGCGCCACCGCATCGAGCCAGTCGCGCGCATCGCACCAACCAAAGTCCAGCCCCTGCGCGGCCAGATACGCCGCGCCGATCGTCGAGGACAGCAGTTCGCCCTGCCCCAGCACCTCGGCCTGCCAGTCCAGCGGCCGCCCGGGTGCACGCGCATCGCGCACCAGGGCCAGCAGCGCGGCGAGGCGGACGCCGAGCACGGCGTCGGCATCGAGCCCGAGCTCGGCGACGAACGCGCGGTGGCGCTCGACCAGCGCATCGACGGTCCCGTCGGCCGCGTTGCCATCGGCGATTGCGGTCAGTTCGTTGGTGACCCCCGACAGCGCCGACACCACGACCAGCACGCGCGCGCCGTGCTCCTGCGCCCGGCGTTTCGCCAACCGGCCGATGGTGTCCCAGCGGTGGCGGCGCGACACCGAAGTGCCGCCGAACTTGAGCACGATCCAGCGATCGTCGGAGGGTGAGGACATCGGAGGTGGGATCTCGAACGGAAGAAGACGACAGCACCGTGCGGGCGCTGCAGCGGACGCGTCGCCGACGCGAGGCCACGCGCGGCGAAACGCCGATTCTAGGCGTCGGCGGAGGCGGAGGGAATCGAGCCGCCCGATTCGGGCGACGGTTTGGGTAAGCTGTCGCGCCGCACGATGCCCGCCCGCGCATGACTTCCCGACGTTTCGTCCAGGTGGACGTGTTCGCCGACCGGCCCGGTGCCGGCAATCCGCTGGCGGTGGTGCTCGATGCCGACGAGCTGACCGACGAGGCGATGCAGGCCATCGCTCGCTGGACCCGGCTGCCCGAGACCACGTTCGTGTTCCCGCCCTCGAGCGACGCGGCCAGCTACCGTATCCGCATGTTCTCGCCCCGCCGCGAAGTGCCGTTCGCCGGGCACCCGAGCGTCGGCACCGCGCACGTCGTGCTCGACGCCGGCCTGGCGCAGCCGCGCGACGGCGTGCTGGTGCAGGAGGGGATCGCCGGTTGCCTGCCGCTGGCGGTGGTCGGCGCGGGCGCGTCGCGGACGATCGCCGTGCGCACGCCGCGCGCACGCATCGTTGAAGTCGCGAGCAGCGAGGACCCACGGCTGCGCCCCACCCTGGGGTCACTGCCGCCCGGTGCGCTACCGCCGGTGCTGATGGACGGCGGGCGACGCTGGTGGCTGGCCGAGGTCGCCGACGAGGCGACCCTGCGCGCCGCCGCCCCGCAATGGGATGCGATTGCCGCCCTGGCCGAGGCCACCGGCAGCATGGGCGTGTGCGCCTTCGCGCGCAGCGCGGGCGGCAGCGATTACGACCTGGCGGTGCGCGCATTCGTTGGCGCCACCGCGTGTTTCGAGGACGCCGCCTCGGGTGCGGCCAATGCGACGCTGGCCGCCTGGCTTGCGGCGCGCGACGCGCTGCCCGGGCACGCGGGTCACTACCGCGTCAGCCAGGGCCGCGAGGTCGGCCACGATGCGCGCCTCGACCTGCACGTCGACGCCGAGGGCGAAGTCTGGTCGGGCGGACGCGTCCAGAGCGTGGTCCGCGGCGCGATCGACTGGCGCTGAGCGCGGCAGCAGCCCGCCGACCTCCCACGCCACCAGCCCCTGCCGCGCCGCCACTTCGGCACGGCAGGACGCGGCGCCATCAGCCCTCGAGTTCGGCCTCCAGCGACACTGGCACCGCCGACAGCGCCTTGGACACCGGGCAGTTCTGCTTGGCGTCGTCGGCGATCTCGCGGAACTGCGCCGCGTCGATGCCCGACACCTTGGCGCGCGTCTTCAAGCGGATCGCGCTCAACTGCGGGCCGCCATCCATCGACAGGTCGACATCGGCACGCGTGTCGATCGACTCGGGCGCAAAGCCGGCCTCGGTGAGCTTGGCCGACAGCGCCATCGTGAAGCAGCCGGCATGCGCGGCAGCGATGAGCTCTTCGGGATTGGTGCCCTTTTCATCGCCGAATCGGCTGTTGAATCCGTAACGCACGGCGTCCAGCAGGCCGCTTTGCGGCGTCGACAAGGCGCCCTTGCCGGATTTCAGGTCGCCGTTCCAGCGGGCGGTGGCGTGGCGGGAAATGCCCATGACGCGTTCTCCATCGAGACAGGAGCCGGCGAGCATATCGGCGCAGACGTGATGCGGGCGTTCTTGGGGCGGCGACATGCCGCCCGCAAGGCGTCCGTGAGGGCGCCCACGGGCCGCGATCGCGCGTGCGGACAGCCGCCAGACACGCGCAAACGTGACCGGCGGCACCGTGGGCCGCCTAAAACCGCTGTTTTTTTGCGCTTTCCTATTGGCGGGTGCGCAGGGATGCCCTACATTTCGCTTGCCGGCTCGCTCGGCCAGGAATCATCCAATCCATATTTGACGAGGGAACCACAGACCCATGGCAACGAAGAAGGCCACCACCAAGAAAGTGCCGGCCAAGAAGGCGGCTGCGCCGAAGAAGACCGCCGCCAAGTCCGCCGCACCCAAGCCGATCAAGGAAGCGTTGAGCAAGTCCGGCCTGGTCGCACACATCGCCGACTCCACCGGCCTGGCCGCGAAGGATGTCCGTGCGGTGTTCTCCGCGCTCGAAGGCGCCGTGCACGGTTCGATCAGCAAGAAGGGCGCCGGTTCGTTCACCCTGCCGGGCCTGCTGAAGATCACCTCGGTCAGCGTGCCGGCCAAGCCCAAGCGCAAGGGCATCAACCCCTTCACCAAGGAAGAGCAGTGGTTCGCCGCCAAGCCCGCCTCGGTCAAGGTCAAGGTGCGCCCGCTCAAGAAGCTCAAGGACGCCGCTGCCTGATCCCAGGCGGACGATGCGTTTCCCCCGATCGGGACGGCCTTTGGCCGTCCCGATCGCGTTTCGGGGCCGCGCGCGCCAACGCCTGGCGACGTGCGACACCCCCTGCCGCGCGGATACGCCCTGTCGCGCAACGTGCACACGATGCGAACGGTCCGCATTGCAAGCTCGCCGCCCCGCACCTGTGCGCCCGTCACGTCGGATCGTTGCCATGAGTTTCCAGGGGTTTCTCAACCACCTCCTCACCTCCCAGAGCGGCGGCAAGCCGGGCAGCAGTCTGCTCAATGCGGACTTCGGCAAGGGCGCGGTCGCCGGCGGCGCACTCGGCCTGTTGCTGGGCAAGCACCGCAAGACCCGCAAGCTCGCCAGCTACGGTGGCTTGGCCGCAATCGGCATGATGGCCTACCGCGCTTACGGCGATTACCAGAAGCAGCAGGCGGACGCGGCGGTGCCGGCGCCGCAGACCGTCGACCGGTTGCCGCCACCGCAGGCCGACCGGCACAGCCAGGCGATCCTCAAAGCGCTGGTCGGCGCCGCCAAGGCGGACGGCCATCTCGACCCACGCGAGCGCGAGGTGATCGAGGCCGAGTTCCGGCGCATCGACAGCGCCGCCGACATCCAGCCCTGGCTGCACGCCGAATTGGAAAAGCCGCTCGATCCGGCCGAGATCGCACGCGCCGCGACCTCGCCGGAGATCGCCTCGGAGATGTACCTGGCCAGTGTGCTGGTGGCCGACGACACGAGCTTCATGGAGCGCAGCTATCTCGACGAGCTCGCGCGTCAACTGGGCCTCGCGCCCGACCTCAAGGCGCGCCTCGAACAGGAAGTCCGGACCGCCGCCGGAGACTGACGCGTCCACGGCGCACCGACCCGGTCTTCGCAGCGACGCGGTTACCGTCGCTGCGATGACACCGCCTTCCCCCGTCCGCCCCCGCGACTATGCGCCACAACTGCGCCGCACCCTGCGCGCAGTGCTGCTGCTGGCCGTCCTGGCCGCCGCCGGCCACTGGGCCTGGCATCAGCCCTTCATGGCCCAGCCGCGTGCTGTCGCCCGGATCGCCGCCGCGCCGGCGCCGGCGGCACTGCCGATGCCGGTCGACGGCGTCGCCCCCGGCCGCGTCGCCGATACCTTCGGTGCACCACGCGGTCGCGATCGACAGCACGAGGGCGTGGACATCTTCGCGCCACGCGGCACGCCGGTGCGCAGCACGACCGAAGGTCTGATCGTGGGCATCCGCGATGCCGGCCTGGGGGGACGCCAGGTCTGGGTGGTCGGCCCCGGACGTCAGCGCCATTACTACGCGCACCTGGACGACGTCGCCGAGCTGCTCTCGGTCGGCGACGTCGTGCGTCCGGGCGACATGTTGGGCACGGTCGGCGACACCGGCAATGCGCGCGGCACACCGCCGCACCTGCACTACGGCATCTACGCGGCCGACGGCGCGTTCAACCCGCTGCCGCTGCTGCGCGCCACCGCGGCGGCCGACGACGCATCCGGGGCACGTTGACGCCTCGCCCACGACAGACGTCGCCACAGCACACCGGCGTGGCCGGCACCGCGCCGTCCTTCCGGGTTACCCTGCGCGCGGTGCCTGACATGCAGCATCGGAGTTGGAGATGGACAAGCGTTTCTGGATCTGCGGCTTGACGCTCTCGGCCAGCGCGCTGCTGCTGGGCTTTCTGGTCCACGGCGTGCTGCTGCGCGCCGACTACCTCGCGCTCGCCCATCTGTTCCGCCCGCGCGAGGATGCCGATGCCAATGTCGGCTGGATCCTGCTGGCGTATCTGTCGCTCGGCCTGGCAATGACCTGGCTCTACCGCTGGCTGCCGCCGCCGGTGCGCAGCAAGCGCTGGCACGGCGCCCGCTTCGGACTGGCGCTGGCGCTGGTGTCGTTCGTGCCCTGGCACCTGCTCGCCCATGCCGGCCAGCCGTTCCCGCTCGGGCTGACGCTGCGCCAGGTCGTGTTCGATGTGATCGCGATGCAATTGCTCGGCCTGCTGCTGGCGTGGCTGCAGCCGCATCGCCGCGTACTCGCACCCGCACCCGACGAGCGTGGCCTTCGCTAACCCGACATTCACCCCCGACACGTAGGGTGCGCAGGACTGCACCAGGAGACCGTCGCATGCGTGCCCTCGCCCGTCCCGTTGCCTTGTCGCTGCTGCTTCTAATGACCGCCTGTACATCGCTGGGCGTGGTCTCGGCCTGGCTTGGCGACCAGGTCGCGTTCACCACACCGCAGTTGCAGCGTCAGCTCGACACGCGCTTTCCCAGGACGTTCGAGCGCGTCGGCGGCCTTGTGTCGGTGACGCTGCAGAACCCGCGATTGACGATCCCGCGCGGTGAGCAGCGACTGCGGCTGGATTTCGATCTGGGCGTAGGCGGCGCCGTCGCCGATGACCGTCCGGGCCACCTGGCGCTGGTCAGTGGCCTGCGCTACGACGCCGCCACGCGCGGCCTGCATCTGGAGGATCCGCAATTGCTGCAATTTGACCTGCCGGGGACCCATGCACTGCTCAAGGGCGGTGCACAGGGCATCGTCAACGGCCTGCTGGCCGAGTACGCGCGCAGCGAACCGATCTACCGGCTCGACGACGATCTGCTGTCGAAGCTGCCGGCCGGCAAGCGTATCGGCGAGGTCGACGTCGGCGACGGCCGCGTGGTGGTGCACCTTGCGCGCTGACCGCACCGCGCTGGCCTTGTGCGTCGCGTTGGCGCTGGCGGCCTGTGGCGACCGCGATGCCCAGCGCGGCAACGCCGCGGACGGCAATGCGGACACCGCCGGCCTGCCACAGCCGGTCGCTACCGGGGATGCAGTGACCGGCATGCCCGGCGCGCCCGGTCCCGGCGATGTGCCGCTGGGCGGCCGGGCCCCGGTCCCCGAGGTGCCCGACCTGGCGGCCGTCCCGCTCGAGGACAATCCCGAGACCGGCCTGTTGCCGGCCGCGACGGACGCCTCGGTGGACACCGCACCGCCGACTCCGGAGGCGGCAGTGGCGGCGATCCGCGGCTATTACGCAGCGATCAACGCGCTCGACTACGCCAGCGCCTATGCCGTGTGGTCGGATGGCGGCCGGGCGAGCGGACAGACGCCGGAGCAGTTCGCCGCCGGCTTCGCGCAGACGTCCACAGTCATGGTCGACATCGGCACGCCCGGCCCCATCGATGCGGCCGCCGGTTCGCGCTACATCGAGGTGCCGGTGTCGCTGCGCGCCCAGCAGGCGGACGGTTCGATCCGACGCTACGAAGGTCATTACGTCCTGCGCGCTGCAGTGGTCGACGGCGCCAGCCAGACGCAACGCGCCTGGCACATCGCGTCGGCGGACCTGCGCGAGGTGGCCGCGCCCTGATCGCGGGCGCGGATGCACATCCGCTGCGTCAGCGCTTGGGCTGGAGCATGGTGCCGGTGCAGTTGGCGGCGCCGCAGCGGCAGCCCCACAGCTTCTTGAGCGCGGGCGTGTGCCGCTCGGCCAGGGTGATGCCGTAGTTGTAGGTCAGCTCTTCGCCCTGGGCGATATCGCGCAGGGCCTCGATGAAGACCTTATCCTTGTGCCGCCGGTCCTTGGCATCTTCCTCGACCACCGCCTCGCAGTTCGGATCGCAGGAGTGGTTGATCCAGCGCGCGACGTTGCCTTCGATATTCGCGTCGATGACGTACTCGTCGTTGAGCGTGAACAGGAAGGTATGGCCGTCCTCCTCCTGGTCGCCGTATTCGGCATCGACCTCGGCGTGGCTGCGCAGAAAGCCCTTGTAGCGGATGATGCGCTCGCCCTTGGCGATCGCTTCGGTGGCGAATACGCCGTTGCCGTGGATCGCCGAGCGGCGGGCCTCGATCTTCCTGGTCTTCTTCTTGGGCATCGTGCGCTCTGGGGCGATGAGGACAAGCGCCGCATTGTCGCGGACCCGCTCGCCCACCGCCACTGGCGCGTTGCACTGAACGCCAGCATGGCCGGACGTTGTGATCGATCGGCTAAAAAAGTACAATTTTGGTCCGCATTCCGCAGTCAGCTTCTTTCCGATGCTCCGGGTCACCAAGCTCACCGATTACGCCACCGTCGTTCTGACCGTGCTTGCCGCACGGCCGGACACGGTGATGAGCGCGACCGAGCTCGCCGAGCGCGCGGGCCTGGAGACGCCGACGGTCAGCAAGCTGCTCAAGCCGCTGGCCCAGGCCGGGCTGGTCGAGGGCTTCCGCGGCGCCAACGGCGGCTACCGCCTGGCACGCGCGCCATCGGCGATCAACCTGGTGCAGATCGTCGAGGCGATGGAAGGCCCGCTGGCGATGACCGAGTGCAGCCTGCACGACAGCCAATGCGGGATTTCCGACCAATGCGGCGTGCAGGGCAACTGGCGCCGCATCAACGAGGTTGTCGCCGAGGCCCTGCGCGGCGTGACGCTGGCGCAGATGCTCGACGACGCCCCGCGCGCCTCTTCCTTTCCCACCGCTGCCGGGGCGAAGCGCATCGACGCCCGCCTCGCGCATCCATAGACAGTAGGCAGCCGCCCCCATGGCCACCGACATCATCGAAGCCCCCGAAACCAACCGGGAGATCCACGCGCAGCTCGGCCGTCGTTACGACGCCGGCTTCGTCACCGATATCGAATCCGACAGCTTCCCGCCGGGTCTGGACGAGGACGTCGTGCGCGCCCTGTCGCTCAAAAAGGGTGAGCCTGAGTGGATGACCGACTGGCGCGTCGCCGCCTATCGCCACTGGCTGACGATGCCGGTACCGCACTGGGCCAAGCTGCAGATCGCCCCGATCGACTTGCAGGCGGTCAGCTACTACTCCGCGCCCAAGGGGCCGAAGTACAAGTCGCTCGACGAGGTGCCCAAGGAACTGATCGACACCTACGACAAGCTCGGCGTGCCGTTGCACGAGCGCGCCAAGCTCGCCGGCGTCGCGGTCGATGCGGTGTTCGATTCGGTCTCGGTCGGCACCACGTTCCGCAAGGAGCTGGCCGAAAAGGGCGTGATCTTCTGCTCGATGTCCGAAGCCATCCAGGAACACCCCGACCTGGTGCGCCAGTACCTGGGCAGCGTAGTGCCGGTCGGCGACAACTACTTCGCCGCGCTCAACTCGGCGGTGTTCTCCGACGGCAGCTTCGTGTTCATTCCCAAGGGCGTGCGCTGCCCGATGGAGCTGAGCACCTACTTCCGCATCAATGCCGGCCACACCGGCCAGTTCGAGCGCACGCTGATCATCTGCGAGGACAAGGCTTACGTCTCGTACCTGGAAGGCTGCACCGCGCCGATGCGCGATGAGAACCAGCTGCATGCCGCGGTGGTGGAGCTGGTCGCGCTCGAGGATGCGGAGATCAAGTACTCGACGGTGCAGAACTGGTACCCAGGCGACGAGAACGGCGTGGGCGGTATCTACAACTTCGTGACCAAGCGCGCCGAGTGCCGCGGGGCGCGTAGCAAGGTGACCTGGACCCAGGTCGAGACCGGCTCGGCGATCACCTGGAAGTACCCTTCCTGCGTGCTGCTCGGCGACGATTCCTCGGGCGAGTTCCACTCCGTGGCGCTGACCCACCATCGCCAGCAGGCCGACACCGGCACCAAGATGATCCACGTCGGCAAGCGCACCAAGAGCAAGATCATTAGCAAGGGCATCAGCGCCGGCCGCGGTCAGAATACCTACCGCGGGCTGGTCAGGGTCGGCAGCGGCGCCGAGGGCGCGCGCAACTACACCCAATGCGACTCGCTGCTGATCGGCAAGGACTGCGGGGCACACACGTTCCCGTACATCGAGGTCCGCCATCCCGGCGCGACCGTCGAGCACGAGGCGACGACGTCCAAGATCAGCGACGACCAGCTGTTCTACTGCCGGGCGCGCGGTATCTCCGAGGAAGACGCGGTTAGCCTGATCGTCGACGGCTTCTGCAAGCAGGTCTTTCGCGAACTGCCGATGGAGTTCGCGGTCGAGGCCAAGAAGCTGCTGGAAGTCTCACTGGAAGGCTCGGTCGGCTGACGCCGCGCGCCCCGTCCCGGCCGACGGGCCGGGGATGCGGGCGTCGCGCCCGCACTTCGCCTGTCGCCCCCGTTTATTTGAATCCCAATCCCCAAGTCCGAATCCCATGCTCAACATCGATAACCTCCACGCCCGCATCGGCGAACGCGACATCCTCAAGGGCCTCTCGCTGGACGTGAAGCCGGGCGAGGTGCACGCGATCATGGGGCCCAACGGCGCCGGCAAGTCCACGCTGGGCAACATCCTGTCCGGCCGCGATGGCTACGACGTCACCGCGGGCACGGTCACGTTCGAGGGTCAGGACCTGCTGGCGCTCGAGCCTGAAGAGCGCGCCGCGGCCGGCGTGTTCCTGGCGTTCCAGTACCCGGTCGAGATCCCGGGCGTGAACAATACCTACTTCCTGCGCAGCGCACTCAACGCGCAGCGCAAGGCGCGCGGCCAGGAGGAGCTCGACTCGATGCAGTTTCTGCGTCTGGTGCGCGAGAAGCTCGCGGTGCTGCACCTCGACGACCGCCTGCTGCATCGCGGTGTCAACGAAGGCTTCTCGGGCGGCGAGAAGAAGCGCAACGAGATCTTCCAGTTGGCCGTGCTCGAGCCGAAGCTGGCGATTCTCGACGAGACCGATTCGGGTCTGGACATCGACGCGCTCAAGAACGTCGCCGACGGCGTCAATGCGCTGCGCTCGCCCGAGCGCGCGTTCATCGTGATCACCCACTACCAGCGCCTGCTCGACTACATCCGGCCCGACGTGGTGCACGTGCTGGCCGACGGCCGCATCGTGCAGAGCGGCGGTCCGGAACTCGCGCTGCAGCTCGAAGAAAAGGGCTACGCCTGGGTCAAGGACCGCGTCGCACCCGAGGCGGCGGCGTGATGAGTGCCCTGCTCGAGTCCCTCGCCGCGGGCTTCGACGGCGACGCCTCGCGCCGCGCGGCGCTCGACGCCGCGCTGGCCGCGGGCCTGCCCGGCCCGCGCAGCGAGTCGTGGAAGTACACCTCGCTGCGCGCGCTCGAGCGCCGCAGCTTCGCCGCGCCCCGCGATGCCGTGATCGATCCGGCGCTGCTCGACGGCATCCCGGCCCCGCGTCTGGTGTTCGTCAACGGCCACCCCGCGCCGGCGCTGTCCGATCCCGGCCCCGGCGTTGCCGGACTATCGATCGGCTTCACCGCCGAGGCCGGTGCGCTGCCGGCGATCGAGGACCTTCCTGATGCGGTGTTCGCACGACTCAACGCCGCGCTCGCGGTCGACGGGGTCGCGATCACCGTCAACGCCGATACCGAGGTCGCTGCCCCGCTACACCTGGTGTTCGTCGGTGCGCCGGCCGATACCGACCAGGCCTGGCACCTGCGTCACCACATTGCGCTCGGTGCCGGCGCGCGGCTGACCGTGGTCGAGTACCATGTCGATGCCGGCTCCCATCGCCACCTCGACAATGGCGTGTGCTCGCTGCGCCTCGCCGATCGCGCGCACCTGCGCCATCTGCGGCTGCAACGCCGCGACGCCGGTGCGACCGCATTCCTGCGCACCGACGCCGAGCTGCAGACCGGCGCCGTTTACGACCGCGTCGACGTGGAGGCCGGCGCGGCGCTGTCGCGCCACGAGCTCGACGTGCGCCTGGTCGGCCCGGACGCGCGCCTGACCGCCAACGGCGTGCTGCTCGCCGGCAGCCGCAGTCACCTGGACACGCGCCTGGGCATTCGCCACATCGCCCGCGACACCGCCTGCCAATTGCTGTGGCGCGGGATCGGCGACGGCCGCGGCCGGGTGGTCTTCCACGGCGGCATCACCATCGACGCCGGCGCCGACGGCACCGATGCGCGGCTGTCGAACAAGAACCTGCTGCTGTCGGCGACCGCCGAGATCGATACCCAGCCGGTGCTCGTGATCCACGCCGACGAGGTCCAGGCCGCGCACGGCGCCACGGTCGGCCAGCTCGATCCCGGCGCGCTGTTCTATCTGCGCTCGCGCGGCCTGCCCGCGGGCGATGCGCAGCGCCTGCTCACCGCCGCCTTCGTGCGCGAACCGCTGGCCGCCATCGCCGACGACGCGTTGCGCACGTTGGCCGAAACCGCCCTGGACGGCGCGCTCGCCGCGCTCGTACGCGCATGAGCGCTCTGCCGCCACTCGATCCGCCGCCACTCGATCCGCCGTTCGACGGCCCCAGCGTGCCCGCCAACGGCCACGGTAAGGTCGACTGGGCATCGGTGCGCGCCGATTTCCCGCTGCTGTTGCGCGAGGTCCACGGCAAGCCGCTGATCTACTTCGACAACGCCAACACTGGGCAGAAGCCCGCCTGCGTGATCGAGGCGGTCGACGGCTACTACCGCCGCCACAACGCCAACGTCAGCCGGGCGGTGCACCAGCTCGGCACCGAGGCGACCGAGGCCTACGAAGGCACGCGGCGCAAGTTGGCGCGGTTCCTCAACGTGCGCGCCGACGAACTGGTGCTGTGCAGCGGCACCACGTTCGCGATCAACCTGGTGGCCTACTCGTGGGCGCTGCCCCGGCTCGGGCCCGGCGACACGATCCTGGTCTCGCGCATGGAGCACCACGCCAACATCGTGCCGTGGCAGATCGTCGCCGAGCGTACCGGTGCGACGGTGCGTGTGGCGGAGATCGTCGAGGACGGCACGCTCGACCTCGAGGCACTGCGCCGCGCGATGACCGCGGACGTGAAGCTGCTCGCGGTCACCCACGTCTCCAACGTGCTGGGCACCGTCAACCCGGTACGCGAGATCTGCCGCGAGGCGCGCCGGCACGGCATCGTGACGGTCGTCGACGGCTCCCAGGCGGTGCCGCATCGCCGGGTCGACATCGCCGCGATCGGCTGCGACTTCTACGCCTTCACGGGCCACAAGATGTGCGGGCCGACCGGCACCGGCGCGCTGTGGGCGCGCCGCGAGCACCTCGAGGCAATGCCGCCGTTCCTGGGCGGCGGCGAGATGATCAAGGAGGTCGCCTTCGGCGGTACGGTCTACAACGACCCGCCGCAGCGCTTCGAGGCCGGCACCCCGAATATCGCCGGCTTCGCCGGCCTGGGCGCGGCGGTCGACTATCTCGAGCGCCTCGGCATGGACCACATCGAACAGCGCGAGGCCGCGCTGCTCGCGCACCTGACCCAAGCGCTGGGCACGATCGACGGCCTGCGCATCCTCGGCGCCGCGCCGGACAAGGCCGCGGTGGTGTCGTTCCTGGTCGAAGGCGCGCATGCCCACGACCTGGCGACGCTGCTGGACCTGGAGGGCGTGGCCGTGCGCTCGGGCCAGCACTGCGCGCATCCGTTGCTGCAGTTCTATGGCGTCGCGGCCACCTGCCGCGCCTCGCCGGCGTTCTACAACACCCACGACGAGATCGACGCCTTCGTCGCCGCGCTGCGCAAGGTCCGTCGGCTGCTGGGCTGATGCGCCGCGTCGCGGCGCCCCGGTCGGCGCCACGCGCGCCGCCGGCCATAATGGCGGCCCTCCCTCTGCCAGCTTCGCCACGATGCCCGCCTCTTCTGCGTTCCGCCCCGCCACCCTCGACGACGTGCCCGCGCTGGTCGCGCTGGTGACGTCCGCCTACCGCGGCGACGCCAGCCGAGTGGGCTGGACCACCGAGGCCGACCTGCTCGAGGGCGCCCGGATCGATCCGGACGTGTTGCGCGCCGACATCGTGCGTCCCGACAGCCGCGTGGTCGTGGTCGACGGCACGGACGGCGCGCCGCAGGCCTGCGCGCATGTCGCGATCGAGGACGGCCACGGCTACTTCGGCATGTTCGCCGTCGCCCCGCAGTTGCAGGGCCGGGGCACCGGGGACGCGGTGCTGGCCGAATGCGAGCGCATCGTCCGCGACGACTGGCGCCTGCCCGGCATGCGCATGACCGTCATCGATGTACGCGAGGCGTTGATTGCGTGGTACGAGCGCCGCGGCTATCGCCGCACCGGACGCCACAAGCCGTTTCCCTATGGCGACGCGCGTTTCGGCATCCCGTTGCGCGACGATCTGCGCTTCGAAGTGCTGGAGAAGACCTTCGCGGCCGCCCCCGTCGGAGCCGCACGATGAGCGAGACCTGGACCTTCGTCTGCGCGACCGCCGAATTGCTGCCCGGCGAAATGCGCACCACCTTCGACGAGGTGACCGGCGTGCCGATCGTGGTGTTCAACCTCGACGGCGACCTGTATGCGCTGGAGGACCAGTGCAGCCACGAGGATTTCGCGCTGTCGGGCGGCGGCGACTTCGACCCGGTCGAAGCGACGATCGAATGCGTGCTGCACGGCGCGAAGTTCGATGTGCGCGATGGCCGCGCTCTGTGCGCGCCGGCCTACGAACCGGTCGCAAAGTTCCCGACCAAGACCGAGCACGGCGGGGTCTGGACCCGCGACGACCGCGACTGATGCCCCCGCGCCCCGCGTCGACGTCGACGTCGGCGCGCCGATGCTGCGCCGGAGCTCGACACAAGACATCAAACGAGTGGCAGTGCCACATATGCGAATGAATTGCGTTAAGACTTGTTTATGAAAATCATTCTCATATAATTGCACGTCAGCCTTCTTGCTCGAGCGTGCCCGGTTCGTGACGACGCGGCCTACATCGCAGGTGACGGTATCGGGCAAGGCCAGGCTGGCCCTGGCAGCTCTGCTGGCGCTGGCCGTCGTCCTCGGCGTCGCGCCCCGTAGTCTGCTGCCGGCATTCGCGACGCACGGTGACGCGGTCGCGCTGCCCGATCTTCCGGCCACACAGGACCCGCCGCCTGAAGCGAAGTTCCGCCGCCTACTGCCGCTGTACGCCCGTGTCGCCCCGCGCGGCGCCGCGCCCGGCCTGCCGCCGCGTCCCGCGATGGCCTCGACACTGCTGCTGCCGCTCGCCGACGCCACGCAGGCGCCCGGGCAGCCGTCTTTCCCCGACGCGGTCGACACGCCGCATGCGCTGCGTCCAGATCTGACGCTACCGCCGGGACAGGCGCCTCCGCGCGCCTGACGCACCGCGCGCCGGCGATCCCGGACCGCGCTGCGCGCCTCGCCGTCTGTTGTGCCTCCGTCTTGCGACGCCACCGTCCGGTGGCGCGCCACGCCGCGTGTGCGGCCGCTTTCCGATCTTTCGACAAGGACCTCCCATGATCTGTTCGACTGCCCCGCGCCGCCGTGTGCTGGCCGCGAGTCTGCTCGCCCTGCTGTCCGCGCCCGCGCTGGCCGACACCGTCCTGCCCCAGGACGACGCCCGCAACTTCGACACCGTCGTCGTCACCGCCGCCGGCTTCGAGCAGAAGATCACCGACGCCCCGGCGAGTATCAGCGTGATCACACAGGAAGACCTGACCCATCGGCCCTACATGACGCTGCTCGACGCGGTGCGCGATATCGAAGGCATCGACATCGGCGAGACGCGCGACAAGACCGGCCAGGGCACGATCTCGATGCGTGGCATGGGTGCGGACTACACGCTGATCCTGATCAACGGCCGGCGCCAGAACAACCACGGCGACATCTACCCCAACAACTTCGGCGGCAACCAGTTCAACCACATTCCGCCGCTGGATGCGATCGAGCGCATCGAAGTGATCCGCGGCCCGATGTCCACGCTCTATGGCGCCGACGCGATGGGCGGGGTGATCAACATCATCACCAAGCGCGAGCTCGACAGCTGGGCCGGCTCGGTCACGCTGGGCCGCACGTTCGAGACCGACGACCAGTTCGGCGACGACACCACCGCCGACCTCTTCGTCACCGGGCCGCTGGTGCCGGGCAAGCTCAACCTGAGCGCGCGCGCCAGCTGGTACGAGCGCGATGCGTCCAATCCCGTGTACGCGCCGGTCATCGACCCCAATGGCGAGGTCCACACCCGCGCACTGGGCTTCGGCGGCGGCGGCAAGACCGTGGACAACACCAACAAGGCGGCCGGCATCACCTTGAGCTGGACGCCGACCGACGCGCAGACCGTGACCCTCGACATCGATGCCTCGCGCCAGGAGTACGACAACAGCACCCGGATCAACGACAACGGGGTCGAGGAGTATCCGGTCGGCACCGTCGACGACTACGGCGCGATGCTGCGCATCGGCAACAACGGCCGCATCGAACCGCGCGCCGGCTATCGGCCCAGCCAGGAATTCACCCGCGACAACTGGTCGATCGCGCACGAGGGCCGCTGGTCGTTCGGCAACAGCCTGGTGTCGCTGGGCTATGTCGAAACCCGCAACGAGGGCCGCACCCTGCCCTACACCGTGGCCGAGCGCCAAAGCCTGCAGTCGCTGTGGAACGCGGCCTGCGGCAACCTGGGCGGCACGGTCAATGCCGCTGGCTACTGCCCCAACTCGGCTGGCGGCACCGGCTACAGCGCGCCCGCCTGGAACAACCTGTCGGAGGCGCAGAAGCTCGCAGTCATGGAGGCCCATCTCGCGCCGGACCAGTACGCGCAGTTGCTGGCCTACCTGCCGCGTCCCGATCGCACGCTCGAGAGCAACCAGTACACGCTCGACGCCAAGCTGGACCTGCCCTTCGAGTGGAACGGCGGACACGTGGCGGTGGTCGGCGCCCAGGTCATCCGCGGCGAGCTGATCGATGGCGTGTTCGGCATGGAGCGCGGCGTTGCCGGCGCCAAGCAGAAGCACGACATGTATTCGCTGTTCGCCGAGGACACCTGGACCATCGCCGAGCCAGTGTCGGTCACCGCCGGCCTGCGCTACGACGACCACAAGGTCTTCGGCAGCCACGTCAGCCCGCGTCTGTACGGCGTGTGGACGCTGAGCGAGCAGTGGACGGTCAAGGGCGGCGTGAGCACCGGCTTCAAGACGCCCAAGACCACCCAGCTCTACGACGGCATCATCGGCTTCGGCAGCCAGGGCGTGTCGCCGATGTTCGGCAATCCCGACCTGCAGCCCGAAACCAGCACCAGCACCGAGCTGGCGGCCTACTGGCAGCATCCCGACGGCCACGGCTTCAACGCGACGATCTTCCACAACAAGTTCGACGACAAGATCGGTTCGGAGAATTGCGGCCCGACACTGACGATCGCCTGCAGCGGCACCGGCGACTATGCCGACCTGGGCTATTCGAACTCGACCAAGACGGTCAACATCGACGAGGTCGTGGTCCAGGGCGCCGAACTCGCCGGCCGCTGGCAAATCAGTGATGCCTTCGGCGTCCGCGCCAACTACACCTTCACCGACAGCGAGCAGAAGAGCGGCAGCAATGCCGGCCGGCCCTTGGGCAACAGCGCCCGGCACATGGCAAACGCCACGCTGGACTGGCGCGCGACCGAGGCCTTCACGGTGTTCCTGACCGCCGAGGCCCGCTCCAAGCGCTACCGCGGCTTCGATACGGTGCTCGAGCAGGAGTTGTACTGGAAGGACTACGAGGTGCTCCACCTCGGTGCCTCGTACCGCGTCAACGAGACGGTCACCGTCAACGGCCGGATCAACAACCTGCTCGATCGCGATTTCACGTCCTACCAGTACAGCTTCGTCGAGGACAACGGCAGTTACACGCTGTCGGCGCAGGACGACTACAACAACAAGGACAAGGCGCGCAGCGTCTGGTTGAGCGTCAACGTCAGCTTCTGATCCCTGGCATCGGGTCCGGCCCGGCAGGCGCGCACGCGTCGTCCGGGCCTGCGTCCAGCCGGTCGTGCAGGCAGACCGCGAGCAAGGCGCCCTCGCCCTCGATCGACACCCGGCCGGATGCAGACGCATCGCTGAGCACGGCGGTATCGCCCGCCGCCAGCGCCACATGCGCCACGCCGCTGCCGCATCGCGCGTGCCCGGCCAGCAGATGGACGACCCAGGTCGTCGCCGGGTCGGCGCGCCAGGCCAGGGCGCCGGCCAGCGGCAGGTGCCAGAGCCGGGCCCGGTGCACGTCGCGCCGCCACATCAGGTTGAACACCTCGACGCCGCCTGTGGGCACACAGGCGGCCACGTCGCGTTCGCCGGCGAAGCGATGCCGGGCGTAGCGCGACGCCAATGCGATGCGGCGGTCCGCGACCTGCAGATCCAGCCGCCCGCCGCGCAGCAGCATCAGCTCGCGATCGACACCAGGGAATGCCGAAAACGGAGCGTCGCGGTCGATCCGCGCGATCGAGATCCGCCAGGGCCAAGGAGCCGCGGCGGCGGCGTCGACCGAAGGCGCGGCCGGCAGTGCAGGCGCGCAGAACAGTTCGCGCGTCCAGCCGTGGCCATTGCGCCAGCGCACCGAACGCGCGGTGGCGGCGGGAATGATCCGGACGGTCGCAGGGTTTGGCATCGCCCGAGTCTAAGGCCTGATCGAGAACCAACCCCGATCAAGAAGACACCGAAGCGAGCACACCCCGGCTGGTAAGCGGGGCCGCGGCGCGCCGGTTGGTGGGACGGTGGTTCCGAGATGGCGCGCCGTGCAATCGGCACGGCGCCTCAAAAGAGGTCGCCCGCCACACATCCAATGCGGGGCGGGCGACGGCTACATCCATGTAACGGCGTCCTTGCCGGATCCTGTGGAGCATCCCGCTCCTCGACCTACACCGATGCTCCTTGCCCCGGTGCGGGCGATAGGTGACTCAGCGCTGCTGCGCCGCGCCCTTGGCCGGCGTCCCCGACGCGCGCTGGGCGGTCTGCTGCTGGCGCGCCATCGGCGACCCCAGCTCGATCCGGTCCCGGTTGGTCTCGACCGTGCGCAGACCGATGCCCTTGACCATGGCCAGCTGCTCGGCGCTGCGGAACGGCCCGTTCTCATCCCGGTAGGCCACGATCGCCTCGGCCTTGGACGGCCCGATGTTGTGCAGCACCCGGGCGAGGGTCGTGGCGTCGGCGGTATTGACGTTGACCTTCTCGACCCCGTCTGCGCCGAAGGCCGACCCGGCCATCAACAGCGAGAGGACGAGCGTGGCAATGAGGGCTTTGAACGGCTTCATGGCGAACTCCTTGGCAATTGGGTGGATTCCTTTCCCGACTGGCGATCTGTCATCCCTGCCGGTGTTGCCAGTCTCCCCAACGCCATGGACACAGCCTATCCGTCTGTTGACCGCCGCGAAGCAGGCCGACTCCCCAATTTCGTGTAGGAAAAGTCCTACAACGCCTGCGCGTAGAATGGCCGCTTACGCCGCATGTGGAGCTCGCGCCATGGATACCCGCCGCACCGACCGTTTCGTCGGCGCCAAATGGGACGACGAAATCGTCCCGCAGCTTGTCGAATACATCCGCATCCCGAACAAATCGCCGATGTTCGACGCCGATTGGGTGGCCAATGGCCATATGGAGCGCGCCGTCGAGCTGATGTCCGGTTGGGCAGGTGCCCAGGCGATCCCCGGCATGCAGCTGGAGGTGGTGCGCCTGGAAGGCCGCACGCCGCTGATCTTCATCGAGATCCCGGCCGCCAACGGCGGCAGCGACGAGGACTGCGTGCTGCTGTACGGCCATCTCGACAAGCAGCCGGAGATGACCGGCTGGGACGACGACCTCGGTCCGTGGCAGCCGGTGCTGCGCGACGGCAAGCTCTACGGCCGCGGCGGCGCCGACGACGGCTATGCGATCTACGGCTCGCTGACCGCGATCCTGGCACTGCACGAGCAAGGCCTGCCGCATGCGCGCTGCGTGGTGCTGATCGAGGCCTGCGAGGAATCGGGCAGCTACGATCTGCCCGCCTACGTCGATCATCTCGCCGACCGCATCGGCAAGCCGTCGCTGGTCGTCTGCCTGGACTCGGGCTGCGGCAACTACGACCAGTTGTGGTGCACCACGTCGCTGCGCGGCCTGGCCGGCGGCAACCTGACGGTCAAGGTGCTCGACGAGGGCGTGCATTCGGGCGACGCGTCGGGCGTGGTGCCTTCGAGCTTCCGCCTGCTGCGCCAGCTGCTGTCGCGTATCGAGGACGAGAAGAGCGGCCGGATCCTGCCCGAGGGGCTGCATGCCGACATCCCGGCCGAGCGGCTCGAGCAGGCGCGCCGCGCCGCCGAAGTGCTCGATACGGCGATCTACGACAAGTTCCCGCTCACTGGCGCGCTGCGCCCGATGTTCCCGGTCGACGCCGACGGCAAGGTGTCCGACGACCTCGCCGAGCTCGTGCTCAACCGCACCTGGCGCCCGGCGCTGTCGGTGACCGGCGTCGACGGGCTGCCGTCGCTGCAATCGGCAGGCAACGTGTTGCGTCCGCACACTGCGGTCAAGCTGTCGCTGCGCCTGCCGCCCACAGTCGACGGCAAGCAGGCAGGCGAACTGCTGCTGCAGGCGCTGACCCAGGACCCGCCCAACGGCGCGACGGTCACGCTGTCGCTGGAGAAGGCCGCGACCGGCTGGAATGCACCGGCGATGTCGCCGTGGCTGTCGGAGGCGATCGAGTCGGCCAGCCAGGCGTTCTTCGGCAAGCCGGCGATGTACATGGGCGAAGGCGGCTCGATCCCATTCATGGGCATGCTGGGTGAGAAGTTCCCCGGCGCCCAGTTCATGATCACCGGCGTGCTCGGTCCGCACTCCAATGCCCACGGGCCGAACGAGTTCCTGCACATCGAGATGGGCAAGCGGGTCACCGCCTGCGTGGCCCGGGTGATCGCCGAGCATCACCACGCCAGCCAGCGCGGCGAAACCTCGGGATCGGCGGTCGCCGCCGACAGCGGCCAGCGCCACGGCGACCACGGCTGCTGCTGATCGCGGCTGCTGCTGATCCCGGCACGGGGCGATGCTGCGGCCTCGCCCCGCACGCACTGTCGCGGCGCCCCGCGCCGCGCTAAGGTCGGCCGCTCAGCCCTTCGATTGCCGCGCATCATGAGCTTTCGTCTGCTGTCGATCGCCCTGCTCGTCCTGGTGCTCACCGCGGGCGCCATCTGCGGCGGTGCCGCCGCGCAGGACACGACCCTGCACAATGCGTCGTTCGATCCGACCCGCGAGTTCTACGTCGACTACAACCGTGCGTTCGCCTCGTACTGGCGCCAGCGCACCGGCGACACCGTGGACGTGCGCATGTACCACGGCGGCTCGGGCGAGCAGGTGCGGGCGATCGTTGACGGGCTGCCAGCGGATGTGGCGACGCTGGCGCTGGCCGCCGACATCGATGCGCTGGCCGGGGCCGGGCTGCTGGATCCGAACTGGCGCACGCGCCTGCCCTACGGCAGCGTGCCCTACACCTCGACCGTCGTCCTGCTCGTCCGCAAGGGCAACCCGCAACGGATCCACGACTGGGGCGACCTGGTGCGGCCGGGTGTGGGCGTGGTCACGCCCGACCCGCGCACCTCCGGCGGCGGGCGCTGGAACTACCTTGCCGCGTGGGCCTGGGCCTCGCGCACCTATCGCGACGGCCCGCAGGTGCTGGACTGGATGCGGCGCCTGTTCGGCAACGTCGTCGTCGCCGACGCCGGCGCGCGCGGGGCGACCCGATCATTCGTCGAGGGCGGCCACGGTGACGTGCTGCTGGCCTGGGAGAGCGAGGCGCTGCGTCTGCTCGCCGATCCGCACACCAGCCAGGCGCTGGAGATCGTCTATCCGAGCCTCAGCATCCGGGCCGAGCCCCAGGTCGCGCTGATCGACCGCAATATCGATGCGCACGGCACCCGTACATGCGCGGACGCCTATCTGCGATACCTGTACTCGCCGACCGGACAACGGCTCGCCGCGCAGCACCACTACCGCCCCTCCGACCCGAGCCAGGTTCCGGCTTCGCAGCGCGCGCGTTTCCGCGCCGTGCCGATGGTGACGGTGGATGCGGCATTCGGTGGTTGGCAACACGCCCAGCGGATCCACTTCGCCGCCGGCGGGCTGTTCGACCACGTGGTCGGTGCCGCACGCTGGGCACCGGGCGATCGGCCCACGCCTGCCCATCCCAACCGGTAAGCTGACGCCCCCATCGCGCGAGCAGGCCGCCGAGTTGCTTCCCACCTTCCCCATCCCCGCTGCACGGCAGTGTGCGCACCGCATGAGTGCCGCTCGATGAAGGCGCTGATCTTCGCGGCCGGCCTGGGCGAACGCATGCGGCCGTTGACCGACCACACCCCCAAGCCGCTGCTGGTCGCGGGCGGCAAGCCGCTGATCGTCTGGCACCTGGAGCGCCTCGCCGCGGCGGGCGTGCGCGAGGTGGTCATCAACGTCTCGTGGCGGGCCGAGCAGTTCGCGCCTGCACTGGGCGACGGAGAACGCTGGGGTCTTCGACTGCACTACTCGCACGAGGGCACGCCGCCGCTGGAAACCGGCGGCGGCATGCTGCAGGCGTTGCCGTGGTTGGGCGAGGCGCCGTTTCTGGCGATCAATGGTGACATTTGGAGCGACCACGACCCTGCGTCGCTGCCGCACGAGCCGGCCGGCGACGCGCACCTGGTGCTGGTCGACAATCCGGCGCACCACCCCCAGGGCGACTTCGTCCTCGAGCACGACCGCGTGCACGCATCGGGCCCGGACCGGCTGACCTTCGCCGGCATCGGGGTCTATCGCCCGACGTTGCTGACCGGATGGCGCGACATCATCGGCGAAGCGCCGGGGGCCGATGCCTCGCCGCCCCGATTCCGCCTGGCGCCGCTGCTGCGTGCGGCGATGGACCGGGGCGCGGTCTCGGGCGAGCACCACCGCGGGGCCTGGACCGACGTCGGCACGCCCGAACGGCTCGCCGCGCTCGACGCCACGCTCGCCAAAGCGCGCTGATTTCCCCCAAGCGCGTCTTCTTCGAAGTCAGGAGCGCGTTGCTTCTGCGCACCCGTTCACGAAGTTCCCCTCCTGAGCGCGCGGTGCCGAGACCGGAGCCGCGCCTTCTTCCAGCAGGGACTGCCGGTGCCGCGAAGGTCACGGTGCAACCGGTCCGCAGTCGCGGACCGATGGCCGGTGGCCGCGTCAAGCGCGTCGCGGGGAGGCCCGCTCCGTCTGCCTCCTCGCAAAAAAACCGGGGTCAGAGTGCAATTTCGCAAGACGAATTGCACTCTGACCCCGGTTTTAGGCCGGGTCTGTGTGGGCGGGTGAGCACCCGAGTCAGGACAAAAAAAACTCCTCCTCCGCCTGGGCATGCGGAGGAAGAGTTTTGCGTTGACGGCCGAACAGGCCGTCGGTCAGATCAGCGGCGTCGGCATGGTCGGAATGACGACCGGCGCGCTCTTCTTGGCGCGCTTGGCAGGTGCACGCTTGGCAGGCGCCTTCTTGGCCGCCGTCTTCGTGGTCTTGCGAGCAGCCGCCTTCTTGGCGGTCTTCTTGGTCGCCTTCTTCGCCGCAGTCTTCTTGGTCGCGGCCTTCTTCGTCGCGGCCTTGCGGGTGGCGGTCTTCTTGGTGGCGCTCTTGCGGGTGGCAGACTTCTTGGCGGTCTTCTTGGTCGCCTTCTTCGCAGCCGACTTCTTGGTGGCCTTCTTGGTGGCCTTCTTTGCTGCCGACTTCTTGGTGGCCTTCTTGGTCGCCTTCTTTGCTGCCGACTTCTTGGTCGCAGCCTTCTTGGCGGTCTTCTTTGCGGTCTTCTTAGTTGCCTTCTTCGCGACCTTCTTGGTCGCCTTCTTCACGGCCTTGGCGACCTTCTTCGTCGCCTTTCTGGCCTTGCTCACGGCCTTCTTGGCAGCGGACTTGCGAACGGTCTTCTTGGCCGCCTTCTTGGCGGTGGTCTTCTTTGCAGCTTTCTTCGTGGCCATGGGATGGCTCTCCTCGTCAGTGGACTTGCATGTACAGCTGCCCAGTACTCAAAACGGCGCGCGGGAGTCGGACCCGCGTGCACCCGTCGACGCGCGCTGCGCATCGGAACGGATTCGGTCGGAAGGTCGTCGCATTGGCGACAGCATCCCGGTGATGCGAAGGCACCCGCGTCGCGCGCGACGGGATGCCGGATTCGATGTCGGGGATTTGCGGCGGAGATGCTGCCCGCATCCACCTTGTGATGTTCCTGGCGGAGGTCCGAGTTGTGCAGCGCGTTGTTGTCGGGGCTCGACTCACTCGTTTTGATAGCGGGCGTGTGTTGCCGCGAAACCTAATCACGGTTTTTTCCACTGTCAACAGGCGGACATGCTTTTGTCGTGCCCGCTCCCCGACGTCCGCCACGGCTGCACTGCGCACGGGGCGCGCCGCGTACCGGCGCCACCCGCAACATGGGTGAGGCCTCGTCGCATGCGATGCAAAAAAAGTGCTTGAAACAAGCACTCTGCACGAGAGTCGACAGTCACGATGCCGTTCGACGAACACGCGCAAGCGACGCGATACGGTGTGGTGAAACATCCATCACCGCGCCAACCGGCCGGTGAACGCGATGTGCACGCGGACCGGTCGATGCGACCTCGCAGCATCGGTTTGCGCGAAAAGTGCGCGACGCATTCGCCCTCGCGGCAGCTCGAACAAGACACCTGGACCGGCGTCTCCGAGACGACCGAGGGACGAGGTCGACCGCCGAAGTCGAACGGCACGCGTCGATACGCAATGCCGCGGACGCAGTCGGCGAAGCGCGCGTCGCCACATGTCCATGTGCACCTCGTCCGCGCCGGCGCACCCGCCGGTCGGATGCCAGGGTGCGAACGTCAAGCTGCCGATGCCCCCAGCCGCGCAAGCGCCCGTCAGCCAGGGAAGACCGCCAAAAAAAAGCGCGCCCCGTGGGGGCGCGCTCGATGAACACGGAGCTCGAGGCGGCCTTAGTCGGCCTCCGCCTCCAGCAGTTCGGCGTAGTCGTCGGGCGAGAGCAGGTCTGCGAGCTGGTCGGGATCGTCGAGCTCGATGACGAACAACCAGCCTTCGCCGAAGGCGTCTTCGTTGATGGTCTCGGGCTTGTCGGCGAGCGAGGCGTTGACCGCCGCGATCTTGCCCGACACCGGGGCGTAGACATCGGAGGCCGCCTTGACCGACTCGACCACGGCGACGCCGTTACCGGCCTCGACGGTATCGCCGACGGCGGGCAGCTCGACGTACACCAGGTCGCCGAGCAGACCCTGAGCATGGTCCGAGATGCCGACGGTGACCTTGCCGTCGCCTTCGACACGGACCCATTCGTGTGACTTCAAAAACTTCAGGTCGCCAGGGATTTCGCTCATTGTCGGCTCCGGTGAAAACGTGACTGCGGGAAAGTGGCGCTAGTGTAAGCCAAGGTCTTGCGGTGGATCAGATGCCGTCGACGACCCGGCCATTGCGCACGAACGGGAACGCGACCACGCGCACCGGCACCTGGCGGCCGCGGATGTCGACTGTCACCTCGCCCGGCTCGCCGGCCGGCACGCGGGCGAACGCGATCGCCTTGCCGATCGTCGGCGAGAACGTCCCCGACAGGATCTCGCCCTGCCCCTGGGCTGTGGTCACCGTCTGGCCGTGGCGCAGCACGCCCTTGTCGTCCATGACCAGGCCGATCATCTGCCGCGGCGCAGCGGTGCTGTGCTGTTCGAGCAGCGCGCGGCCGTTGAACGCGCGGCCCTCGTCGAGCGCGACCGTCCAGCCGAGTGCGGCCTCGTAGGGCGAGACCGTCTCGTCCATGTCCTGGCCATACAGCGCGAGTCCGGCTTCCAGACGCAGGGTGTCGCGCGCGCCGAGACCAGCCGGCGCGACGCCGGCGGCATGCAGCGCCTCCCACAGCGCGACGGCATGGCGCTCGTGGACGACGATCTCGAAGCCGTCCTCGCCGGTGTAGCCGGTGCGCGCGACGAACAGGTCGCCGAACGGCGTGGCCTCGAGCTCGGCGGCGGCGAAGCGGCCAAGCTTGTCGAGCACCAGCGCGTCGACCTGGCCGAGCAGCCCGGCGACCTTGGCCCGGGCCTGCGGCCCCTGCACGGCGATCATCGCCAGTTCCGGACGCTCGCTGACCTCGACCTCGAACCCGGTGGCCTGCGCCTGGATCCAGGCCAGGTCCTTGTCGCGGGTGGCGGCATTGACGACCAGGCGGAACCAGTCGTCGGCCATGAAGTAGACGATCAGGTCATCGATGATCCCGCCTTCGGGCGTGAGCATGCAGGTGTAGAGCGCCTTGCCCGGGCTCTTGAGCTTGTCGACCGAGTTGGCAACAAGCTGGCGCAGGAATGCGCGGGTCTGCGCACCGCGCAGGTCGACCACGGTCATGTGGCTGACGTCGAACATGCCGGCATCGCGGCGGACGTGGTGATGCTCCTCGATCTGGGAGCCGTAGTTGAGCGGCATGTCCCAGCCGCCGAAGTCGACCATGCGCGCGCCCAGGGCGCGGTGCGATGCGTTGAGGATGGTCTTCTGGGTCATGTTGGACTGCCGGCTCGCCTGCGGAAAGCCGGCATTATCGCAGGTCGGCGGCACCACTGGCCGCCTCCCGAAACGACGAGATCAGGCGACTTCGACGTGCAGATTCACCCCGTCGGTGCCGACGATGCGCACCGGCGTGCCGGCCGGCAAGTCGGCGCCCTCGACGACCCAGAAGGCATCGCCGATCTTGACCCGTCCACGTCCGGCCACGATCGCCTGATCGAGGGGCACGACGCGACCGACGTGCTGGGACGCGCGCCGATTGAGCGTGGGGTGGTCACTGGGGCGCTCGCGCTTGCGGAACCACGTGCGGTACACCAGCACCGACACGAAACTGAGCACGACGAACAGCGCGACCTGCGGCAGCAGTGCCAGGCCCGGCACCAGCAGTGCGACGACGAACACCGCCGCGGCCGCGAACCCCATCCACAGCAGGAACGCGCCGGGCACCAGCGTCTCGGCCGCCATCAGCAGCAGCGCGACCGCAGCCCAGCCGACGACGTCCGCGCGCAGCCAGTCCATGTCAGAGCCCGCCACGCTGCGGTGCCGGCGCCTGCGGGCGCGACGACGCCTTCTGGCCCAACGCTTCCTTCGCCAGTTCGCCGATGCCGGCGATCGAACTGATGATGCCGCTGGTTTCCATCGGCATCAGCACGAACTTCTGGTTCGGCGCCGTCGCCAGCTTCTCGAACGCCTCGACGTACTTCTGCGCGACGAAGTAGTTGATCGCCTGCACGTCGCCGTTGGCGATCGCGTTGGACACCATTTCCGTCGCCCTTGCCTCCGCCTCGGCCAGACGCTCACGCGCCTCGGCCTCGCGGAAGGCGGCTTCCTTCTGGCCCTCGGCCTGCAGGATCGCGGCCTGCTTGTCGCCCTCGGCGCGCAGGATCTCCGACTGCCGATGCCCCTCGGCCTCGAGAATGACCGCGCGGCGTTCGCGCTCGGCCTTCATCTGGCGCGCCATCGAGTCGACCAGGTCACGCGGCGGCTGGATGTCGCGGATCTCGATGCGGGTGACCTTGATGCCCCAGGGGTTGGTGGCGTGGTCGACGACGTTGAGCAGCTGGGCGTTGATCGTCTCGCGGTTGCTCAGCGACTCATCGAGGTCCATCGAGCCGATCACGGTGCGGATGTTGGTCTGCACCAGCGCGATCGTCGCGATCTCCAGGTTCGAGACCTCGTAGGCCGCCTTGGCCGCGTCAAGCACCTGGAAGAACACCACCCCATCCACGCGCACGACCGCGTTGTCCTTGGTGATGACGTCCTGGCTGGGCACGTCGAGCACCTGCTCCATCATGTTGATCTTGCGGCCGACCCCATAGACGATCGGGATCAGGAAGTGCAGACCCGGCGCCATCGAATGGGTGTACTTGCCGAAGCGCTCGACAGTCCACTCGTAGCCCTGCGGCACCATGCGCACCGTCTTGAACAGCACGATGACGCCGGCGAACGCGAGCACCACCGCCAGAAACAGTCCCGTTCCCATGCGTTTTCCCCCTAGTCGATCCGCGGACATCCGCGCTGGGCCGAGTATAGGGCGGGCTGCCATGACGCGCGGTCGCGATCCATCGCGGCCGACGGAGGCTTGCGGCGTCCCTGCCGCAAGCCAGGCGCAACCGCGCCACGCAGCGACCGTTACGGCGTGGCCGTCGTCACCCAGGCCTCGAACACGGCGTCGATCTGGGCATCGGTCACCGTGCCGCCGTCCTGCACGGTCTGCGCCTGCTCGAACAGCGGCATGATCAACGCCATGCCGTCGATCTTCGTCTTCAGCTGCACCCCCTCAGGCGCGGCCAGGCGCCGCTCCCAGCGCTCGCGCACGCGGGCCCAGTAGCCCTGGGTGGCGTCCCAATAGGCATAGGCGGGCGAGAAGTCGATCGCTGTGGTCTTCACGTAGTCGTTGAAGCCGAACTCGCGCACCAACTGCGCGGTCGGCCGGCCCTGCGCGTCGCGCACGGTCTTGGTGTTGTCCTGCTCGTGGGTCCAGCCACCGGGCACGATCGTGTGGCGATTGATCGCCGCCAGCGCGTTGTAGTCGCTGCGCTTGGTGTACTCGCGGCGCGGCAGCGGGCGCCAATCCGCGTCCGAGGTCCAGGTCGAAACGCCGCCGGCATGCACCCAGCGCCCGGTGCCGCAGTAGCGCGGCGCATCGCTGACCTCATAGACGCACTGCGTCCAGCCGCCGCGGACGAGTTCGGCGGGTACCTCGCGCCGCTGCCAGGTCTGGTCGGCGGTGAACTCCCAGCGCGTCGGCGCCTCGTAGTGCCAGTCCTGGCGCCAGTGCTTGACCACGTGCCCGCTTTTGACGTCGAGCAGCAGGTGCTGGAGCACGATGCGGCCGGGGGTGTCCTCGACCACGATCACGACCTCGTCGCCGCCGCTGTCCTTGGCGGCCACGCGCTCGTAGCCCGGTGCCAGCACCGCGGTCTCCTCGAACGAGAAGCGCACCGTGTACTCGCCCTGCATCGCGAGAATGGCCGCGCGGTCGGCGGCGGGGTCGTGGGCTGGCGTTGCGGTGGCGGACGCTGCGAAGGCCGGGGCCAGCAGCAGGGCGAACGCCAGAGCGGCGGCTTGCGGATTCATGCGGGTTCTCCAAAAACAGGGGGAAACGGACGGACGCGGGCGGAAGCGTCGCGCGGCGGCATCGTGCCGGCGGACAAGTTGGGATCGGTGGCGGGTACGGGAACTGGATGGGGGGCGCCGTCGGCGAATGCCGCGCTCGGGACGATGCCGTGTGCGCGGATGATCTGCCGCGCACAGTCGGCGCCCAGCGGCGAGATCTCCGCCAGGCTGGCGACCAGCATCGCGGCGCCGTCGATCGTCGTGCAGGCAGGTGTTATCGCGTGGAAGCGCAGGACGCTCGCCTGCCAGCCGCCGGCCCACAGCCGCTGCGCCAAGCCGCGCCACAGGCGCTCGGCCAGGCCGGCCTGGGGACTGCGGTCGAGCGGATAGCGCTCGACCAGCGCGTCCCATGCCAGGAAATCGCTGTCGGGCAGCAGGTGCAGTTGCCAGCAGCAAGCGTCGTCGGCATCGAAGAACAGCAGGCTCTCGCGCATGCCGTCGCCATCGAGCGCACGGTGCACCTCGACCCGGCGCGCCCGCGCCCAGCCACCGAGCTCGCTCGCCGCTCCGGGCCGGTGCAGGCACAACACCGTGCCCAGGGTCGCCAGTTGCGCAGGCGTCGGCGGCGACGTCGCACTGATGTCGACCATCGGTACCGGAGGCAGGATCGCCGCCGCGCGCGCCATGATCAGAAATCGACCGCGAAGCTGACCGCCAGGCTGCGCCCCGGCGCGGTGTAACGGTCGAAAGTGGTCGACGTCGCAGCGACCAGCGGGACGTTGCCTGCCGGCCAGTACTTGCGGTCGGCGAGGTTGAGCACGCCCAGGTTGACCGTCGTGCCGGGCGCAAACGTCCAATGGGCGTAGAGGTCGAGCACCGCGTGGCCAGGCGTTTCCACGTAGCCGACGGCGGTGCCGGACGGCGGCAGGCGATCACGTCGCCCAGCGAAGCGCCCGGCCAGTTCCGCACCCCAGGCGTTGCCTTCAAAGGCCAGGCCCAGCGCGGCGGTCAGCGGGTCGACGCTGGCCAGCGGATCCCCCGTGGTGCGGTCCTCGCCGCGCGACCACGCCGCCGCGCCGCGCAGCGACCAGCCCGCGAGCGCGGGCGCCAGCGCATCGAGATCCAGTCCGCCCTTGAACTCCACGCCCCAGATGCGGGCGTCGTCGACATTCTGCGACTGGTAGACCATCAGACCGCTGTCCGGATCGATGCCGACGAACCGGGTGGACTCGATGAAGTCGTCGTATCGGTTGTAGTAGCCGGTCAGGCTGGCATAGGCCGATCGGCCGGCGAAGCGCAGACCCAGTTCCAGACCGTCGCTGGTCTCCGGGCGCAGATCCGGATTGGGGATGGCGGTGTAGCCGAACGCGAGGTTGGTGAAGCCGATGTTGACGTCGTTGTACGGCGGCGCGCGGAAGCCCGCGGCATAGCCGCCGAACAGCGACCAGGCCTCGGCGAAATGCCAGACCGCGCCGAGCTTGGGCGACACCCGGGTCTTGCGGATGTCGGCGACCTGCGTGGTCGGATTATCCTCGCGGAAGATCGTGTCGACCTCGGGCTTGAGCCGGTAGTGGTCAACCCGGATCGCGGGCACCAGGCGCACCGCGCCGTCGGCGAACGCGATCTCGTCCTGCATGTAGAGCGCGGCCTTGGTGGTGTCGCTGATCGGGAAATCGCGGACCGGGAAGACGTCGGGACTGATGACGTTGGTCACTGTGCCGGTCGTGAGGTTGGTCGCACGCCCATCGCGCTTCTGACGCGTCTCGGACTGCGACAGGTCGAGTCCCCAGCTCAGGTCGTGGACGATGCGCTGCCCAAGCGACTTGCGGAAGTTCGCCTGCAGGCCGTACTCGCGCTGGTCGAAATCGAAGGCGCGCTCGCGCAATACCGGATTGACCGGTGTCCCACCGACCAGCGAAGAGCGGCGTTCCTCGGTCCGCTGAAGCGTCTCGCTGTCCTGGCCATAGACCTGCCAGTCGATCGCATCGGCGAAGGCGTTGTCCAGGCCGACGATCTCGTGCCCGAACGACACCCGCGCGCGGCTCTGGTGATCCTTGCCGACCTGCGACTGCACACGCGCGGACGCCGGCACGCCGGGCATCATCACCACGTCGCCATGCGAACTCAGCACGTCGGTCTCGACGTCGTCCTCGTTGCCCTCGACCGTCAGCCGAAAACGTTGCCGGGCGTCGGGCGCGAAAACGACCTTGGCCAGCACGCTGCGGCCATTGGCCGACTGCGGATTGGCCTGCGTGCGAGCGCTGCCCTCGCCGCCGACCTCGCCCATGGTTTCGGTCTCCTTGCCCTGGCGATGGCCGACCGCCACCAGGCCCGACCAGCGCGCGCCGCCGAATGCCGCAGTGGCGTTCGCGAACAGGCCTGCGTCGGCGGTGGTCGTTCCGAGCTTGAAGCCGAAGTACGCGTCGCGCCCGTCGCCCAGGTAGTCGGACGGGTCCTTGGTGACGAACGAGACCACGCCGCCGAGCGCGTCCGAACCGTAGAGCGAACTCGTCGGCCCGCGCACGACCTCGACCCGCTTGAGCGTGTCGGGATCGACGAAGTTGCGGTTGGCGTTGGAGAAGCTGCCGATGGCGAACGCATCGGAGATCGCGATGCCGTCGGTCTGGATGCGCACGCGGTTGCCGCCCAGGCCGCGGATGCGGATGTCCGACAGCCCGAAGCGGCCGATGTTGCGGCCGACCGTCACGCCGGGTTCGTAGCGGAACAGGTCGGCGATGTCGCGCACCAGCAAGGTGTCCATGCGCGCGCGGTCGATCACGTCGACGGTATTGGGCACGTCGGCGATCGCGCGTTCGGTGCGGGTGGCGGTGACGACGACCCGGTCGAACTCGGCAGCCGGCGCGGTGGCGTCGACAGCACCGTCGGGCGCAGCCAGTGCGGTAAACGGAAACAGGCCCAGGGCCAGAGAAACAGAAAGCGGGTGGAGGCGCATGCGCAGACTCGTGCTCGGAGGGCGACGGCTGGCTGGCAGGCGCGGGGAGAGAAACGCGCGGGCGGGCGACCGGAGAGATCGATGGACGGACGGGCCACCGCTGAAGGACGGCGGCACCGGTCAACGAGGGGCTTACTTGGTCAGGATCAGTTTGTCGTTGCGGGTGTGGCGCAGGCGGTAGATCTCGTTGCCGTGACGGATCTGCAGTTCGCGCTGGCCGCGCAGCAACTGCGCGCTGTCGAGCTCGATCGGCTCGGGGGCGCGGGCATCATGGGCACGGGCCAGGCGGTGCACGTTGTGGCCATCGGCCGCGTCGCGGGCGGGAACGGAATCGCGGAGCTGGGGCGCAAGCATGGTCGGTTCCTCGGGTCGGGGCCTCCAATGCTATTGATTCTCATTTCCGAGTCAAGTGCCGCGTGCGCGGTCCGACGGGCGGTCGCGCACGGCTCAGTCCGCCAGCGCGTCCACCCGCGCCCACAGGCCGTTGTCGGGCAAGGCCGCCAGTTCGAGCGCCTGCAGGTTCTCGATCAGCTGCTCCACCCGGCTGGCGCCCAGCAGCACCGACGACACGTGCGGATTGCGCAGGCACCAGGCGATCGCCAGCGGTGCCGGCGCGACGCCCAGCTCGGCCGCCAACGCGACGAACCGCGCCGCGCGCGCCACCTGGTCCGCATTCCCCAGCAGCTCGCGCTGCAACCAAGCCAGCTCCGGCTGCGCCAGTCGGCTGTCGGCCGGCACGCCGCCGGCGTACTTGCCGGTCAACAGGCCCGAGGCCAGCGGCGACCAGGTGGTCGTCCCCAATCCAAGCTCGGCATACAGCGGGGCATACTCGAGTTCGACCCGCTCGCGCCGCAGCAGGTTGTACTCGGGCTGTTCCATCGTCGGGCCGTGCAAGTGGTGCGTGCGCGCGATCTGCGCCGCCTCGCGGATTGCGGCCGCCGGCCATTCGGACGTGCCCCAGTACAGCACCTTGCCCTGGCGGATCAGCGTGTCCATCGCCCAGACGGTCTCGGCCACCGGGGTGTCGGGATCGGGCCGATGGCAGAAATAGAGGTCGAGGTGATCGACCCGCAGCCGCCGCAGCGCGGCATCGCAGGCATCGCGCACGTGCTTGCGCGACAGCCCCCGCTGGGTGGGGCCGGGCTCGGTCGCCGCGCCGAAGAACACTTTGCTCGACACGCAATAGCCGTCGCGCGGCAGACGCAGATCGGCGATCACATCGCCCATGACCCGCTCGGCCTCACCGTTGGCATACCCTTCCGCATTGTCGAAGAAGTTGATGCCGTGGTCCCAGGCCGCGGCCACCAGGTCGCGCGCCTGGCCCCGGCCGACCTGGCGCCCGAACGTGGTCCAGGCACCGAACGAAAGCGCCGAGAGCTGCAGGCCGGAGGTGCCGAGACGACGGTAGTGCATGGGCGGGTTCCTCGCTGTCGGGCGCACCAGTGTATGCAAGCTGCGCCGATGCGCCGCCGATCCGGCCCGAGACACCGCGCAGACGGCGCCACGGGCCTGAACGACACGGTCTTCACCCGGTCCGTGGTTGCCCGTGCCGGCCCGCTGCACTAGGCTGCGCGACTTGTCGACGGGCCTGGGGGCCACGATGGAAGACCTGACGCGGATCGGCTTCGGCCTGTTCGGCCTCGCCGTGCTGCTCGCGATCACGTGGCTGTTCTCCAACAACAAGCGCGCCGTCGACTGGAAGCTGGTCGCCACCGGCGTCACCCTGCAGATCGCGTTCGCCGCTGTCGTGCTGCGCGTGCCCGGCGGGCGCGAGGTGTTCGACGCGCTGGGCCACGGTTTCGTCAAGGTGCTTTCATTCGTCAACGCCGGCTCGGAGTTCATCTTCGGCAGCCTGATGAACGTGGAGACCTACGGCTTCATCTTCGCCTTCCAGGTGCTGCCGACGATCATCTTCTTCGCCGCGCTGATGGGCGTGCTCTACCACCTGGGCGTGATGCAGGCGATCGTGCGGGTGATGGCGCTGGCGATCACCAAGGTGATGCGGGTCTCGGGCGCCGAGACCACCAGCGTGTGCGCCAGCGTGTTCATCGGCCAGACCGAGGCGCCGCTGACCGTGCGTCCGTACATCTCGCGGATGACCGAGTCGGAGCTGATCACGATGATGATCGGCGGCATGGCGCACATCGCCGGCGGGGTGCTCGCCGCGTATGTGGGCATGCTCGGTGGCGGCAACCCCGAGGAACAGGCGTTCTACGCCAAGCATCTGCTGGCCGCCTCGATCATGGCCGCACCGGCGACGCTGGTCATCGCCAAGATCCTGATCCCCGAGACGCGCGAGCCGCTGACCCGCGGCACGGTCAAGATGGAGGTCGAGAAGACCACCGGCAATATCATCGATGCCGCGGCCGCCGGCGCTGGCGACGGCCTGCGCCTGGCACTGAACATCGGCGCGATGCTGCTGGCCTTCATCGCGCTGATCGCGATGATCAACTGGCCGCTGGAATGGATCGGCGAGGCCACCGGCCTGGCCGAGGCGATCGGCCGCCCGACCAACCTGGCGACGATCTTCGGCTTCGTGCTCGCCCCGATCGCCTGGCTGATCGGTGTGCCGTGGCAGGACGCGTCGGTGGTGGGCTCGCTGATCGGCCAGAAGATCGTCATCAATGAGTTCGTCGCGTACCTGCAGCTGGCCGACATCGTCAACGGCCGCGTCGAGGGCATGGCGCTGACCGAGCAGGGTCGCCTGATCGCGACCTACGCGCTGTGCGGCTTTGCGAACTTCAGCTCGATCGCGATCCAGATCGGTGGCATCGGCGGCCTGGCTCCCGACCGCCGCCAAGACCTGGCGCGTTTCGGCCTGCGCGCGGTGCTGGGCGGCACCATCGCCACGCTGATGACCGCGACGATCGCCGGCGTGCTGACCTACATCGGCGCCTGACGCCGGATCACTGCGAGAGCGGGACAGAGAGGATGTGCGCGTGAGTCGTGTCGTCGTCGTCGGGTCGTTCAATGTCGACCATGTCTGGAACTGCAGCACCCTGCCGCGCCGCGGCGAGACGCTCAGCGGCCGCTACCACACCGGGCCGGGCGGCAAGGGCTTCAATCAGGCCGTCGCCTCGACCCGGGCGGGCGCGCAGACCACCTTCCTATGCGCGCTGGGCGACGACGACGGCGGCCGCCAGGCGCGCGCACTCGCCCAGGCCGACGGCATCGCGATGCGCGTGCGCGAGAGCAGCCACCCGACCGGCACGGCCGGCATCTATGTCGACGAGGCCGGCCACAACACCATCGTCATCGGCGCCGGCGCCAATGGCGACCTGTGCGCCTCCTGGGTCGGCCGGCAGGCCGAAGCCCTGGCCGGCGCCCGGGTGTTGCTGACCCAGCTCGAATCCCCGCTCGACAGCGTGCTCGAAGCGATGCGCCTGGCGCGCGCCGCCGGCACCTCGACGATGCTCAACCCGGCGCCGGCCAACGCGCAGTGCCTGCGCGAACTGCTCGCCGCGGCCGACATCCTCACGCCGAACGAAACCGAGTTCGCCGGCCTGCTCGAGCGTCACACCAGCCATCGCATCGACAGCGAAGCGATCGCCGGCACGGCCGATGCGCAACTGCACCGCTGGTGTCGCACGCTGCTGCCACGCGGCACGGTGGTGGTCACACTCGGCGCCGCTGGCGCATTCGTCTCCCACCGCGAGGACCTGACCCGCGGCGATACGCAGCCGTTCTATCGCGTACCGGCCGACAAGGTCGAGCCGGTCGACACCACCGGCGCGGGCGATGCCTTCAATGGCGCACTGGCCGCCTCACTCGCCGGCGACCCGGCGGCGCCGTTCGACAGCCACGTGCGCTTCGCCGCGCATTATGCGGGGCGGTCGACCGAGCGGGTCGGCGCCGCCGCGGCGATGCCGCACCTGCGCCCCGCGACGGACTGACGACGCCGGGCGCGCTACCCTCGCCCGGCCGCGGCACCCAGGATCGCGGCGGAGTTCTGCCGATGTCCTGCCGTTCCCTTCCCGCGCGCCTGCGTGCCGGCACCGGCCTGGCGATTGCACTCGTCGTGGTCGCCTGCAGCCCGGCCGACCCTGCGCCGACATCCGCGTCGCCGGCCGCCGTGCCGGCCGCGGCCGATGCCGCGACGGTCGCCGCCAATCCAGTGACCGAGGCGGCGCCGCCGACGCAGGCGGACGCGCACGACGGCACACCGGACGACTGGCGGGCGCAGGTCTGGCCGACCGACCGCGACGCCATCCTCGCCGAGCCCACATTCGACCTGGCGCTCGACGACCACGACCCGGTCCTGGCCGACGCGCGACAGGTGCTGGCGCTGGCAGGAAGCGGACGCCCGCTGGGCACGATCACCGGCGCCTGGCAGGTCCGCTCGCTGCAGTTCGACGGACGCGGCGGCGCCTATGCCTATCCCTGGTTCGACGCCACGATCGCGCGCCAAGGCGGCGTGCTGACGTTCGCCAAGACCAGCGGTTCGCAGCGTCGGCAGGGCCGACTGCTGCCGATCGATCGCAGCACGCTCGCGTTCCTGGGCTCGCAATCGGTCAACGACGAGCCCTCGCCCGGCTACAGCCGCCAGTGGCCCTCGCCGCCGGCAGCGCGCGTCGAAGGCGACAGCGTCGGCCGCCTGGTGCGCACCGGCGAGAGCGAACTGCTGATGGTGCTCGACGTCGACGGTCCGCGCTTCGAGCTCTACCAACTGCGCCGCTGAACTCAGAGCGGCGCGCGCGCGACCCGGCCCCCCCGATCGGCGACAATGGGCGCATGCAGATCGGTCCGTACCGCATCGAACCCAACGTGGTGCTGGCCCCGATGGCCGGCGTCACCGATAAGCCGTTCCGGCAGCTGTGCAAGCGCCTGGGCGCGGGCCTGGCGATGTCGGAGATGACGATCAGCGATCCGCGCTTCTGGTGCACCGAGAAATCGCTGCGCCGCATGGACCACGACGGCGAGCCGGCACCGGTCGGCGTGCAGATCGCCGGCACCGAGCCGACCATGCTCGCCGAGGCGGCGCGCCACAACGTCGCGCACGGCGCGCAGATCGTCGACATCAATATGGGCTGCCCGGCCAAGAAGGTCTGCAACGCCTGGGCCGGCTCGGCGCTGATGCAGGACCAGGCGCTGGTCGCACGCATCCTGCAGGCGGTGGTCGCCGCGGTCGACGTGCCGGTGACACTGAAGATCCGCACCGGCTGGTGCGCCGCGCATCGCAACGCACCGACGATCGCGCGTATCGCACAGGACGCGGGCATCGCCGCCCTCGCCGTCCATGGCCGCACCCGCGACCAGCACTACACCGGCAGCGCCGAGTACGACACGATCGCGGCGATCAAGGCGCACCTGTCGATCCCGGTAATCGCCAACGGCGACATCGACTCGCCGGAGAAAGCGCTGGCCGTGTTGCGCCACACCGGATGCGATGCAGTCATGGTCGGTCGCGCGGCGCAGGGCCGGCCCTGGATCTTCCGCGAGATCGCGCACTTTCTCGCCACCGGCCACCACCTCCCGCCGCCGTCGTTGCAGGAGATCCGCGACATCCTGCTCGGCCATCTCCAGGCGCTGCATGCGTTCTACGGCGAGACCTCCGGCGTGCGCATCGCACGCAAGCATCTGGGCTGGTACGCAAAGGACCGGCCGGAGCACCACGCCTTCCGCGCCGTGGTCAACCGCGCCGACACCGCGCAGGACCAGCTTGCGCTCACACGCGCCTACTTCGACGCGCTGATCGCCGGCGACGCACAGCCGACGCTGGCTGCCTGACAGACCGCATCCGCGGGCCCCGCGTCAGGGCCCGCCGACAGCCGGCGCCGGGCCCGGCACCGCAGGTTCGTGCCACATCCGCGCCCAGGTCGCATTCCACGTCGCCCCCAGATCGCGCGCCATCGGTGCCTGGGTCGGCGGCACTGCGGACCAACCCGCGGCGGTGTGCTCGGCGACGATGAAGCGGAAGAAGTAGTCCGGTTCGTTGCCCATGCGCAGGTCGCTGAGCTGCAGCCAACCCTCGACGACCGTCGCCCCCATGAAGCCGTGGTTGAACCAGGCCAGCCGCTGCACCGCCGGCAGCGCGGCGTTCGCCCGCAGCGCGGCGACGTCGGACGGATAGGCCGCGAACTGCATCGGACCACGGTCGGCGACCAGCGACCGGAACCCCTCGACATAACCGTCCTGCGTCATCGCGACCACCCGCCACAGCACAGTATTGCCCGGCATCGGCACCGAGAAGCGCGGCGCGTCCGCAAGGCCCAGCGCCGCAAGCGCCTGCTCGGCGTCCCGGTCGACGAGCGACTTGGCGACCAGCGACCAGCCTAGGTACGCCGTGCTCAACGCGAGCCCGAGCGCCAACGCGCGGCCACCGAGCCGGCGCGCGCCCGCAAACGCCGCAACCAACACGCCGATCAGCAACCAGATCGTATACAGCGGATCGATGATGAAGACGCTCGACCACATCGCCGGCGGCGGCCGGAACGGCCACAGCAGCTGCGTGCCATAGACCGTGAACGCATCGAGCAGCGGATGCGTGACCAGCGCGAGCTGGATCGCCCAGAACCAACGCACCGGCGCAGCCGTGACCCGGCCGTGGCCGTAGCGGCGCAACGCCCACCACAGCGCGGCAGCGGCCAGCGGCAGCACCAATAACGAATGGGTGATGCCGCGATGCAGCGTCATCCGCAGCACCGGGTCGTCGGTCAGCAGCGCGATCACCAGGCCATCGAGGTCGGGCACGGTGCCCAGCGCAGCGCCGGCCAGCAACGCCGCACGACGATGGGCCGCCGGCACGACGGCTGCGGCGACCGACGCACCGAGGACGATCTGGGTCAGGGAATCCATGGTGCGGGCGTTCCTTGGGTTGCATCGCGTGGCGGTCGCCGATTGTCGCGAGCGTGCGGGCTGGCGGCAAACGCGTATGTCGCTGTCGACCCGCTTAACCCTCCGGCAACACGCAGGACGACAAGATGCGTTGCGCTGGCCGGGGGTGTATCATTCGCGGCCATCTTTTCATCCGAATATAGGGATATAGCCCTGATGTCCAGCTATCTCTTCACGTCCGAGTCCGTCTCCGAAGGCCATCCGGACAAGATTGCCGACCAGATCTCCGATGCCGTGCTCGACGCGATCCTGGCCCAGGACAAGCGCGCGCGCGTGGCGTGCGAGACGCTGGTCAAGACCGGCGTGGCGATCGTCGCCGGCGAGGTGACTACCAGCGCGTGGATCGATCTGGAGGCGCTGACCCGCAAGGTGATCCTGGACATCGGCTACGACAGTTCCGACGTCGGCTTCGACGGCGAGACCTGCGGCGTGCTGAACCTGATCGGCAAGCAGTCGCCCGACATCAACCAGGGTGTGGATCGCAAGAATCCCGAGCAGCAGGGTGCTGGCGACCAGGGCCTGATGTTCGGCTACGCGACCAACGAGACCGACAGCCACATGCCGGCCGCGATCCACCTGTCGCACCGTCTGGTCGAGCGCCAGGCGCAGGTGCGCAAGAAGAAGAACTCGCCGCTGCCGTGGCTGCGCCCCGATGCCAAGAGCCAGGTCACGCTGCGCTACGAGGATGGCAAGGCGACCGCGATCGACGCGGTCGTGCTGTCGACCCAGCACGATCCGGGCGTCAAGCAGAAGGACCTGATCGAGGCGGTGCGCGAGGAGATCATCAAGCCCGTGCTGCCGGGCAAGTGGCTGCACAAGGGCACCAAGTTCCACATCAACCCGACCGGCAAGTTCATCATCGGCGGGCCGGTGGGCGACTGTGGCCTGACCGGCCGCAAGATCATCGTCGACACCTACGGCGGCTGGGCCCGTCACGGTGGCGGTGCGTTCTCGGGCAAGGACCCGTCGAAGGTCGACCGCTCGGCCGCCTACGCCGCGCGCTATGTCGCCAAGAACGTGGTCGCGGCCGGCCTGGCCGACCGCTGCGAGGTGCAGGTGTCGTACGCCATCGGCGTCGCCGAGCCGACCTCGATCTCGGTGACCACGTTCGGCACCGGCAAGATCCCCGATGCGCAGATCGAGAAGCTGATCCGCCGCCACTTCGACCTGCGCCCCTACGGCATCATCCAGATGCTCGACCTGATCCACCCGGTCTACCAGCGCACCGCCAGCTACGGCCACTTCGGCCGCAAGCCGCAGCAGGTCAGCTACACCGACGGCGCGGGCGAGCAGCACACCGCCACCGCGTTCTCGTGGGAGAAGACCGACCGCGCCGAGGCCCTGCGCGCCGACGCCAAGCTCAAGTAAGGCCGGCGCCTTCCGCCGCTTCGCCACGACGGGCCGCGCAAGCGGCCCGTCGTCGTTTGGGCCGGTGGGCGGGCCCCGTCCCTGCCCCGCGGGCACCCTGCCGTCTCACCCGGCGTGCACCCGACGGGCGACATGCTATATCTCGTCGCACGGTGCGGCGCCAAGGACAGCCAGGGGAAGCTTCTTCGATGTCAGCCAGCTACGACGAGATGCGCGATGCACAGGGCGCAGTCCGGCCGCACTACCGCGCGTTTGAAGACTGGCTGCAACGCACCCCGCCCGATCAGGTCGCGCACAAGCGGCGCGAGGCGGAGATCTCGTTCCACCGCGTCGGCATCACGTTCTCGGTCTACGGTGAGGAATCGGGCACCGAGCGGCTGATCCCCTTCGACATCGTGCCCAGGATCGTGCCGGCCGCCGAATGGCGGATGCTCGAGGCCGGGCTGCGCCAGCGGGTGCACGCGCTGAACCTGTTCCTGGGCGATGTCTATGGACCGCAGCGCATCCTGCGCGATGGCCGCATTCCGGCCGCGCTGGTCCTCGACAACAGCGAGTACCGCAAGGAAATGCAGGGCCTGCAGGTCGCCTGCAACACCTATTCGCACGTTTCGGGCATCGATCTGGTGCGCGCCGGCGACGGCGAGTATTACGTGCTCGAAGACAACCTGCGGGTCGCCTCGGGCGTGTCGTACATGCTCGAGAACCGGCGGATGATGGCGCGCCTGACGCCCGAGCTGTTCTCCAGCCAGCAGATCGCGCCGGTCGAACGCTACCCCGACGCACTGCTCGATGTGCTGCGCCAGTGCGCGCCGGCCAACATCGACAACCCGGTAGTGGCCGTCCTCACCCCGGGCGCGGCGAACTCGGCGTACTTCGAGCATGCCTTCCTGGCCCAGCAGATGGGTGTGGAACTGGTCGAGGGCGCCGACCTGTTCGTGCAGAACGACATGGTCTATGCGCAGACCACGCGTGGCGCACAGCGCGTGCACGTGATCTACCGCCGCATCAACGACGACTTCCTCGACCCGACGGTGTTCCGGCCCGAATCGATGCTCGGCGTGCCCGGGCTGTTCGGCGCCTACCGCGCCGGCAACGTGACCTTGGCCAATGCGCCGGGCACTGGTGTGGGCGACGACAAGTCGGTGTATCCGTTCGTGCCGGAGATGATCCGCTACTACCTCAGTGAAGAGCCGATCCTGCACAACGTGCCGACCTGGCAGCTGCGCAATCCAGACGACCTGAAGTATGCGTTGGCGCACCTGCCCGAGCTCGTCGTCAAGGAAGTGCACGGCGCCGGCGGCTACGGCATGCTCGTCGGCCCGGCATCGACCAAGGCGGAGATCGAGGCATTCCGTGCCCGCATCCTCGCCGACCCAGGCAACTACATCGCCCAGCCCACGTTGTCGCTTTCGACCTGTCCGACCTTCGTCGAGAGCGGGCTGGCGCCGCGTCACATCGACCTGCGCCCCTACATCCTCAGCGGCAACCGCATCCAAGTCGTGCCGGGTGGACTGACGCGGGTCGCGCTGCGCGAAGGCTCACTGGTGGTCAATTCGTCCCAGGGGGGCGGCACCAAGGACACCTGGATCATGGAAAACTAAGGCCGCACGCATGCTCTGTCGCACCGCGAACGATCTGTACTGGGTGGCGCGCAACATGGAACGCGCCGAGAACACCGCGCGCCTGCTCGATGTCGCGCAACGCATCGCCTTGCTGCCCGAGCGCCTGGACCGTGGCAAGGCCCAGGCGGCCGCATGGCGGCGCTCGCTCGACTCACTGGGCCTGGTGCAGCCGTTCCTCGATCGCCACGGACGCATCGATGCCGAGGGCGTGGTCGGACACTTGCTGCTGGCGCCCGACAATCCCAGTTCGATCCACAGCTGCTTCCGCAACGCACGCGAGAACGCGCGCGCCCAACGCGTGGCGATCACCTCGGAAATGTACGAGGACCTCAACAGCTCCTGGCTGGAGATCCGCAGGCTCGATGCCGCGCAGTTGCGCCGCAACGGGCTGAGCAACACGCTCGAATGGGTCAAGACCCGCTCGGCGTCGTTTCGCGGCATCACGATCGGCACGATCGGCCGCGGCGAGGGTTACCGGTTCCTGCAACTGGGGGCATTCATCGAGCGCGCCGAATGGTCGATCCGGCTGCTGGACATGATCGCCAGCGACGACGAACTGCCCGAAACAGGCGAAGCCCGGGATGCGGTGCAGTACTTCCAGTGGAGCGCGCTGCTGCAGGCGCTCTCGGCGTTCGAGACCTACCGGCAGCTCTACCGGGAATCGGTCAGCCCGGCCGGCGTGGCGGCGCTGATGCTGCTCAACGGCGACAATCCGCGCTCGCTGCAGACCTGCGTCGAGGCGATCTCCTCGATCCTGCAGTCGCTCACCGGCGGAGCGTCGGCGGAGGTCGCGCGCCAGGCCGGCGCGCTGGCCGCGCAATCGCGCTACGCCCGTATGGACGAGATCATCGCCGGCGGGCTGGAACCGTGGCTGCAGGACACGATGACCCGACTGACCCGGCTGGGCGCGGAGATCCACCATCAGTTCATGACCACCCGCGCCGTACCGGCGCCGGCGCAGACGCAGGTTCAGGCGCCCCGGCAGACCACGGCCTGACAGGTGCCATGCCGCCCGCGCAGCGGGCACAATGGCCATCCGCTCCGCCGTAACCGCCCCGCCTCATGACCTATTGCATCGGCCTCAACCTCGACGAGGGGCTCGTGTTGGCCTCCGACTCGCGCACCAACGCGGGCGTCGACCATGTTCGCCGTGCCGGCAAGATGCGGGTCTTCGCCGAAACCGGCGCCTATGTGGTCGTGACGTTGTCGGCCGGTAACCTGTCGCTGACTCAGAACGTGCTCAACTTGATCGAGCATCGCGACCGGCACGAACCGGCAACGCCGGGCATCCGCAACGCGCAGTCGATGTTCCAGGTCGCCCAGGCCATCGGCGATGCGATGCGCGAGATTCGCGCCCGCGACGAAGCCTATCTGCGAGACAGCGGGATCGACCCCAGCGGCACGTTCATCGTCGGCGGCCAGATCCGCGGCGAGCCGCCGCGGCTGTTCCTGGTGTACTCGGAAGGCAACTTCATCGAGAGCACGTCCGAGACCCCGTTCTTCCAGACCGGCGAAATCAAGTTCGGCAAGCCGATTCTCGACCGGGTCGTGACCCGGCAGACTGACCTGGTCACCGCGACCAAGTGCACGCTGGTGTCGTTCGACTCGACGATCCGCTCGAACCTGTCGGTCGGCACGCCGATCGACCTGGCGGTCTATCGCCGCGACAGCCTGCAGTTGGACGTCCAGCAGCGCTTCGAGGACGAGGACGCCTACCTGCGCTCGATCCGCGAGCGCTGGAACGACAGCCTGCGCGAGGCGGTCGCCGCATTGCCGGCGCCGCCGTGGGCGCCAGGCAACGCCCCACGCTGACGACGACCGCAACGCCCGACATGATCGGGCGTTGCGGCGGCAGCGCGGCTACGGCGCCGCAGGCGCGTCGGGGCGATGCTTCACGTAACGGTCAAGCCAGGCATTGGTCTCGTAGAGCATGTGCAGGATCGATTCGCGCGCTCGGTAGCCGTGCGATTCCTTGGGCAGCATCACCAGCCGGGCGTTGCCGCCCAGGCCCTTGATCGCCGCGAACATGCGCTCGCTCTGCATCGGGAACGTGCCCGAATTGTTGTCCTCTTCGCCGTGGATCAGCAGGATCGGATCCTTGATCTGCCCGGCGTAGTTGAACGGCGACATCCGCAGGTAGGTGTCCTGGGCCTGCCAGTAGTTGCGTTCTTCGGCCTGGAAACCGAACGGCGTGAGCGTGCGGTTGTAAGCGCCACTGCGCGCGATGCCGGCGGCGAACAGCCGCGAGTGCGCCAGCAGGTTGCCGGTCATGAACGCGCCGTAAGAATGCCCCCCGATCGCGATCCGACGACGATCCGCCACGCCGCGGCGCACGACCTCGTCCACCGCGGCCTCGGCGCTGGCGACCAGTTGCTCGATGTAGGTGTCGTTGGGTTCGGCATCGCCCTCGCCGATGATCGGCATCGAGACGTCGGCAAACACCGCATAGCCCATCGCCAGGAACGCCTGCGGTCCCCAGTAGCCGACCGCGTTGAACCGGTACGGCGAATCGGTTACCTGGCTCGCGGCGTCTGCGGATTTGAACTCGCCCGGATAGGCCCACATCAGCAGCGGCAGCGGGCCGTCGCGCTGTGCGTCGTAACCCGGCGGCAGGTACAGCGTGCCGCTCAGGTCGACACTGTCCTTGCGCTTGAAGCGGACCAGTTCCTTGTGCACGTCGCGCAGCTGCGGCGTGGGATGCGCGAACGCGGTCAGCGCGGTCGGTGCGGCATCGGCGTCGTCCAGGCGCCGCAGCAGGAAGTTCGCCGGTTCGGCCGGGGTCTCGCGGGTGGTCAGCAGCCGCGTGGCCTGTGCATCGAGCACCGCGACCGGCGCCTCATAGGCCGGCGCCTGCGAGTGGAACAGTCGTTCGGTGCGGCCGTCGGCCAGGTGCTGACGGTCCAGGAACGGCCGGTCGCCCTCTTCCGACGCGCCGTCACCGATGCGGTAGATGCTTTGGCCGTCAGCCGCGATCAGCAGCCGGCTGTTGCCGTTGTCGTCGGGCATCGTCACCGCCATGCCCGGATCGGCATAACGGTCCTCGTACGAGCCATCGCGCACCAGAACCGGCGCGGTGCCACCATCGGGATGCAGGCGCCACTCGCGGATCCGACGCGTCTTCCACCAGTACTCGGTCAAAAGCGCAAGCTCGCCATTGCCCCATTGCGTGCCGGCGTAGCGCATCGACAGCTGTGCAAGCTCGCTCGGCTTTGTGCGGAACGGCGCGGCCTGGGTATAGACGATGTCGCGCACCGCGACCTCGCGCGCCGGATCGCCGCCGTCCTGCGCCTCGGCCCACACCAGCGTTGCCGGCGCGTCGCTGCGCCAGGCGACCGAACGCACGCCGGTGGGCACCGCATCGTTGCCGACCGGCAGGCCCTCGACCAGCGGCAGGCGCGCGACCGTGTGCTGGACCGCACCGTCGAGCCCGATCACCTCGATCCGGCGCGGGAAACGGGTGTATGGCACCTGGTAAGAGAACGGCCGATCGATCTGCTGGCGCAGCAGATGACGCCCGTCGGGCGAGGCGGTGGCGCTGACGGTTAGGCCGGGGGCGCCGATCGGCGACACCGCGCCGTCGAGCGACACGCGCGCGAGCTGGCTGGTCATGTAGTGCGCGAACACCCGCGCGTCCTGCTCGCTGCGCAGCAGGTCCTGGTAGGTCCGCAATTGCTGCACCGTGCCGCCGGCGCCGGTCTCCTGGACATTGGGGCCGGCCGGCACGCCATCGTCCTGCGGCGCTGCGCCCTGCCCCTGCGGGCGCAGCCGCACCAGCAGCGACTGTCCATCGGGCATCCATTCGAAGCCGTTGCCGACGACGGCGTTGAGCGGTTGGGACAGCAGGCGCCGCGCCTGCCGCGTCGCCACGTCGACCAGCCACAGCTGCACTTCGCCCGCGTGTGTGTCGACCTGGCTGAAGGCGATGTGGCGCTGGTCGGGCGACCACAACAGCGAGGCCAGCGACAGCGGCTCGGGCAGGCCCGCGATGCGCTGCTCGGCGCCACCGTCGATCGGCTTGAGCCAGACATCGCTGACGTAGGAGGCACGGCTGGCCGAGTAGGTCTTGGGATTGATCCGGATGCCACCGAGCTTGAGCTCGGGCTGGGAGACCTCGGCGATCGACGGCAGCGCGGGCGTCTGCAGGAAAGCGGCCAGGTCGCGCTTGGGGCTCAGCAGCAAGCGCGGCGGACGCGGCGCATCGACGATCGCGCGCAACGCTTCGGGCGGCAGTTGGTAGCCGCCATCCTCGGAGGCGACCGCCGGCGCGGCCTGCGCGAATGCGGGGGCGACGCCGAGCGAGGCGACGAGCAAGGTGGCGGACACGGCGAGGAACAATCGGCGACGGGCGGTCGTTGCAGGCATCAGAAGGCGATCCGTAAAAAAGCACACGAGGCCGTCGAGCATACCTGCCACATCGCACCGTGTAGCGGTCAGGGGCCCGCGACCGACGGGACTTGTGCGACATCGCCGTGCAGGCCTGGGCCTGCACGACATCGCCGCAAGGGATCGCCGGTAACCGTGACGCGCACGGTCGGCGCCTGAACTTTGGGGGTGCCTTCGGAACGCGATCCGCGCCCTGCCCCGCCTCCAACGGCGTGCTGCGATAGAATGGCGGTCCGCCTCGCCGAGGGGCGCTGCGACCATCGCGTGGCTTCGTCCACGTCGCGTCCCGCGCAAGCGGACGCCCCGATGGCCAGGCTCGGCGCAGGTGCCCTGCGAACGGCGCCCGTCATCGCGAATGCATCGATCGCATTCCGTACGGAGCATGCAATGAACGCACAGTTGAAGTCCGGCGCCGCGCGCGCCTTCTCCCAGGATGGCGACTACAAGGTCGCCGACATCTCGCTGGCCGACTGGGGCCGCAAGGAACTGGATATCGCCGAGCACGAGATGCCGGGCCTGATGTCGATCCGCCGCAAGCACGCCGCCGCGCAGCCGCTGAAGGGCGTGCGCGTGACCGGCTCGCTGCACATGACCATCCAGACCGCGGTGCTGATCGAGACGCTCAAGGACATCGGCGCCGACGTACGCTGGGCCTCGTGCAACATCTTCTCGACCCAGGACCACGCCGCCGCGGCGATCGCCGCGACCGGCACGCCGGTGTTCGCCTGGAAGGGCGAGACGCTGGAGGAGTACTGGGACTGCACGCTCGACGCGCTGACCTTCACCCTGGCCGACGGCACGCTGACCGGGCCGGAGCTGGTGGTCGACGACGGCGGCGATGTGACCCTGCTGATCCACAAGGGCTACGAGCTGGAGAACGGCAGCACCTGGGTCGACGAGCCGGCCGCCTCGCATGAGGAGCAGGTGATCAAGACCCTGCTCAAGCGCGTGGCCAGCGAGCGCCCGGGCTACTGGACGCGCGTGGTCGCCGACTGGAAGGGCGTGTCCGAGGAGACCACCACCGGTGTGCACCGCCTCTACCAGCTGGCCCAGGCCGGCACGCTGCTGGTGCCGGCGATCAACGTCAACGACTCGGTCACCAAGTCCAAGTTCGACAACCTCTACGGCTGCCGCGAGTCGCTGGCCGACGGCCTCAAGCGCGCGATGGACGTGATGCTGGCCGGCAAGGTCGCGGTGGTCTGCGGCTACGGCGACGTCGGCAAGGGCTGCGCCGCCTCGCTGCGCGCCTACGGCGCCCGCGTCGTGGTGACCGAGATCGATCCGATCTGCGCGCTGCAGGCGGCGATGGAAGGCTTCGAAGTCAACACGATCGAGAGCACGCTCGGCCGCGGCGACGTCTACGTCACCACCACCGGCAACAAGGACATCATCACTGCCGAGCACCTGCAGGCGATGAAGGACCAGGCGATCGTCTGCAACATCGGCCACTTCGACAATGAGATCCAGGTCGATGCGCTCAAGGCGCTGGCGGGCGTGCAGCAGATCAACATCAAGCCGCAGGTCGACAAGTACGTCTTCCCCGACGGCCGCGCGATCTTCCTGCTCGCCGATGGCCGTCTGGTGAACCTGGGCTGCGCCACCGGCCACCCGAGCTTCGTGATGTCGAACTCGTTCGCCAACCAGACCCTGGCCCAGATCGACCTGTGGGCGAACAAGGACCGCTACGAGAAGAAGGTCTACCTGCTGCCCAAGCACCTCGACGAGGAAGTCGCACGCCTCCACCTGGAGAAGATCGGCGTCAAGCTGACCAAGCTCACCCAGGCCCAGGCCGACTACATCGGCGTGCCGGTCGAAGGTCCGTTCAAGCCGGATCACTACCGCTACTGAGTGATCCGCACCACGCAGCACGGCAGCGACACGACGAACGGGCGCCTGATGGCGCCCGTTCCCGTTGGTGGGCCAGCCCGCCCGGCCCGGCGGTTCGCCTACGGCAGCGCGGCGTTGAACTGGATCTGCTGCCCCGGCACGAGCCGATCGCTCTCGATGGCGACCGTCAGCGAGGCGATCGCATGCGGGCCGATACAAGCCGACGCGGAACGCTCGGCATTCGGGAGCAACCCTTTGAGCGACGTGCCCAGACGGTGGCCGTCGACCGCGGGCCAGGCGTCGTAATAGATCGGCGCGACCCCTTCGTTGCGCACCGACATCTGCACGCATTCGCCATCGCTCGACAGCGCCGTGATCCGGAACGCGTAGCCGGTGGCCATCGCGGCCTGCCGGATCCGAGCGCGGGTCTGATAGCCCGGCTGGTCGTTGCCGATCATGTAGCTGATGCGGTACTGCGAGACGAAGGATTCGAAACTGCGGCCCCAGGGACCATTGGGGTCGAGCACATGCGCCTGGTCGTAGTCGCTGTAGTAATTGAACTCGCCGCCCGCCGGGCTGTCTTGGTAGCGGTTGTTGCCGAAGAACAACCAGGAGGCGCGGTTATATTCGCTGTTGCTGCTCGAATGCGTCTCGTGCATGAAGGAATCATCGAACAGCCCAAAGCGCAGCTGCCGCAGCGATGGCACCGCGGAGAACGGTGAGTAGGTCGAGCTCGCCGCATCGATCGACAGCGACCAGGAGGTCTGCGCGAAGGTCGCGCCCAGATGCTCCAGGAACTGCTGCTGGAACGCCTTCGACGGAAACGTCCGGCCCAGGGTCAGCGGCCCGTCCCACAGGTGGTACTCGGCATAGGAACCGAATCCGACCTGCAGGAAGGCGAGCCGCGGATCGAGATCGTAGCGCTGCGCGAACTTGCTGTAGAAGTCGAGAATGAAGGCCTGCAACGTGGCCGAGCGCCAGTCGGGCACGAAGGTCTGCTCGCCTTCGACACTCCGGTAGTCGATCACGTGGTCGGCGGCGTTGGCGACGTGGCTCGGGATCGAGATCGTGGTGTGGCCCGGATAGGTGTCATGGAAGCGCACGATCATCTGGTGGCCGCGTGCCGCCGCCGATGCCAGCCGGGCGTCGACCTGTGCCCAGTTATAGGTACCTGTCCCTGTGACGACGTCGCTGTACTTGAAGTAGGCAAACTCCAGTTGCACGTCGTCGCCGAGCGTCGCCAGACCCGACGCATTGTCGTTCCACAGCACGATGCCAGTCATCGGCTGCACCCGATCGATCGTGGACTGCAGTGGCACCGGCACGTAGGCCGCGGCGCCGCGTCGATGCGCGGCCGCACCGGCGCGAGCGGCGGGCGCCGATTTGGCCAGCCGTGCGCCCGAGTCTGGCGCATGCGCAGCCCCGTGGACCTGCGCCGAAGCCGGCGCGCCCGCCGGCGCCTCCGGCAGCCCCGCATTGGCGGTCGCGATGACCGCCAACAGCATGGCCGATGCTGCAACGCGCAGCCGATCTCGATGGTGCTCCATGATCTACCCCTCCCGTCGCCGGCGTGGGATCGCCGCCGGTCCAGGGGCGACGCCCGGACCGGCCGCGTCAAGCACAGTCAGAACCGGTAGCTCAAGCCCAGCGTGAGCGAGCGGCCGTAGCGGTAGTAGCCCTGCGTCAGAAGCGGATTGCCGTTGATGCTGGACGTGTTCTCGTCGTCGAGCAGGTTGCTGCCCTCCAGCGAGATCGTGAAACGGTCGTTGACCGCGTAGGACGCGTGCGCGGTCAACCAGGTGATCGGATCGGCCTGCTCGTTGTAGCCCTCGCCGAGTACATTGATCGCGGTCACGAAGCCGTCGGTGTGGTCGGCCGTGGCGCCGATCGACCACGGCCCCTTTTCGTACATCAGGCCCAGCGAGTACACCGACGGCGCGATCCCTTCGAGCGGGCGCTCGAACTCACCGACCCAGCTGCGCGCCCAGTTGCGGGTGTACTGCGCACGGAAGCCGAAGCCGTTGTCCCAGAAGTGCTGGAGCCCGGCCTCGATGCCGCGCACCTTGGCATAGTCGCCATTGATCGGGCGCATGACGTTGAACAGCGTCGGCCCGGTGCTCACCGGGTCCCCATTAGCATCGACGATCGGCCCGACGCCGATGTCCTGACCCGGTTCCCAACTGGTGGTGATCTGGTTGCTGATGCGCTTGTAGAACACCGCGACGTTGAAGATCGAGCGCTCGGTGAAGTACCACTCCAGCGACAGGTCGCCCTGCTTGGCGCTGTAGGGCTGCAGATCGACGTTGCCGCCGTAGATCTGGGTGAACTCGCCCCAGGACACGCTGGCCGTGGTGTTGGTCGGCGCCAGCGTGTCGACCGGCGGCCGGGCCATGGTCTTGGCGGCGCCCACGCGCAGCTGCAGGTCTTCGGTGAAGCTCCAGATGAAGTTCGCCGACGGTAGGTAGAAGGTGTAGTCCCCCTTTTGCTCGATCACGCTGGGCGTGTCGTAGACCGCGGTGTAGTTGAACGCGCCGTTCTCGATGATCTGCAGGATCTTCGCGTCCCAGGCCTGCGAAGTCGTGTCGGTTCTGACCACGCGCATGCCGACATCGCCGCGCCAGCGTTCACCGGCGAAATCGGCCTGCACGTAGAACGCATTGGTCTTTTCCGAGACGCGGTAGCTCTCCAGCGGATTCCATTGCGGCGCTGCGTTGGCGAAATCGTAGGGCGTGCCATCGGCGCGGGGCCGGCCGTCGTACTGGGCCAGATGGCCGAGGTAGTTGGGGACGTCGAAAGCGATGAACGACCGCGGGAAGACCGCGTTGACCCGGCTCATGAAGCTCGGCGGCGCCAACGACTGCGAGATCACGCCAGTGCCCAGGTCGCCGACGTTGATGGCATTGTCGCCCGAGTAGTAATCGGCGCCGCCGTTGAGGGTGTTGTTGATCAGATCGCGCGACTTCTTGCGGTCGGTGACATTGACGCCGAAGCGCAGGCGATCGAACACCGAGCGGCCGACGAACAGTTCGCCGCCGAGGGCACCGCCGGTGATTTCATCGACGATGTTGTCGCCGCGCAGTTCCATGTAATGGGTGTTGAAATCGGACGCGCCAAAGGTGCCGGTCCCGAAGCCATCGGCCAGCGAGCGGCCATCGTCGAAGTCCACCCGAACATTGGGCATCGCGGCGCCGCTCAGGTCGATGCGGGCGGTGTTGGGCTGGTTCATGCGCAGGACCACATAGGAATCCTGGCCGCCCGAGTAGCGCTTTGAGGTCGACCGATACACGTCGGCAGTGAGGGTGAAATCGTCATTGACCTGCCACTGCGCGTTGGCCCCGTACAGATCGGTGTCGACCACGCGATGCTCGGTCATGTTGAGCAGTTCGGGGTTGAGCCGCAGCTCCGGATCCGGGTTGTCCATCGTGAAGCCGGTGACGATGCCGTTCTGGACGGTGATGTCGGACCAGCGACCGGGCGCGAACAGCGGGTAGTAGGACTGCTGGTAGCCGACCTGCGGCGAATCGAGCCGCGTGGTCAGGCCGTCCACCGTGAGCCGGAAGCGGTCGCTGGGCCGCCATTCCAGCTTGCCGGAGAACGCGCGCCGCTTCTTTTCCTCGATGATCGAGCCGGCACGGAACTGGCCGGGTGCGATCAGGCCGTACTCCTCGGGATCGAGTTCGCCGTTGCCGTTCGGGTCGATGTTGCCGCCCCAGGCGTTGCCGAACCAGGTCTCATCCGTCGGGTCGGGATTGCGGGTCCAGCCGCCGTCGTTGCCGGCGATGTCGGTACGGTCCCGGCGCTTGCCGTACACCACGCCGAGCAGCACGCCGACGGTGTCGTCGGCGAAGGTGTTGCTGTAGGTCGCCGAGAACTTGCGCCCGTTGAGCTCGGACATCTGGTTGCGATCGCCCTCGACGCGGACGATGCCGTGCTGTCCAGTGCGGTCGAAGGGACTGGCCGAGCGCAGGTTGATCAGGCCGCCGATCGCGCCCTCGGTCAACGACGACTGCGCGCCCTTGATCACGTCGGCGCCGCTGATCACATCCGACGGCAGCACGTCGAATGCGAAGTCGCGGCCTGCGCCGTCGGTCGCCAACAGACGGCCATTGAACGTCGTCAGGGTGTACTCGGGCCCCAGGCCGCGCACGCTGACCTTCTGGCCTTCGCCGCCCGCCGTGCGGCTGATCGAGACACCGGTGATATGGCTCAGCGAGTCGGCGACGTTGTCGTCCGGGAACTTGCCCAGTTCCAGTGCGCTGATCGAATCCTGCACGGTGGCCGCATCGCGCTTGAGCTCGACCGCCCGCGCAAGGCTGCCGCGGACACCGGTCACGATCACCGCATCGAGTGACTCGATCCGTTCGTCCACGGGCCCGGCCGGGTCTCCGGCGTCCTGGACCTGGGCCGACACGCCGGCCGGCACCACGAGCGCCAGCGCGATGCTGCAAAAAAGCGGATTGCGATGCGGACGAACGGTCTTCACAGAAGCATCCTCGAAGTGGGTGGCTGTGGGGGCGACCTACAAAACGAAATCCAGCCTAAATGATGTTTCGTTTGGCATCAACATCTTCGTGTAACGAAATTTTGAGAATACGGGCGCTGGACCGTCCGCCCGGCGCGCATGCCGGCCGTCAGCGCCGGTACCTAGGCTGAGATTCGCCGCTCGATCCACTCACCCGCCCGGCAGCGGGCGACCGACTCCCCACCGCCGGGCTCGACGGCCGAGGTCTGCGGCGAGAACTCGCTTCGATTAATATAAAACGAAAGAAAACGTTGCTAAGCGCTATGTTTCGCCGCAGACTCTTCCGCGCGCCGGATGCGCTTGTTGCCCCACCCGTCCGCGGCTCTGCGGACCGATTCGGACGGCAAGCAGCCTCCGCCCCCTTTCTGAAAACGAGGATCGCGATGCACGCCCTGCTCGAGTTGGTCGCCCGCCACACGCGTGGCGACGCCGCCGGCATCCCCTCCATCTGTTGCGCCCATCCGCTGGTGCTGGAGGCCGCGCTGCGCCATGCCCGGCGCCACGCCCTGCCGCTGGTGCTGGTCGAGGCGACCTGCAACCAGGTCAACCAGGACGGCGGCTACACCGGCATGACCCCGGCCGACTTCGTCGCTTTCGTCGGCGGCATCGCCGAGCGGGTCGGCGTCGACCCGGCGCGCATCGCGCTCGGCGGCGATCACCTGGGGCCCAATCCCTGGACCGCGCTCGAGGCCGAGGCGGGGATGGTCAAGGCCGAGACGATGGTCGCCGCCTACGTCGCCGCGGGCTTCCGCAAGCTCCACCTCGACTGCTCGATGGCCTGCGCCGACGATCCGGTGCCGCTGCCCGAGGCGACGATCGTCAAACGCGCGGTGCGGCTGTGCCGCGCGGCCGAGGCCGCGCATGCTCAGGCCGGCGGCGAGCCGCCGGTCTATGTGATCGGCACCGAAGTGCCGGTGCCCGGCGGCGCGACCGAGGCCATCGAGGGCCTGGCGGTGACCGCGCCCGAGGCCGCGCTGGCGACGATCGACGCCCACCGGGACGCGTTCGCGGCCGCCGGTCTGCAGGCGGCGTGGACGCGGGTGATCGCCTCGGTGGTGCAGCCGGGCGTGGAGTTCGACCACCACCAGGTCATCGACTACGTGCCGGCGGCCGCGCGCGCGCTCAGCGCCGCGATCGAACAGGTCAAGGGCCTGGTGTTCGAGGCGCATTCGACCGACTACCAGACCCCGGACGCGCTGGCCGCGCTGGTGCGCGACCATTTCGCGATCCTCAAGGTCGGTCCCGGCCTGACCTTTGCGCTGCGCGAGGCGCTGTGGGCGCTGGATGCGATCGAGCGCGAGTGGATCGCGCCGGACCGGCGTGCGCAGCTGCGCGAGACCGCACTGGCGCGGATGCGCGCCGAGCCCGGCCACTGGCAGCGCTACTACCACGCCCAGGGCGAGGCGCTGACGATCGATCTGCAGTACAGCTTGAGTGACCGCATCCGCTACTACTGGCCGGACCCGGCGATCGAGGCGGCCTGCCAGCAGTTGTTCGCCAACCTGCGCCAGAGCCCGCCGCCGATGCCGCTGGTCAGCCAGTACCTGCCGCAGGCGCTGCGTGCGCTGCGCGCCGACCGCGCCCCGCTCGATCCCGCCGCCCTCGTGATGGCCCACATCGCCATCGCTCTCGACGACTACCACCATGCCTGTGTCCCCGATGCCCAGCCCTGACATTCTCGGCCTGCCCGAATCCGACCTGGCCGCCAGCGGCGCGCTGTGGACTGCGCGCGAGATCGAGCAGCAGCCGCGCATGCTCCTGCGCACCCATGCGCTGGTCGCCGAGATGGCCGAGCCGCTCGCCGCCTTCATCGCGCCGGTGTCGGGCGACCCGACCGCGCGGGTGATCCTGACCGGTGCCGGCACCTCGGCCTACATCGGCGAATGCCTGGCGCCGTGGCTCGACCGCCAGCTCGCCGCGCGCGTCGATGCGGTGCCCACGACCGATCTGGTCAGCGCGCCGCAGCTGTACCTCGATCCGGGGCGTCCGCTGCTGCTGGTCTCGTTCGGGCGTTCGGGCAACAGCCCCGAGAGCGTCGCGGCGGTGGAATTGGCCGAGGCGCTGGTCGGCGAGGTGCGCCATCTGGTGGTGACCTGCAACGCCGATGGCGCGCTGGGCCGGGTCGCGGTGCGGCAGTCGATGACCCTGCTGCTGCCGCCCGAAACCCACGATGTGAGCTTCGCGATGACCTCGAGCTTCAGTTGCATGATGCTCGCGACGCTGGCCGCGCTGTGCGGGCCGCACACACTGGCGACGCGCGTGCCCGCGATCGCCGCCGCCACCGAGGGCGTACTGCAGCAGGCGCGCGGACTGACCCAGGAGCTGGCGCTGTGCGGGTTCGAGCGTGTGGTCTACCTGGGCAGCGCGCTGTTCAAAGGCCTGGCGCGCGAGGCCGCGCTCAAGCTGGGCGAACTGAGCAACGGCGCCATCGCAACCTGCTTCGAATCGCCGATGGGCTTCCGCCACGGCCCCAAGACCTTCGTCAATGCGCGCACGCTGGTGGTAGTGTTCGTGTCCAACGACCCGCTGACCCGGCGCTACGATCTCGACCTGCTCGACGAACTGCGCGGCGACGGCGTGGCCGCACGCGTGATCGAAGTCACCGCCGCCACGCCGCATGGGCCAGCGCGCGATGCGGTGTGCGTGGCCGGACTCGAACGTGCGCACGATCTCGACCTGCTATGGCCCTATGTCGCCGTGGCGCAGCTGTTCGCCTTCCACGCCTCGCGAGCGCTGGGCGTGCGGCCCGACAGCCCGAACGCACAGGGCACGGTGAACCGGGTCGTCCAGGGCGTGCGCCTGCATTCGCTGCCGTAAATACTCGGTCCCGCGGACGCGATGCCGCAACGTGACGCCGACATCGGCGCCGCGCGATCAGGGGCGCCAGTTGGCGTTGCGTTCCCAGAACGCGACGCTGCGCCGGTAGGCCTCCGGGTCCAGCGGCACGCCCGAACCGCCCGCCTCGACCCCGAGCGCATTGCGCATCATCGTGATCGGCGCCATCGGAATCTCCGCAGGCTCGGCCGTATACAGACAGCCGACCACGCCCCAATCCGCATCGATCGGCGCGCCCTCTTTCGCCAGTTGCTCGGCGCTGTAGAGGATCACCACCAGATACGCCGCACGCGGCGGGGTCACGCCTTCGAACCAGCGCACCAGCACCGGCAACTCGGCGGTATTGCGCGCCTCGTAGGCCGAGCGCAGCAGATGCCGGTTCGCCTCGGTGATCGGCACGGTCAGGCAACGCGTCGACGTCCAGTTGCGGTGCACATGCAGCTTGCAGAACGGCGCATAGCCGTCGAGCACCGCGACCGGCGCCTGCGCGTTGAGATGCGCCTCAAACGCCTCGGGCGTCGTGTCCTGGATCGTATTGCCGCGCGGGACGCGGGGAAACAGACGGGGGCGGGCGAAGGGCGTGAGAACGATGGACATCATCGGGCCGTCGGCATGGCGCGCCAGGGTAACCGCGCTTGCCGCGACGCACGAGGCGGACCCCAAACGGAATCCGCCCCGATGGCGCTCACAGCGCCTGCATGCGCCGGTCCAGCGCGGCCTCGTCCGGGCCTTCATCGGGCCCGTGCAGTTCCTCGTTCGCGGCGGGCGGCTGTCCGTCGCCGACCGCAGCCTGCGGCACCTCGAGATACGGCAGGCGCAACGCGCGGCTGGTCATCCCGCGGATACGGTTGGTCAGCGCCACGTCGGTGTTCAGCGACTGCCCATACGAGGGCACGATGGCGTGGATCCGATCGCGCCACGCGCCGTCCATGCGCTCGGGATAGGCACGTCGCAGCACGTCGAGCATGATCTTGGGCGAGGTAGATGCGCCAGGCGAGGCCCCCAGCAACGCCGCGATACTACCGTCGGCGTCGGTCACGATCTCGGTCCCGAACTGCAGGATCGCGCCCTTCTGCGGATCGCGCTTGATCACCTGCACGCGCTGCCCCGCTGTGACCAGGCGCCAATCGGCCGGCTTGGCGTCTGGGTAGTACTTCTGCAGTTCGGCGAACCGGTCGGCATCCGAGAGCATGGCCTGCTGGACCAGATAGCCCACCAGATCGCGGTTCTCGGCGCCGACGCGCAGCATGCCGGTGACGTTGTGATTGTTGACCGACGAGAACAGGTCGAACCACGAACCGTGCTTGAGGAACCGCGTGCTCTGCAATGCGAACGGGCCGAACAACAGCACCGGCTTGCCGTCGAGCCTGCGCGCATCCAGGTGCGGCACCGACATCGGCGGCGAACCGGCCTCGGCCTTGCCGTAGGCCTTCACGTCGTGGCGCCCGGTGACCGCTGGATTGTCGGTCGCCAGGAACTGGCCACCGACCGGGAAGCCGCCATAGTTGGCGGCTTCGGGAATGCCCGAGTGCTGCAGCAGCGTCAGCGCCGCGCCGCCGGCGCCGACGAAGACGAAGCGGGCGCGGACCGAGCGCGTGCGGTCGGCCGACAGGTCGTGCACGGCGACCGTCCAGTTGCCATCGTCCTCGCGCTGCAGCTTGCGCACCTCGTGGCGCAGATGCAGCCCGAACCTTGGACTGCGCGACAGCGCCTGCGTCAGCTGCCGGGTGATCACCCCGAAGTTGACGTCCGTGCCCAACGGCATCCAGGTCGCGGCCACCCGCTGCGCTGGATCCCGGCCTTCCATCATCAGCGGCGCCCAGCGCGCGATCTGCGCCGGATCTTGCGAAAATTCCATGCCGTGGAACAGCGGCTCCTTGGAGAGCGCCGCGTGGCGGCGGCGCAGATAGTCGATGTTGTCGTCGCCCCAGACGAAGCTCATGTGCGGGGTCGGATTGATGAAATCGGTGGGCGTTCCCAGCCGTCCGGCCTCGACCTGGTGGGACCAGAACTGGCGCGAGATCTCGAACTGTTCGGCGATGTCGACCGCGCGCGCGGTCTCGATCGAGCCGTCCTCGCGCTCGGGCGTGTAGTTGAGCTCGGCGAACCCCGAATGCCCGGTGCCGGCATTGTTCCAGCCGTCCGAGCTCTCCAGCGCGACCCCGTCCAGACGTTCGTAGATCTCGATCCGCCAGTCGGGTTCGAGCTCCTGCAGGTAAGTGGCCAGGGTGACGCTCATGATCCCGGCACCGATCAGCACCACATCCACCGGCTCGGCATTCTCCGGTTCCGGCGGTGCGCGTTCGAACAGCGGCCAGTACAGGAACACGCCGACGGCGATCGCGAGCACGATGACAATGCCGACGACCCTCTTGAAGAACTTTTTCATTTCAGACTCCTCGAACGATCAGGCGTCGGACGCACCCGGACCCGGGCCGCCGCATGACGTCCTGGCCAGAGCGTAGTGAACTCCGCGTCAAGCCGATGGGAACGCCCACGTCGGCCCCGCCCGATATCTTATATCCATCGCGATAAAGAGATATGCTTTTGCCTCACTTCCGCTCCAGGTCGAGCATGATCCCGATCAGCTTCGAGTTCTACCCGCCCAAGACCGACGAGCAACGCCAGCAGTTGCATCGGACGGCCGGGAAGCTCGCCGCATATGCGCCCGAGTACGTGTCCTGCACCTTCGGCGCCGGTGGCTCGACCCTGAGCCATACGCCCGAGACGGTGCGTCGGCTCAAGCAAGACCACGGGCTCGAGGCGGCCCCGCATCTGTCGTGCGTCGGCGGCAGCCGCGAGGAGATCCGCGAGCTGCTCAAGCTTTACCGCGCGATCGGCTGCACCCGCATCGTCGCACTGCGCGGCGACCTGCCCTCAGGCATGGGCCAGCCCGGCGATCTGCGTCATGCCTCGGACCTGGTCGCGTTCATCCGCAGCGAGTTCGGCGACCGCTTCCGCATCGAGGTCGGCTGCTACCCGGAAGTGCATCCGCAGGCCGAGGACGCCCGCCGCGACCTGGCGCACTTCAAGGCCAAGATCGAGGCGGGCGCCGATGCGGCGATCACCCAGTACTTCTACAACGCCGACGCCTACTTCCACTTCGTCGACAGCGCCCGCCGCGCCGGCGTCGAGGTCCCGATCGTGCCGGGCATCATGCCGATCTCCAACTTCAGCCAGCTACGTCGGTTCTCGGAGGCCTGCGGCGCGGAGATTCCGCGCTGGATGCAGCGCAGCATGGCGGCCCACGGCGACGACGTGGCGGCGGTCCGGGCACTGGGCGCCGACATTGTCACCCGCCTGTGCGAGCGGCTGATCGCCGGCGGCGCGCCGGCGCTGCATTTCTATACGCTCAACCTCGCCAAGCCGACCCAGACCATCCTCTCCCGGCTGGCCTGAGGCCACTGTCGCGGTCACCGGCCTGGCGCTAGGCTGCGCCGATGCCTCGCCGCGCCATCACGCTGCTGTTTCCGCTGCTCGCCCTCGTCGCCGCGACGCCGGGCAAGATCGCGCATGCCCAGATCCGGCGCTGCGTTGCGCCCGATGGCGGCACCGTCTACACCGACCGGAGCTGCAGCGCGGTCGGTGCGACGACCGGGGCCAAGCGAGGGGCCAGCACGGCTGCTGTCAACGCCTACCGCAGCGGATGCCAGCGCCACCTGCGAGGCTTGATCCAGGAACTGAGCTACGCGATCGACAGCCGTGACACCAACCGCCTGGCATCGCTCTACTACTGGCGCGGAATGAACAGCATTGGCGGCGACCGGATTCTCGACCGCCTGGACGCGATCGCGCAGCGGCCACTGGTGGATATCGTCGCCCAGCGCCCGGCTGCCGGGGCGACAAGCACGCCTGGCGGGTTCGCCGGGTGGACGAGCGCACGCGACCTGCCGGCGGTCGCCCGTGTACAACCGCCGTCGTCGCTGCGCGTCACCCAGACCGGCCCTGGCGGGACGGGCACCTCGCAGATCGTGTTCTCGCTCCACCGTGACTTTGACTGTTGGTGGATCCGGCTCTAGCGCCGTACGCCCCTGCGCGCATGGGCGTCGGAGGCCGCCGGCTACGGCGAAGCAGGCACCCCGCACACTGCGCGGCTTGCGCAGGTCAGTCGGGCCGGAACGACAGGGTCGCCACGACTCCGCGTACCGCGCCGGGGACCACCCGCACCTGCCAGCCGTAGAGATCGCACAGCCGGCGCACGATCGACAGACCGATCCCACCGCCCTGCGAATGCTCGGCGTGCGTGCCGCGATAGCCCCGCTCGAACAACCGGGCCGCATCCTCCGCGCTCAGGCCCGGGCCGCTATCGGCGACTTCCACGGTGTGCGCATGCACGCGCACCACCACCTCGCCTTTCTGGGTGTACTTGATCGCATTGCCGACCAGGTTACCCAGCGCCACGGTGACCGCAGCCTCGGGCGCATCGACGACGAGCGGCTGCTCGGCCTCCAGCCGCAGGACCAGCGGCTTGCCGACCAGTTGCGGGCGGTGCGCGTCGAACAACTGCTCGACAACGCGGCCGATGTCGGTCGCGCCATGCCCGCGCTCCTCGCGCGAAAGCAGCAGCAGCGCGCTGATCAGGTCGGTGCACTGTTGCTCGGCGCGCTGGATGCGCAGCAACCGGGTCCGGGTCTTCTCGTCCAGGTCCGGCCGTGACAGCAGCAATTCCACCGCGCCCTTGATGACCGCCAGCGGCGTGCGCAGTTCGTGGCTGACGTCGGCATTGAACTCACGGTCGCGCTGCACCACTTCGGTCAGCCGGAAGGCGTAGTCGTCCAGCGCACTGGCCAGCTGCCCGACCTCGTCGTCGGGAAAATGCGGCGCCAGCGCTTGCGGCCGCGAACTGTCGCCCGACCGGCTGAGCCGCTTGGCCAGCTCCGACACCGGGCTCATGACCCGCGCCGCCGACCACCAGCCGATCAGCGCCGACAGCAATGACACGATGACCACCGAACCGAAAATGGCGCGCTGGAACTGGGTCGCGCCGCGCACGGTCTCGGTCATGTCGTAGGCCAGGAAGAACCATTCCTCCGGCGTCTTGCGCACCGCCAGCTTGTACATGAACGGCGTGCCGTCCTCGTCGACGCCGCTGAGGTTGTGGATGCCGTCGCCCAACTCGTACCAGTCGGGCTGCTCGTAGCGCAGTTCCTCGAAGCGGTCGCGCTTGACTACGCGCGCGCGGATCTGCTCGACCGGCGCTGCGGGATTGCGCGAGGGGTCGACGTAGTAGCGCCGGGCGTACTCATCGATGTTGCGATTCATCAGGTCCTCGACCAGCGTGTTCTCCACGCGGTCGCGGGCTTCCTGGGTCAGAAACGCGAACAGGGTCGTGAGCCCGAGGCCCAGCAGCACGAACGACAGGATGATGCGGCTGCGCAGGCGCCGCCGGTAGCGACGCTCGCGGACCCGGGCCGGACGGCCCGTCGCGGCCTCAGTTGGCGGCATCGGGCACGGCGATCCGGTAGCCGATCCCGTGCCGTGTCTGGATGTAGGGCGGATCGAACGGCTTGTCGACGACCGCGCGCAGGCCATGGATATGCACGCGCAGCGAGTCGGAGTCCGGCAGTTCCTCACCCCAGACGCGGGTCTCGAGTTCCTGGCGCGTGACCACCGCCGGCGAGGCCTCCATCAGCGACTGCAGGATCTTGAGCGCAGTGGGGTTGAGCTGCAGCAGCTTGCCCTGACGTCGCACCTCGAGGGTGTCGAGGTTGTACTCGAGCTCGCCGACTTCCAGCACACGCGTGTGCGCGCCCTTGCCGCGACGCGACAGCGCGTTGAGACGGACCTCGACTTCCTGCAGCGCGAACGGCTTGACCAGATAGTCGTCGGCCCCCGAGTCGAAGCCGGCCAGCTTGTTGTCGAGGCTATCGCGCGCGGTGAGCATCAGCACCGGCGTCTGCTTGCGTGCGTCGTTGCGCAGCTTGCGGCAGACCTCCAGGCCATCCATGCCAGGCAGGTTGAGATCGAGCACGATCGCATCGAAATCGTGGACCACCGCCAGGTGCAGGCCGGTGACGCCGTCGGCGGCAAAGTCGACGGTGTGGCCGCGGTCCTCGAGGTAATCCCCGAGATTGGCGGCGATGTCCTGGTTGTCTTCGATGACGAGGATGTGCATGTCGATTCGGATTCTCGGTTCGTAAGTAACGCGTCGCCCCAGCGCCGCGCCAGGATGATGGCACAGCCCCACATGCTCTCATGCTGGTTGTCAGGACCACGCATACAAAAAGACCCGGACGTTGGCCGCCCGGGTCAAAGGAGTGTTGCCCCGATTGCCGTTATCCGCTGCGCCCCGGCCGAAGCCGGGGGAGAGAGCGCGAGCGCATTCCGGATGCTCAGATTAGGGGGGCGCTCCGTCGAAATACGGAAAAAAAACGTTCAGGTTCCGTTGGATATGTGACGCCGCGCACGTCGCGGGCGTCCCGTGCCGACCCGTGCGGCCAGATGCTCGACGATGCCCCCGGCGATATCCTGTCCGGTCACCGCCTCGATGCCCTCCAGGCCGGGCGAGGCATTGACCTCGAGCACCAGCGGGCCCCGGGCCGAGCGGATCAGATCGACTCCGGCGATCCCCAGGCCCACCACCTGCGCGGCGCGCACCGCGACGGCCTGCTCCTCCTCGGTTGCCACCGCCGCAGTCGCGCTGCCACCGCGATGGAGGTTGGAGCGGAAGTCCCCCGCCGGCGCCTGGCGCTGCATCGCGCCGATGACCTGGTCGCCGACCACGAAGCAGCGCAGGTCCGCGCCTTGGGCCTCGGCGATGAACTCCTGCACCAGGAAGTTGGCGTACAGGCCGCGCAGGGCCTCGACCGCGCCACGCGAGGCCGATGGTTTCTCGGTCAGCATGACGCCCGCGCCCTGCATGCCCTCGTTGAGCTTGATCACGTGCGGTGGCGGGCCGAGCATCGCCAGCAGGTCGTCGGTGTCGTCGGGATTATCGCCGAACACTGTGACCGGCAGGCCGATGCCCTCGGCGGCCAGCAGTTGCTGGCAGCGCAGCTTGTCGCGCGCCCGTGCGAATGCCGCCGAAGGATTGGGCGCGAAGCTGCCCATCAACTCCAGTTGGTGCAGCACCGCGTTGCCATAGCGCGCCACCGAGGTGCCGAAGCGCGGGATCACCGCATCAAAGGCCTCGATCGGACGCCCCTTGTAGCGCAGCGAAAAGCCCTCGCTGCTGATACGCATGTAACAGCGCAACGGATCGAGCACGCGCACGGTATGCCCGCGCGTCCGCGCGGCCTCGACCAGCCGGCGGGTGGAATAGAGCTTGGTGTTGCGGGACAGGATCGCGAGCTTCATCGCAGGACCGGGCAAGCACGCGGCGCCGACGGGCCGCATCGAGGATCGACGGGAACAGCTGCAACGAAAACGGCGACACCATCGTCGATGGTGCCGCCGCTGGAACTGGAGCGGGTGATGGGAATCGAACCCACGCTAGCAGCTTGGGAAGCTGCAGTTCTACCATTGAACTACACCCGCGCAGGGCTCCAGTCTATGCCGCCGCGGCGCGGCTTGGCAACGCCGCCGCGCGGGCGGCGGCGCGGCGGGCCTGAGCGGTCAGAACCCCGCGCCCAGGGTCGCGAACACCGTGGTGTGGCTGCCGGCCTTCTGGCCGACCGTCAGGGTGGCGCCGACATTGGCGTCCAGGCCGAACAGGCGCGCCTGGGTGCCGAGCGTCGCGGTGCCGTAGCTGCGGTCGTAGCCGCGAGCCGGCACCGCATAGTCCAGCGTCGAGGGCAGCGACTGCGCGCGTGCCCAGGCCTCGGTCGGCGCGTCCTCGAACTCGCGATCGACCGTCAGCCGCGCATACGGCCGCACGCCGCCGTCGCCGGCATAGGCGAACTGCCAACCGGCGCTGCCGATCAGCGAGTCGATGTCCTGCGAGGGATAGGCCAGCGAGGTCGACATCGTCGGATCGCTTTCGGCGAAGCCGTCGACCTCGATGCGCTGGCCCACCACCGACAGCACCGGGCCATGCTCCAATGGGCCATTGCCGAAGGTCCAGCCGGCATACAGCGCGGCGGTCGTGTTGCTGCCATCGGCCTGGCCGCTGTGCACGCGCGTCGCCGGCCCGATCTGCACGGCGCGGTCGGTGTCGAAGTCCAGCCAGCTGTAGCTCAGCTGCAGGTTCACCCAGCCGCCGGCCGCACTGCGCCAGTGCGCGAAGCCGCCGATGGTTGCTTCGCTCTGGTCCCAGCTGCCGCGGCGCAGGCCCCAGTCGTTGCCCTGCCGGCCGTAGCCGACGAAGCCGCCGAAGGTGGTGGCGCCCGACGTCCAGTCCAGGCCGGCGGTCAGCGCCGGGCCGACGCCGTCGTAGGCATCGCCGTGGTCGTAACGCTGCATGTCGGCGCGCACGTCGGCCCACCAGCGGCGGCCCTCGACCGGCGCAGTCGCCAGGCTCATCCGGTTGGCGACCCGATCGGCGCGCGCGCGGCCGGTCATCGCCGCCGACTGCGGCAGCACGGCGATCTGCTGCGGGCCGTCGATCATCGACACGGCCAGGTCGGCGATCATCGCTTGCGCGCGACTGGCCGGGTGCACCCCGTCGGCAAACAGATAGGTGTCGGCCGCGTCGGGCGCGACCAGCGAGCCCGGGTTGCAGAACAGCGATGAGGCACCGGCAGGCGCCGGCTGGGTCGCGCAGGCGACCGAGGTGACGTTGGTGAACCCGTAGCGCGAGGGATCGGCGACCACTTCCTGCAGGAAGTGGAAGGTGTCGACCGGGATCACCCGCAAGCCCTGCGAGGCGAGGCCGCCGTACAGCGCATCGTTGTAGGCCGTCGACAGCGCGGTGCCCTGCGCCATCGCCGCAGCACCGCCGGCACGGAACTGCGGAGTCAGGCCGACGTCCGGGATCGACGGCACGAGCACGTAACGCGCGCCCGCACCCTGCAGCGCGCCGACCAGGCCGACCTGCGCGGTCACCGCCGCGCCGATGATCTGCTGCGCCTGGCCCGGATTGGCCGCCACCGCGAACAGATCGTTGGCGCCGCCCCAGACCGAATACAGCGCGTCGGCATCGGCGCGGCCGCCGTTGGCCGACAGGTAGGTGCGCACCTGGGTCGCCAGCGAAGGCGTCGCACCGAGGGCGCCGCCAGTGTCGATCGCGACGCGGGCGCCGCCGACCGCGTAGTTGTCGCCGGTCTGGCCGTTGCCGTTGGCACTGGCATCGGTGCCGTAGCGATCGGCCACATGCTCGGCCCAGGTCAGGCCGGGATTGGTGGTGAATCGGCCCAGGATCGCGGTCTCTGGCCCGACCTCGCGCACCAGCACCGGCCGGAAGTAGCCGGCATCGGTCAGGCTGTCGCCGAAAAACACGGTGCGGGAAAACGTGTCGGCGGCGAGCGCCGGAACGGCCGCTGCGGCAAGCGCGACGGCAAGGGCGGCACGGATCGGCCTGGACGATGACATGGGGACTCTCCTGGAAAAAGGCGGCGATTATCTGCCGGTGGGCGACCGGGCCCCGTACGGGACCGCATTGCCGCGATGATCCCGCCACACGCTGCGCGCAGCACGCCGCACTGCGTCATGCCCATGGCCCGGCCAACGTGCACCGCGCGCCGCGAACGGGGACAATCGCGGCATGAACATCCGACTCAATGGCGAAGACGCCGAGATCGATCCGGGCAGCACGATCGCCGCCCTGCTGCAGGCCCAGGGACTGGGCGGGCGCCGCGTGGCGGTGGAGGTCAACGGCGAGATCGTCCCGCGCGGTCGACACGACGCGCACGTCCTGGCCGACGGCGACCACGTCGAAATCGTCCATGCATTGGGAGGGGGGTGAGCCCCCGTGCTGATCCGATGCCCTCCGGCATCGGATGCGGGGGCGAACGCCCGCACAGGGATGTGCGGGCAGGACACCCCGACGCCTGTACCGCCACGCCATGGATGGCAGCGGGGCTGTCACCAGCACCATGAGCGCTTGTCCGAGCCCTCCGGCTCGGACGCATTCGCGAACGCCCGCACACGGATGTGCGGGCCGGACAGCCCGGCGCCAGCACCGCCACGCCAGGGACGGCCGCCACAGCCCCTCTTGCGTCTGGATGCTGATCCGATGCCCTCCGGCATCGGATGCGGGGGCGAACGCCTTCCCTGAGAACCGCACGCAAACGCGCCTCCGGCGCGTCCGCCACACCCGCGCCGCTTGGGCGATAATCCCGGGATGAGCATTCCTTCCCCCTCGCGCGACACCGGCCTCGTGGTCGCCGGCAAGACCTACCGTTCCCGCCTGCTGACCGGCACCGGCAAGTTCGAGGATCTTGAGCAGACCCGCCTCGCCACCGAAGCCGCTGGCGCGCAGATCGTCACCGTCGCGATCCGTCGTACCAACATTGGCCAGACGCCTGGCGAGCCCAACCTGCTCGATGTGCTGCCGCCCGACCGCTATACGATCCTGCCCAACACCGCCGGCTGCTACACCGCCGATGAGGCCGTGCGCACCTGCCGGCTGGCCCGCGAACTGCTTGACGGCCACAACCTGACCAAGCTCGAGGTGCTGGGCGACCAGCGCACGCTGTTCCCCGACGTGGTGCAGACGCTCAAGGCCGCCGAACAGCTGGTCGCCGATGGCTTCGAGGTCATGGTCTACACCTCCGACGATCCGATCCTGGCCAAGCGCCTGGAGGAGATCGGCTGCGTGGCGGTGATGCCGCTGGCCGCGCCGATCGGCTCGGGTCTGGGCATCCAGAACCGCTACAACCTGCTGGAGATCGTCGAGAACGCGAAGGTGCCGATCATCGTCGACGCCGGCGTCGGCACCGCCTCCGATGCCGCGATCGCGATGGAACTGGGCTGCGACGGCGTGCTGATGAACACCGCGATCGCCGGCGCCCGCGATCCGGTGCTGATGGCCTCGGCGATGCGCAAGGCAGTCGAGGCCGGCCGCGAAGCGTTCCTGGCCGGCCGCATCCCGCGCAAGCGCTTCGCCAGCGCATCGTCGCCGGTCGACGGCCTGGTCGGCTGACGCCCGCGCGATGACCGACCCGTTCTCCAGCGAAGGCGCCAAGGCGCCGCCCAAGCCGTTCACGGTGACCGAGGGCCGGCGCGAAGTGCGCAGCTTCGTATTGCGCCAGGGCCGGTTCACGCCGGCGCAGCAGCGCGCATTCGACGACGCCTGGCCACGTTTCGGCCTGGACTACGCCGGCACGCCGCGCGACCTCGACGCCGTGTTCGGACGGCAGGCCTTGCGGATTCTGGAGATCGGCTTCGGCAACGGCGAAGCGCTGCGCCATTCGGCACGAATGGATGCGGCACGCGACCACATCGGCATCGAAGTGCATGCGCCGGGTGTGGGGCGCGTGCTCAATGGCCTGGCCGAGGACGGCAGCGACCATGTCCGCGTGTACCACCACGACGCGGTCGAGGTGCTGCGCAACGAGATCGCCGATGGCGCGCTCGACGAGATCCGGATCTACTTCCCCGATCCCTGGCACAAGAAGCGCCACAACAAGCGCCGGCTGGTGCAGCCCGCGTTCGCCGCGCTGCTGGTGTCCAAGCTGCGCGCGGGCGGGCGCCTGCATCTGGCGACCGACTGGCAGGACTACGCCGAACAGATGTGGGACGTGCTCGACGCCACCCCCGGCCTGCGCAACCGCGCCGGCCCGCGCGGCCATGTGCCGCGACCGCCGTGGCGCCCGCAGACGCATTTCGAGAGCCGCGGTCTGAAGCTGGGCCACGGGGTCTGGGATCTGCTCTACGACCGGGACCCGTAATCCATGATGCGTGATCGGGACTCGCAGGGCGCCTCCCCGGCACGGAAGCACATCGGCTTCCGCCACTGGCCGTCGCATTGGAAAGCGTCATCACACTGATGGATACCGGACTCGCGCTCACCACCGACATGAAGATCGTCCTGGGCCTGGTGGGCCTGACGATGGTGCTGTTCCTGTTCCAGCGCGTGCGCGCGGACCTGGTGGCCCTGGTGGTGCTGGTGATGCTGGGCCTGACCGGCCTGGTGGCGCCCGAAGACGTCTTCAACGGGTTTTCCTCCAACGCGGTGATCAGCGTCATCGCCACGATGATCCTGGGCATGGGCCTGGACCGCACCGGTGCGCTCAACCGCCTCGCCGGTTGGCTGCTGCGACGGGCCCGGGGCATGGAGAACCGCCTGTTGCTGCTGACCGCGGCCACCGCCGGTCTCAATTCCTCGGTCATGCAGAACCCGTCGGTGATGGCGCTGTACATGCCGGTCGCCGCGCGATTGGCTTCGCGCTCGGGGCTGCGCCTGGCGCAGATCCTGCTGCCGGTCTGCGTGGCCATCGTCATGGGCGGCGCGCTGACGATGGTCGGCACCTCGCCGCTGATCCTGCTCAACGACCTGCTGACCGCGGCCAACGCCAACATGCCCTCCGGCGCGGCGACGCTGGAATCGCTGAACATGTTCGCGCCGCTGCCGATCGGTCTGGCGCTGCTGATCGCCGGGCTGGCCTACTTCCATTTCTTCGGCAACCGGCAACTCGGCGAACTCAACGACGGCGGCGACGGCCCGGTGACCCCGGCGCGGACCCAGAGCTACTTCGCCAGCGCCTACGGCATCGAAGGCGACGTCTTCGAGCTCGTGGTGACCGCCGAAAGCCCGCTGGTGGGCATGACGTTCGCCGAGGCCGAGGCGATCCACCACGCGCCGCTGCTGCTGGCGCTCAAGTCGGAGAACGAATCGCGCCTTGCCCCGCCGGCCGATGCGCGCATCTGGGTGGGCAGCGTGCTCGGCGCAATGGGGTCGCGACAGCAGGTCGCCGACTTCGCGCAGAACCAGTTCCTGCGCATGAGCTCGCGACTGCGGCACTTCGGCGACCTGTTCAATCCCAGCCGCGCCGGCATCGCCGAGGCAGTGATCCCACCGACCTCCAAGTTCATCGGCAAATCGGCCGCCGAACTGAGCCTGGGCAAGAAGTACGGGGTCCGCTTGCTGGCGATCAACCGCGACAAGACCGTGCTGCGCGAGAATGTGCGCAGGATGACCCTGCGCGCTGGCGACATGCTGGTGCTGCACAGCATCTGGCAGGACCTGGCGCGCACCGCCAAGTCGCTCGATTTCCTGATCGTGACCGACTACCCCAAGGGCGAGCAGCGGCCGCACAAGTTCAAGATCGCGATGGCGATCTTCGCGGTGACGATGCTGATCGCGCTGTCCTCGCGCATCCCCACCTCCGTGGCGCTGATGACGGGCGTGGCGGGCATGCTGGTGTTCGGCGTGCTGAAGATGGACGAGGCTTACAGCGCGATCAACTGGAAGACCGTCTTTCTCATGGCCTGCCTGATCCCGTTGGGCTGGGCGATGGACTCCAGCGGCGCGGCGGCCTGGGTTGCCGGCCACAGCATCGAGCGGCTGCCGACCGGCCTGCCGGTCTGGCTGCTGGAGATCGCGGTCGCGCTGCTGACCGCGGCATTCTCGATGGTCATCAGCCACGTCGGCGCGACGATCGTCGTAGTCCCACTGGCGATCAACCTGGCGCTGGCCGCCGGCGGCAACCCGACCGCCTTCGCACTGATCGTCGCGCTGTCGGCCTCCAACAACTTCGTCACCCAGTCCAATCCGGTGATGTCGATGATCATCGGCCCGGCCGGTTACACGGCCAAGCAACTGTGGCGGATCGGGCTGCCGATCTCGTTGATGTACACCGCGATCGTGGTGCTGATGGTCAACCTGCTGTTCGACTGACGGCCGGCGCGATTGGCGCCCACGGCGCTCATCCCAGCAGCACGTGCCCGTCCCGCACCTGCACCGGCACGGCGCGCAGCGCCTCGCCCTTGCACGGCCCCGCGACGCAGACGCCATCGGCGGTGCGGAAACTCGCGCCGTGCGCGGCACAGACGAGGTGCCCGTCCTTGGAAGCGAGGAACTGACCGGGCGCCCAGTCGAGTCGGCGGCCAGCGTGCGGACAGATGTTGAGCCAGGCGCGCACCCGGCCGCCATCGCGGTGCAGCACCAGCGACTCGGGCTCACCATCGACGACGCCTTCGGCCTCGGCGAAGCCGCCATCGGCGATCGCATCGAGCGCGAGCAGCGTGGCGCCATCACGTGGATTTAACGAACGCATTACAACTCCGAGAGGCGACCGACCGATACTGGACCCCTCGGCCAACCCGGTCATTGTGTCACGAGCATTGCAGCCGCCATGTCGAACGCCTTTTTCCGCGATCTCCACGCCCGTTTCGATGCCTCCGGTGTCCGTGCGGTGTTCGCGCCGCGCAAGCCGCGGCACCCGGCGTTGCGGGTGTTGCTGGGCCTGGTCGGCGTCGCCCTGCTCGCGGTGCTACTGGTGGCCGGCCTGTTCGTCGGCGCCGCAATGCTGCTGTTCGGGCTGGCCCGCCGCTTGCTGGTGCGCGGCGGCGACGCCTCGCCGGCCCACGACGACCGCATCGTCGAGGCCGAGTATCGCGTCGTGCGCAATCGCGACCAGCCGCTGCTGCGCTGAGCGCAGCAGCGGCCGCATCCAGATCTCTGAGCCGATGACCGATCCGTCGTACGACGTGGTGCCTGCTACGGCGCCGACCCGCTTGGCTGTCCGAGGTGGCGGCCGCTTCCCGGTCCGGCGCGTGTACTGCGTGGGCCGCAACTTCGCCGACCACGCCCGCGAGATGGGCGCTCAGGCGCCCGCCTCGAAGGCCGAGCGCGGCACGCCGGTGTTCTTCGCCAAACCCGCCGATGCAGTCGTGACCTCTGGCGAGGTGCCCTACCCCAGCGCCACGCGCGAACTGCATCATGAGGTCGAACTGGTCGTGGCGATCGGCCGCGACGCGCCGCCCGGCGAACTGCCGGTCGACAGCGCCGCCGAACTCGTCTACGGCTACGCGGTCGGCCTGGACCTGACCCGTCGCGACCTGCAGGCCGCCGCCAAGGCCAAGGGCCTGCCCTGGGACGTGGCCAAGGGGTTCGACGCTTCGGCGCCGGTCGGCGAGCTGGTGCCTGCGGCGGTCATCGGCGCGCTGGCGCCGCGGACGTTGTCGCTCGACGTCAACGGGACGCTGCGGCAATCGTCGACGCTCGCGCAGCTGATCTGGGATGTGCCCGAGATCCTGCACGAACTGTCCAAGCTGTTCGCGCTGCGCGCCGGCGACCTGGTGTTCATGGGCACGCCGTCCGGCGTTGCCGCGCTGCATCCTGGCGATGTCTGCGTTGCCCGGCTCGACGACGTGCTCGAGCTCCACTGCAAGGTCACTTCGCCGCCGCTATAGTCCTGCGCGCATTCCACTTACAGCGCAGGAGACATCATGGGCATACTCGCCGAGTTCAGGGAATTCGCCGTCCGCGGCAACGTCATCGATCTCGCGGTCGGCGTCGTCATCGGTGCAGCGTTCGGCAAGATCGTCACCGCACTCGTCGAGAACCTCATCATGCCGTTCATCGGCCTGCTGACCGGCGGCATCGATTTCTCCCGATGGGCGATCACGTTGCGTGCGGCCCAGGTGGACGCCGCCGGCGAGGAGATCCCGGCACTGGTGCTGGGCATCGGCAACGTCGTCAACACCATCGTGCAGTTCGTCCTCGTGGCATTCGCGATCTTCATCGCGGTGCGCTTCATCAACCGCCTCAAGCGCCAGCAGGCCGAAGCGCCGGCTGAGGAGACGCCCGCCGAGCCCAGCGAGGAAGTGAAGTTGCTGCGCGAGATCCGCGACGGCCTGCGCAAGCCCGAAGCGCCGATCGTCTGATCGGCGTTCCACGCCGGGACCTCCGGCACATCGCTTCGAGCGGGTCGTGCGCGACAATGCGCACGACCCGTTCCTGTTCCAGCCGGAGACCGCGCATGCGCCCTGCCCCGCTTCTGAACGTCCTTGCCCTCGCCCTGTTGTCGGGCGCACTGCTGGTCCCCGGCACGAGCCACGCGCGCGAAGCGGCGCCGGTGACGCAGGCGTCGCTGGATGCCGCAGCGCAACTGCGCGAGCGCGCATTGCAGGACGGCACCGCGTATCGGTTGATCGAGTCGCTGACCACGCAGATTGGCCCGCGCCTGCCGGGCAGCGAGGCCGATGCGCGCGCGGTCGCGTGGGCCAAGGCGCGATTCGCCGAGCTCGGCTACGACCGGGTGTGGACCGAACCGGTCACCTTTCCGAAGTGGGAACGGCGCAGCGAGCACGCGGCGGTCGTCGGCCCCTACGCCCAGCCGCTGGTGCTCACCGCACTGGGCGGCAGTCCGGGCGGCGAGGTCTCGGCGCAGATCGTGCGCTTCGACAGCCTCGCCGCGCTCGAGGCCGCTGACCCGGCGACGCTGCGCGGGCGCATCGTGTTCGTCGACATCCCAATGGCGCGCTCGCGCGACGGCAGCGGCTACGGCGCGGCCGGCGCAATCCGCAGCCGCGGACCGTCGATCGCCGCGCGCAAGGGCGCGGCCGCCTACCTGATGCGCTCGATCGGCACCAGCCCGCATCGCGTCGCGAACACCGGTATCACCCGCTTCGACGAGGACGTGACGCCGATCCCGGCGGCCGCGCTGTCGCTGCCCGACGCCGACCAACTGACGCGCCTGCTGCGGCTGGGACCGATCGAAGTCGCCCTCGCGCTCGATTGCGGTTGGAACGGCACGTACACCTCGCAGAACGTCATCGCCGAACTCACCGGCCGCGAGCGCCCGGACGAGATCGTGCTGATCGCCGGCCATCTCGATTCCTGGGACCTGGGCACCGGCGCGGTCGACGATGCCTCGGGCGTGGGCATCACGATGGCCGCCGGGCATCTGATCGCGCAGCAGCCGCAGCGTCCGCGGCGCAGCGTGCGCGTGGTCGCGTTCGCGAATGAGGAACAGGGCCTGCTGGGCGCGCGCGCCTATGCCGACGCGCACGGCGGCGCCGATGTGATCGCCCGGCACGTGATCGGTGCGGAGAGTGACTTCGGCGCCGGTCGCATCTACGGCTTCAACACCAGCGCGCCAGCGGGACAGCGCGCGACCAGCGACGCGATCGCCGAGGTGCTGCGTCCGCTCGGCATCGATTATCTGCAGGACAAGGGCAGCCCGGGCCCGGACATCTCGCCGCTGGCGGCCAAGGGTGGCGCCTGGGGCTGGCTGGGTCAGGACGGCACCGACTACTTCGATCTGCACCACAACGCCGACGACACGTTCGACAAGGTCGACCCCGACGCGGTCGCGCAGAACACCGCGGCCTATGCAGTGTTCGCGTGGCTGGCCGCAGACTCCGACGAAAGCTTCGGCAGCGCGCCCAAGACCGACCCCACGCCGGCGCACTGAGGCAGCGCGCGCTCAGGCGCGCATGCGCGCGTGGCGGTCAGCGGTGCTGCTGCCGCCACTGCGCCAGCAGCACGGCGGTGGCCGAAGCGACATTGAGGCTCTCGACCGCGCCGCTGCCGGGGATGCCGAGCTTGCTGTCGCAGGCCTCGGCGAGTGCGGCGTCCATGCCCTCGCCCTCGGCGCCGAGCACGTAGACCAGCCGCGACGGCAGCGCGGCCTCGAACAGATCCTCGCCGCCGCGCACGACCGTGGCGGCCAGCTTGAAGCCCGCGCTGCGCAGTTGCGCCAGCGCGTTGTCGTCGCGGCCCAGACGGACGAAGCGCACGGCCTCCGCGCCACCTTCGGCGACACGCGCGGCCGCGCCCGACAGCGCGAGCGATGCGTCCCGGGGCAGCAACACGGCACCGACGCCGAAGTGCGCGGCCGAGCGCAGGATGGCGCCGAGGTTGTGCGGGTTGCCGACCCCATCGAGCCATAGCGCGCAGGCCGGGCCTTCGGGCAACGCCTGTAGCCAGTCGCCGAGCGGCAGCGGCGCCTCGCGCAGCACGTCGGCGACGATGCCCTCGTGATGCGTGCTTGCGGCGAGTTTGCGCAGGTCGTCTTCGCCGACGACGCGGTAGCCCACCCGGTTGGCCGCGCACCACTTGAGCATCGGCTGCAGCTGCGGGATGCGCGCCTCGGCCAGATACAGCTTGCGGATCGCCTCGGGTCGCCGTGCGAATACCGCCTCGATCGCATTGCGCCCATACAGGCGCATTTCGCGACGGTCCTCCCCGGCGTCCTCCGCAGACGCCGCAGCAGGGGCCGGCCGTGACGACGCGGCGGCCGGCGGCGTCGTGCGTGCACGCCCCCATGGACTGTCACGACCCGGCGCGGGCGCCGGCGTGCGGGGCGTGTCGCGGTCGCGACCGGACCAGGGGGACTTCGTCATGTCAGGGCACCTTGCGCCAGAAATCGGCGTTGCGGATGCCCAGCTTGTCGGGATCGAAGACCGGATCGAGCCCCAGCTTCTTCTGCTGCTCGTAGTCGCGCAGCGCCTGCAGCGCCGGCTTCTGCAGGATCAGGATCGCGACGATGTTGAGCCAGGCCATCAGACCCACGCCGATGTCGCCGAGCATCCAGGCCATTTCGGCGCTGCGGATTGCGCCGAAGATCACCATGCCCAGGATCGCCAGACGCAGCAGCAGCGTCCGGCCCGGACGCGCGACGTGATTGTTGAGGTAGGTCAGATTGGTCTCGGCCATGTAGTAATAGGCCATGATCGTGGTGAACGCGAAGAAGAACAGCGCCACCGCGACAAAGATCGCGCCCCAGCCGGGCAGGATCGACTCGATGCCCGCCTGCGCGAAGCCCGACCCGGCCTCCACACCCGGCAGCGCTTCGTGCAGCATCGCGCCCTCGGGGCCGACGACGTTGTACATGCCGGTGGCCAGGATCAGGAACGCGGTCGAGGTACAGACCAGCATCGTGTCGAAGTAGATCGCCCAGGCCTGCACATAGCCCTGTTTGGCCGGATGCGAAACCTCGGCCGCCGCAGCGGCATGCGGCCCGGTGCCCTGACCGGCCTCGTTGGCATAGATACCGCGCTTGACGCCCCATTCGACGGCCAAGCCGAGCATTGCGCCGAACCCGGCGTGCACCCCGAACGCGCTCTCGAAGATGATGCGGAACATCGTCGGCACGAAATCGTAGTTGATGACCATCACCGTGACCGCGGTGAGGATGTAGGCGATCGCCATGAACGGGACCACCAGTTCGGCGAACGCGGCGATGCGCTTGACGCCGCCGAAGATGATGACCGCCAGCATCAGCGCCACGACGATGCCGATGCCCGCTTTGAGTGCGGTGCGTGCCTCCATGCCCATCCACTGGCCGGACAGGTCGCCGCAGACCGTGCTGCCGGCGCAGACGTTGGCGATGCTGTCGGCGATCGCATTGGCCTGCACACCCGGCATCAGCAGGCCTGCCGCCAAAAGCGTCGCGAACGCGAACGCCAGCGCATACCACTTCAGGCCCATCGCCTTTTCGATGTAGTAGGCCGGACCACCGCGGTAGCGACCTTCGGCGTCTTTTTCCTTGTAGATCTGCGCCAGGGTGCACTCGACGTACGACGTCGAGGCGCCGAGGAAGCCCATCACCCACATCCAGAACACCGCGCCCGGGCCGCCGAACGCGATCGCGGTGGCGACGCCGGCGATATTGCCGATTCCGATGCGTCCGGCCATCGACATCGCCAGCGCCTGGAACGAGGACACCCCGGCATCGGACTTCTGGCCGGTGAACGTGAGCCGGGTCATCTCGATGAAGCCGCGCACCTGCATGAAGCGGGTACGAAGCGTGAACCACAGGCCGGCGCCCAGGCACAGCGCGATCAGCGCCTTGCTCCAGATCAGACCATTGAGGGCGGTAAGCAACTGATCCATCGATCTGGCTCCGGGCTGGACGGGGACGGGGGACGCGGACACACGAAGGATCGATTTTCCACGATCAGGGGTCCGAATGCGACGCACTGTCGCAGCGGCGGACATTGCGCCTTCCGGCGCCAGGGGTCAGCCCGGCGCAGGCGGACCGCCGCGCAGCAGTCCGAACAGCCGAAGATCGTGCAGCCCATCGGCCTTGCGGATCGCGCCGCGCAATCGGCCCTCCTCCACGAAACCGCTGCAGACGAGCACCCGCGCCGAGGCCGGGTTGAGATCGAGCACGTTGGCGTGCAACCGCGTCAGCGCCAGCGCGTCCATCACCCAGGGCACGTAGACCCCGACCACCCGGCGCATGATGCCGCGGTTCCAATGCACGCGCGCCAGCCAGTAGCCGAGCTCAGCCGAATGCGCGCGCTCGCCTGTCCCCTGCCGGGCATCGATGCTGCCGCAGGCCTCGCCGTCGATCTCGATCGCCAGCACCGGCCCCGACAGGTCGACAACCTTGCCGGCCAGGAACGCCTCGCCGTCGGCGCGCGTATAGGGATGCGGAAAGCGATCGCTGAGCCCGCCCACAACCAGCGGATCATCGGCATGCCGCAGCAACGCTTCGAGATCGCCATCACGCCAGCGCCGCAGCACGACGCCGTCCCCCTCGATCCGCACGCCGTCCCAACGCATCCCCCGCCTCCAATCAAGAACCGGGATCAGAGTGCAATTTCGCGCGGCCGATTGCACCCGGAATTGCACGCTGACCCCGGTTTTGGATCAGGCGTGGCCGCCGACGGCGGGGGTTTCGGCTTCCAGGCGCTCAAGTTCCTGGGCCAGGGCTTCAGGCGAGCGAGTGAACGGCGCGAGCAGGGCGTAGAACGCCGGGACCACGAACAGCGACAGCAGGGTCGAGAACGCGACACCGAAGATGATCACGATACCGATCGTCGCCCGGCTCGCCGAACCGGGCCCACCGGCCACGACCAGCGGGATCGCGCCGACGATGGTCGCGGTCGAGGTCATCAGAATCGGACGCAGGCGCACCGCCGAGGCCTCGGCGATCGCCTCGCGGACGTTGCGCCCCTCGTCGCGCAACTGGTTGGCGAACTCAACGATCAAGATGCCATTCTTGGCCGCCAGGCCGATCAGCATGACGATGCCGATCTGACTGAACAGGTTGAGCGTGCCCCCCGTCGCCCACAGGCCCAGCAGCGCGCCGAGCACCGCCAGCGGCACGGTCAGCATGATCACCAGCGGATGGATGAAGCTCTCGAACTGCGCGGCCAGCACCAGGTAAACGATCATCAACGCCATCGCGAAGGTCAGCAGCACCGCACCGCCCGCTTCCTGGAACTCGCGGCTCTCGCCCTTCCAGTCGATCTGCGCGTAGTCGGGCAATTCTTCCGCGGCCACCTGGCGCGTCCACTCAAGCGCCTCGCCCATCGAGTAACCCGGTGCGAGCCCGGCGCTGATGGTGATCGCGCGCAACCGGTTGAAGCGGTTGAAGCTGCCGGGCTCGGCGATCTCGCTGAGCGTGACCAGGTTGGCCAGCGGCACCAGCGCATCGTCGCGTCCCCGCACATAGGTGTCGGCGAGGTCGGTCGGGTTCATGCGCCGCTCGCGACCAGCCTGCAGCAGCACGTCGTACTCCTCGCCATTGTCGACGAAAGTGGTGACCTGGCGCGAGCCCATCATCGTTTCGAGCGTGCGCCCGATCTCCTGCACCGAGACGCCCAGATCGGCCGCGCGCTGGCGGTCGATGTCCACACGCATCTGCGGCCGCGTTTCCTTGTAGTCGGAGTCCGGATCCTGGATGCCGGGGTTCTCGCGCATGCGCGCGAGCATGCGATCGCGCCATTGCGCGATCTCCGCGTAATCCGGCCCGCCCAGCACCAGCTGATAGCGCTGGCCGCGGCTGCCGACCAGACCGCCCGGCACGTTCGCGCGCACCTGCACACCGGGCAGCTTGGCGAACTCGGCGCGCAGCGCCTCGACCACCTCGACGGTGCTCTGCTTGCGGTGTTTCCAGTCCTGCAGGAACACGATCACCTGGCCGGTGTGCATGTCCTCGCTGCCGCCCCAGCCGCGCGGCACGCGGGAGTTGGCGCGGGCGATCGGCTGGTCGTCGCCGACCAGCGGCGCGAAGATCGCCTCGACGTGATGCATCTGACCGACCGTGTAGTCGAAGCCCGCGCCCTCCGGGCCGTCGACGCCGACGAAGAACCGCCCGCGGTCCTCGGCCGGCGACAGCTCGCTGGGCACGCGCGCAAACAGCAGCACCGCAGCGGCCATGCATATCGCGATCGCCGCCACGAGCAGCAACAGCAGGCGACCGGCGGGCAAGGCCACCAGCGTGTCCACGCGACGGCCATAGCCGCTGCCCAACCGCGCCAGCTGCCGGTTCATCCACGCATTGAAGCCGCGTTGCTTGGTATGCGGCCGCACCAGCTTGGAGCACATCATCGGCGTGAGTGTCAGCGCGATGAACGCCGACAGCGCGACTGCGCCGGCCAGCGCAACCGACAGTTCGCGGAACAGCCGCCCCGAATTGCCCTCCATGAAGCCGACCGGCAGGAACACCGCGACCAGCACCGCGGTCGTGGAGATCACCGCGAAGGCGACCTGCGCGGTGCCGCGGCGCGCGGCCACCAGCGGCGGCTCGCCGAGATCGGCACGGCGCTGTACGTTCTCCAGCACGATGATCGCATCGTCCACGACCAGGCCGATGCACAACACCAGCGCCAGCAGCGTCAGCAGGTTGATCGAGAAACCGAACACGTACAGCGCAATGAACGCCGCGATCAGGCACACCGGCACGGTCAGCGCCGGGATCAGGGCCGCGCGCAGACTGCCCAGAAACAGCCAGATCACCAGGAACACCAGCACCATTGCCTCGCCCAGCGTCCAGTAGACGCGGGTGATCGCCGCATCGATGAACACGGTGTTGTCGGAGGCGACGAAAATCTCGGTGCCCTCGGGCAGCGTTTGCTGGATGCGCTCGGCCTCGGCCCGCGCGGCGCGCGCGACGTCGAGCGCGTTGGCCGTCGAGGTGCGCACGATGCCCAGGCCGACGTTGGGCACCGAGTTGCTGCGCATGTAGGAGCGCCGCTCGGCCGAGCCCAGTTCGATCTGCGCCACATCGCCCAGGCGCACGACATAGCCATCGCTACCGCGGCGTACCGGAATTTGCGCGAACTGCGACGGCTCGCGGAAGCCGCGCTCCACGCGCAGGGTGAAGTCGCGGGTCCGCGACTCGATCCGGCCGGCCGGCAACTCGACGTTCTCGGTGCGCAGCGCATTCTCGACATCGGCAGCGGTGATGCTGCGCGCGGCCATCTCGTCGCGGTCGAGCCAGATCCGCATCGCATAGCGATGGCCGCCGCTGAGCAGTACGCGCGCCACGCCGTCGAGCGAGGACAGCCGGTCGAGAATGTAGCGGTCGGTGTAGTCGGTCAGCTCGAGCGTATTCATCGTGCTCGAACGCAGGTTCAGCCAGACGATCGCGTCGGCATCGGCCTCGACCTTGGAAATCTCCGGCGGGTCGGCCTCGATCGGCATGCGGTCCATGACCCGGCTGATCGCATCGCGCACGTCGTTGGCGGCGGCCTCGATGTCGCGGGTCAGGTTGAATTCGATGGTGACGTCGGCGCGGCCGTTGCGGCTGCGCGACTCGATCGTGCGAATGCCCTCGATGCCCGACAGCGCGTCTTCGAGAATCTGCGTGATGCGGGTCTCGACCACGGCCGCCGAAGCGCCGGGATAGCTGACGTCGACCGAGACGATCGGCGGGTCGATATTGGGCAACTCACGCAGCGTCAGCCGGGTGAACGCCATGATGCCCAGTGCCACCAGCAACAAACTGATCACCGCCGCGAACACCGGCCGACGGATCGAGACATCCGACAGTTTCATCGCACCTCGTCTCCGGCGGCATCGGCGTCCTCGGCCGATTGCGCCTTGGCCTCCTGCACCGTGCCTTCGACGATCTTCATGCCAGGCCGCAGTTTGCCCGTGCCGTCGAGCACGATGCGCTCGCCCGGCGCCAGGCCCTCGACCAGTTCGGCCAGGCCATCCTGGCGCACGCCGATCTCGACCGGCGCCTGCTCGACCGTCTCGTCCTCGCGCACACGGTAAACGAAGGTGTCGCGACCGACCTGGATCACCGCGATCTCCGGCACCATCAGCGCCTGGCGGGTGCGCTGCTGCAGGCGCACCTGGATCAGCATGCCCGGACGCAGCCGGCGGTCGGGATTCCCAAACGCGCCGCGCACGGTGACTGCGCGAGTATTGGCATCCACGCGCGCGTCGATCGTCTGCACCACACCCTCGAACTCGTCGGCCGGATACGCCGCGCTGCGTCCGAACACGCGCTGCCCCGGCGCGATCGCCGCCAGCCGGGTCTCGGGCACGGGGAAATCGACATAGACGGTCGAGACATCGTCGAGCGTCGCGATCGGGGTGCCGGGCGTGACCAGCGCACCCGGGCTGACCTGACGAATACCCAGCACCCCGGCGAACGGCGCGCGGATGGTGCGGTCGCCGACATTGGCCCGCATCTCGGCCACATTCGCAAGGGCGGCGTCGCGGGTCGCCCGCAGGGTGTCGAGCGAGGCACGTGCGATCAACTGCTGATCCACCAGGCCCGCACCGCGTCGGAACTGCTGCTCGGCCTCGAGCGCCGCCGCCTCGGCTGCCTCGAGCGCCGCCTGCTGCTGGCTGCCGGTCAGCGTGACCAGCACCATGCCGGCATCGACGTCGTCGCCACTGTCGAAATGCACCCGCTGCACCGTTTCGCTGACCTTCGCGGTCAGCATGATCGACTCGCGCGCCTTGACCGTGCCCAGCGCCGCGACGGTGTCGTTCCAGTCGCGCAGCGCGGCGACCGTCGTGGTCACCGGTACCGCAGCACCGGCCTCCGGGCGGGCCGCATTATCCGGACTGCCGCAGGCTGCGAGCATCGATGCGAGGAGGGCGACGAACGCGCACGACACGGTGCCGCGGCGGCCTGGGGCTTGCTCGGACAAGGGAAGACCCTGAGACGGTGAAAGCGCCGGAGTGTACCCGCTGGCTCGTGACGCCGACTGTGCCATCGGATGGTGTCGAAAAAACAGCGTTCCATGTCAACGCATGGTCCGCCGGCGCGTTTTGTCGCAGTCTGGAACGACCGCGCACCGCGCCTGCCCCCGCGAGTTCCTCATGGCCCTGTACGACAGCATCCTCGACACCATCGGCAACACGCCCATCGTCCGGCTGAACAGGCTGGCGCCACCCCATGTCGCACTCTACGCCAAGGTCGAATCCTTCAATCCCGGCGGCTCGGTCAAGGACCGTCTGGCGCTGGCCATCGTGCTCGATGCCGAGCGCCGCGGCCTGCTCAAGCCCGGCGACACGATCGTCGAGGCCACCTCCGGCAATACCGGCGTCGCCCTGGCGATGGTCGCGGCCGCGCGCGGCTACAAATTCGTCGCCACGATGGTCGAGACGTTCTCGATCGAACGTCGCAAGCTGATGCGGGCTTACGGCGCCAAGGTGATCCTGACCCCGGCCGCCGAGCGCGGCTCGGGGATGGTGCGCAAGGCGCGGGAGCTGGCCGAGCAACACGGTTGGTTCCTCGCCAGCCAGTTCGCCAACCCCGCCAATCCCGCCTACCACCGCAACACCACCGCGGCCGAGATCCTGCGCGACTTCGCCGGCCGCAGACTCGACCACTTCGTCACTGGCTGGGGCACCGGCGGCACGCTGACCGGCGTGGGCGAGGTCCTCAAAGTCGCCCGCCCCGAGGTCAAGGTCACCGCGGCCGAGCCCGCTGGGGCGGCCATGCTGCAGGGCAAGGACTGGGCGCCGCACAAGATCCAGGGCTGGACGCCCGACTTCGTGCCCGAAGTGCTCAACCGCGACATCGCCGCGCAGGTGCTGTCGATCGACGACGGGCTGGCGATCGAGACCGCGCGCCGGCTTGCGGCCGAAGAAGGCATCTTCGTCGGGATCTCGGCCGGCGCCACGGCCGCCGCCGCGCTTGAGGTTGCCAAAACCGCCAGCGACGGCGAGGTGATCCTGACGATGCTGCCCGACACCGGCGAGCGCTACTTCTCCACGCCGCTGTTCGCCGACGTCAACGAAGGCTCGGACGACGACTGGCTGGCGGGCCTGCCGTGACGGCCGCTCGGCGCTAGCCCTGCCCCATCAACAGCGCCAGGCCGGCGCCGAGCGCCAGCAGCAACGCCACCCAGAGCAGCCAGCCATACCGGCCGCTGTCGCCGACGACGACCGTCTCCTGGCGCGCCTCGCGCAGCAGCGGCGAGGCGTGTCGGGACACGGTCTGCCGCGCGGCCTCATCGTCGAGCGCCGGATCGAGCTCGCGCAGGCGCCGCGCCGCGTCCTCGGTATTGCCCGTCGCGATCCGCGCCGCGACCTCGGTGGGCAGCGTCGCCTCGCCCACAGGTCGCGCCTGGGATGACGGGCGGTACGGGTCGTCGCGCCCGTCGAGGGCCTCGACCGTGTCCTTCGCGGCCCGCAGCGACAGCCCCGGATTGGCATCGCGCAGGACCTTGATCGCCTCAAGCGTGCGCCCGCGGCGCATCAGGTCGTGGACGGGGGACGGGACGTGCAGCGGCGCGCGATCGCTCATTGAAAAGTCACTCTCGGGACAAGACCGGCCGCCAGCATCGCGCAGACGGCGTGATGCCACGATCCACCCGCCGCCGATATGCTGCGTCGATGGACCGCCTCCGCGCCCTGCATGCCGACATCACCCGCTGCGACGTCGATGCCATCGTCAACGCTGCCAACCCCTCTTTACTCGGCGGCGGTGGCGTCGACGGCGCGATCCACCGGGCGGCCGGGCAGGACCTGCTGCGCGCCTGCCGCGCCCTGCCCGAATCGCGGCCAGGCGTGCATTGCCCGGCCGGCGAAGCCCGGATCACACCCGGCTTCGCGTTGCCGGCGCGCCATGTGATCCACACGGTCGGCCCTATCTGGCAGGGCGGCCAACACGGCGAGCCGGCGCTGCTCGCCGCCTGTTACCGCAACGCGCTTGCGCTGGCGCGGGCGCATGGACTGACGTCGATCGCGTTTCCGGCGATCAGCTGCGGCGTCTACGGGTATCCGCCCGACGCCGCGGTCGCGATCGCCGTCACGCAGGTGCGCGGTTGCCTGGCCGAGGGCCCATTGGACGTGGTGTTCTGCTGCCACGACCCCCCGATGCTGGCGCGCTACATCGCGGCGCTCGCGGCCTGAGCGGCCGCTCCGGCGTTTGTAGTCCTTCATCCTCGTACGGGGGACCGAAGTCCCACTCTGACCCCGGTTCTGGGTCCTGGTTTTGCGAGCGGACAAACGGGGGCGGGCCCACTACGCGAAACGCCGGCGCAAGGCCGGCGTTTCGAGGGGCGAACGGGGATGAGGCTCAGCCCTTCTTCCACTTGCCCTGCGCGGCCAGGCCGTTGTCGCGGGCGCGGGCGAACACCGTCTCCTGGGCCTTGGCGACGTTGTTGGCCAGGTCCTGCGACCACAGCTTGAGCGCGGCCTGCTGCATCGCACGGCCATAGGAGAACGACAGCGGCCACGGGTTCGGCCCGAGGCGGTTCATCGCATCCAGATGCGCGGTCGACTGCTCGTCGCTCTGTCCACCCGACAGGAACACGATGCCCGGCAGGATCGCCGGCACCGCCGACTTCAGGCACATCAGCGTGGCCTCGGCGACCTCGTCGACCTCGGCGGTCTCGCCGCTGTCCTTGCCCGGCAGCACCATCGAGGCCTTGAGGATCGTGCCCTCGAGCATGACGTTCTGGTTGTACAGCGCGTCGAACAGTGCGCGCAGCGTGACCTCGGTGACCTCGTAGCAGGTCTCGATGTCGTGGCTGCCGTCCATCAGCACTTCCGGCTCGACCATCGGCACCAGGCCCTGCTCCTGGCACAGCGCGGCGTAGCGCGCGAGCGCATGGGCGTTGGCCTCGATGCAGGTGCCCGACGGGATGTCCTCGCCAATGTTGATCACCGCGCGCCACTTGGCGAAGCGGGCGCCGAGCTTGTAGTACTCCTCCAGACGCGCGCGCAGGCCGTCCAGACCCTCGGTGACGAGCTCGCCCGGGAAGCCGGCGAGCGCGTGCGTGCCCTTGTCGACCTTAATGCCCGGGATCATGCCGTGATCGCTCATGTACTTGGCGAACGGCACGCCATCCTTGGTCGACTGGCGGATGGTTTCGTCGAACAGGATCGCGCCGCTGATGTGGTCCGACAGCTTGGGCGTGGTCAGCAGCAGCTCGCGGTAGGCGCGACGGTTTTCCTCGTTATTCGGGATGCCCACGCCCTCGAACCGCTTGGCGATGGTGGAGGTGGACTCGTCGATCGCGATGATGCCCTTGCCCGGGGCGACCATGGCCTGGGCGATGTCTGCAAGCTGTTCGATGCTCATGTGGCGGTGACGTCCATCGGCGGGGGAAGGCGCCCATTATAGCCCGCCGCCCTTGAGTGAGCGTCCAGCGCGCAGCGCCGCCGCGCGCGGAAATCGCGCGCAACGTCGGGGAAAACGTTTACAGAGCGCCGCGATCCGTGCAGGCAACGCGAGAGGGCCGATGACGACCGGCCCCGCGCGCGGGCCGGCTACAGCTCGCCAAGCCCCTCGGCCCGGCCGTCAGCGCCGACCTGCAACAGGCGCAGCGTGTTGGTCGCGCCATGCGTTTCCATGTGCTCGCCGCTGGTGAACACCACGCGCTCGCCCGGCCCGAGCAGGCCGGCGTCGACCAGCAGCCGGATGCTGCCGCGCGCCGCTTCGCGCGGCGTCTGGCCGCGGCTGTCGTAGTTGAACGGGAACACATCGCGCATCAGCGACATGCGCCGGCGCGCGCCGTCGTGGCGGGAGAACGCGTAGATCGAGGCCCCGCCGCGGAAGCGCGACAGATAGCGCGCCGTGCCGCCCGACTCGGTCATCGCGACGATCGCGCCGACGCCGACATGCTCGGACAGGAACATCGCCGCCATCGCGATCGCGTGGTCGGCGCGTTCCAGGTTGCGCTGCGCCTTCTCGAAATCGGTCTCGTGCGCGAACTGGCGCTCGGCGCCGACGCAGACGCGCGCCATCGCCTCGACCGCGCGCACCGGGTACGCGCCGGCGGCGGTCTCGGCCGAGAGCATCACCGCGTCGGTGCCGTCGATGACCGAGTTGGCGACATCGAGCACTTCGGCGCGCGTGGGCATCGGGCTTTCGACCATCGACTGCAGCATCTGGGTGGCGGTGATCACCACCTTGTTGCGCGCCAGCGACTCGCGAATGATCTTCTTCTGCAGGCCCGGCAGCTCGGCATCGCCGATCTCCACGCCCAGGTCGCCACGCGCGACCATCACCACGTCGCTGGCATCGATGATCTCGGTGAGATTCTCGATCGCCTCGGTGCGCTCGATCTTCGACACCAGCGCGGCATCGCTGCCGTGCGCACGCGCGATCGAACGGGCCTCCTCCATGTCGGCCGCATTGCGGCAGAACGAGACCGCGATGAAGTCCACACCGATCTCGGCGGCGACCTGGATCAGCGCGCGGTCGTGATCGGTCAGCGCACCGAGCGACAGGCCGCCGCCCTGCTTGTTGAGTCCCTTGCGGTTGGACAGCACGCCATCGTTGAGCACGGTGGTGACGATGCGCACGCCGTCGACGGCGGTCACCTGCAACTGCATCAGGCCATCGTCGAGCAGCAGCACATCGCCTGCCGCCACATCGCCGGGCAGGCCCAAATAGCTGACGCCGACCTCGTCGACCGTGCCCAGGGGCGCGTCCGGATCGGCGACCAGGTCGAAGCGCGCGCCCGCGCGCAGCGTCACCTTTCCTTCGACGAACTTCTCGATACGGATCTTCGGACCCGGCAGGTCGGCCAGGATGCCGATCTCGACACCGGCGCGATCGGCCGCGGCGCGGACGGCCTCAGCGCGTACCTTCTGCGAGGCCGGATCACCATGCGAAAAGTTGAGGCGGACGGCGTTGACGCCGGCGGCGATCAGCGCGTCGAGCACGCCCGGCGCGTCGGTGGCAGGGCCGAGCGTGGCGAGGATGCGTGTGCGGCGCCGATGCGCCGGGACGGGAAGCAATTCGTTGGCAGTCATTCCGCGATCTTAGTGTCCACCGATGGTCAGGCGCGCGCTGGCGGGCAACGCACCCGAGGCATCCCGGAACGGCATGCCGCCTGCGAGCTTACTTGGAAACGCTTGCAACGGCATGGCGGCCTCCTAGGATCAGCCCACCGCCGCGACCAGCGCGGCCGGCGAGTCGACAACGAGGTCGGCGCCGGCCTGGCGCAATTCGTCGGCCGAGCCGAAGCCCCACAGCACGCCGATCGCGCGCATCCGGTGCTGGCGCGCGCCCTCCATGTCCATGCGCCGGTCGCCGATCATCGTGCAGCGCGCGGCCGGGAGCGCCAGCCGCGACAGCGCTTCGGCGATCAGCTCGCGCTTGTAACGGCGCACGCCATCGTCGCTGGCGCCGACGATCGTCGAGAACGCATCGCCGAACGGCAACGCCTCGACGATCCGGCGCGCGAAGCGCTCGTTCTTCGAGGTCACCACCGCCAGCGTGCGGCCGCCTGCCCGCAGGGTCTCGATCGCGTCCGCCACACCGGGATAGACGCTGTGCTCGCGCCAGCCGACCGTGTCGTAGCGTTCGCGATAGATCGAGATTGCGCGGTCGACCCGGTCGGCATCCCCTCCGAACAGGGCATCGAAGCTGTCGCGCAGCGGCGGGCCAATCCACGGCAACAGCGTCTCGCGCGGCAGCGACGCATGTCCCAGGGTGTGCAGCGCATGGGCGATACCGCCCAGGATGCCGGGTTCGGAATCGATCAAGGTGCCATCGAGATCGAAGAACAGCGCATCGCCGCTCACGCCCCGCGCGCCTCCAGCGCCGCGACCGCCGGCAGCGTCTTGCCTTCGAGGAACTCCAGGAACGCACCGCCGCCGGTCGAGATATAGGACACGTCGTCGGCGATGCCGTACTTGTCGACCGCCGCCAGCGTGTCACCGCCACCGGCGATCGAGAACGCCTTCGAGGAGGCGATCGCGCGCGCCAGCGCTTCGGTGCCGTGACCGAACGCGTCGAACTCGAACACGCCGACCGGGCCATTCCAGACCACGGTGCCGGCGTCGGCGATCATCGCCGCATAGCGCTTCGCGGTGTCCGGGCCGATGTCGAGAATCATGTCGCCGGCCTCCACCGCGTCCACGGCCTTGACCGTCGCCGGTGCATCGGCCGCGAAGGCGGGCGCCACCACGACATCGGTGGGCACCGGAATCTCGGCGCCGCGTGACTTGGCATCGGCCATGATCTGCTTCGCGGTCTCGATCAGATCGGTCTCGACCAGCGACTTGCCCACGCCGTGTCCGAGCGCGGCGATGAAGGTGTTGGCGATGCCGCCGCCGACGATCAACTGGTCCACCTTGCCCACCAGCGACGACAGCAATTCGAGTTTGGTGGAGACCTTGCTGCCGGCCACGATCGCCAGCAATGGGCGCGCCGGCGCGTCGAGCGCCTTGGCCAACGCGTCGAGTTCGGCCATCAGCAGCGGGCCGCCAGCGGCCTGCGGTGCGAAGCGGATCACGCCGTGGGTGGAGGCCTGGGCGCGATGCGCGGTGCCGAACGCGTCCATGACGAAGACATCGGCGAGCGCTGCGTACTTGCGTGCCAGCGCCTCGTCGTCGGCCTTCTCGCCGACGTTCATGCGGCAGTTCTCCAGCAGCACCAGTTGCCCGGGCGCGACCTCGACGCCGTCGACCCAGTCGCGCACCAGCGGCACCTCGATGCCGAGCAGCTCGGACAGGCGCGCGGCGACCGGCGCCAACGAATCGGCCTCGCTCCAGCTGCCCTCCTTCGGCCGGCCCAGATGCGAGGTCACCATCACCGCCGCGTTCTGTGCCAGGGCCTGACGCAGCGTGGGCAGTGAGGCGAGGATGCGCTGATCGGACGTGACCTTGCCGCCATCGACGGGGACGTTGAGGTCCTGCCGGATCAGCACACGCTTGCCGGAAAGGTCGAGGTCGGTCATGCGAACGATGGTCATTGGGACTGGACTCACTTGAGAAGGAGAAAGAGGGTCGCGCCATGCCGTCCATGGCGCCGCATGACGGCTTCGGATGCACCTGCCCGGCCATCCTTGGCCGGGCGCTCGCCGCGCGGACTGCCGGAAAGGCAGTCCGCTCAGACCGGCTCGCCCTGCCGGATCAGCACACGCTTGCCGGAAAGGTCGAGGTCGGTCATGCGAACGATGGTCATTGGGACTGGACTCACTTGAGAAGGAGAAGGAGGGTCGCGCCATGCCGTCCATGGCGCCGCATGACGGCTTCGGATGCACCTGCCCGGCCATCCGTGGCCGGGCGCTCGCCGCGCGGACTGCCGGAAAGGCAGTCCGCTCAGACCGGCTCGCCCTGCCGGATCAGCACACGCTTGCCGGAAAGGTCGAGGTCGGTCATGCGAACGATGGTCATTGGATCTGCACTCGCTGAAAGGGGAAATTGGCGCGCGCGCCGGGCAGCTCGCACGGCACCTGCGGCATACCGGCACCTGCACGCGGATGGCACACGACCCGGCATTGTCGGCGCAGCCGTCGTGGACAGGCAAACCCGGCGCGGCGACCTCAGGCGGCCTTGCGTCCGCGCAGCAGGCTCAGCGCGAAGCCACCCACGACGAGCACGCCGAGCAGCAGTACCCCCCACAGCATCCAGGTCTTCCAGTCGCGCGTGGGGGCCGCCGGCCGCAGCGCCGCCTCGCCGGCCAGCACCTTCATCGCACCGGGCACCGCATCCGCCGGGCGCCAGTCGGACCCGTGCTGGGCGCGCAGCGCAGCGAGCAGCGGCGCGACCGGCGCGTCGGTGCGCGCCGCGCGCGCGCTGCCGGCCTGCAACGCATAGGGCGCACGGCCCTCGGCGACGAACACCAGCGTCTCGGGCCGGTAGCCCAGACGCAGCGCAGGCGGTGCGCCGGGCGCCGCAGTGGCCGGTGTCAGCCGCCATTGGCGATCGCGGACAGGCGCCGACAGCGCCAACGGCGGCGACCGCCGCAGGTCCGCGCCGCTGCCGGCCTGGAACACCACATGATCGGCAGCCACCGTGCGCCAGGGCGCATCGTCGGCATCGCGTCGCTCGAGCGTCCAGCGTCCGGTGCCGTTGCCGGCGAGCGCGATCTCGATCCGCTCGACCGGGAAGCGACCGTCGCTGAGATAGACGAGCGCGCCGCGGTCGTCGGCGACCTGCGGCACCGGCAGATCCCAGTGCCAGGCCACCGGCGCCTGCACCGGCGCCAGCTCGGCCTCGACCGCCTGCAACCGGAGCGGCGCCGCGGCCGCACCCACCGGCGTCAGTCGCAAGTAGCGCGCATGGACCGGCGTGGGCAGCGCGATGCGCCGCTCGACCAGCCGCTGCGCATCGCGCCGCAGGTCGAGCACACGCGCCTCATCGTGCACGTTGCGCCATTGGCGCAGATCGTCGGACGCCTCGATCCGGTAGGCCTGCTCGAACGGCGGCTGCGCCTCGTCCCAGCGCAGCGCGAGCGCGGCCACCGGCCCCTCGACCGCACTGGCATCGACCAGGAACGCGCCGGCGGCCTCGCCGCCCGATGTCCGCAACTGCACGCGCCGCAGGCTGCCGTCGGCGGCGATCTCGCTGATCGCGGCGATGTCGCCGTCACGGCGGCCGGCGTCGGCGGGCAGCGGAAACCACGGCAGTTCGCGCTGTGTCGGCGTCGCCGGCGCCATCGCGGCATCGACGAAGGCTGCAGGCACCGCGCGACCGTCGCCGTCGACCACGACCACGTCGCGCAGCGACGGCGACCAGACCTGGGCGTAGATCTCGGGCGTGAGCGTGACGCGGTACGCGCTCGCCGACGGGTCCTCGAGCGTCAGCGGCCACTGCGCGGCGAAGTCCGCTTGCGCAGCGGCGACTGCGGATGCGCCGAGCAGGCAGACGGCGATGGCGGGACGGAATCGGATCATGCAGGCGCCTCCTCGCGGGGAACGACGGCGCGCGGCGGTGCCGGCGCGAAGAAGCCCACGACCGTGCACAGCAGGCCGTAGGCGATGAACGAGCCGATGCCCCACAGGTTGCCGAGGTGGCCGCGATCGACCAGCACCAGCTTGGCCAGCACCACCGCCATCAGCACCGCGCCGGCAAGCCACAGCGCGCGCTGGCCGCGGCGCGAGCCGATGATCCAGCCCAGCACGCCGAGAATGCTCCAGACCACCGTGAGGCTGGTCTGGGCCAGGCTGCTGCCCGCCAGGCGTGCATTCCACGGCGCACCGCCCCAGTGATGCGCCGCACGCAAGGTGATCACGGTGACCAGCACGAAGGCCAACAGCGACAGCACCGGGACGCGCGGCGCGCCCTGCGGCGCGGTGCCGTCCGGCGACCACAGCCAGCGGGCAAGCAGCAGCACCACGCCGAGTTGAGCGAGATCGAGCGGGTTGAGCAGCGCGATCCACGGCAGCGGTGCACTGTCGCCGGGGTTGCCCAGCGCGACCAACCACCACAACGCGAGCACGCCCAGCAACGCGCCGCGCAACGGCGTGCGTGTGGGATCGAACCGCTCGCCCAGCGGCTGCGCCAGCCACGGCCAGCGCCACAACGACAGCGCCGAGACGACCAGCCACGGCAAGGCGATGGCGACCGCGAACCAGCCGCCGGCCAGCCCGGCCACGCGGGCGACATGCCCCAGCAGCAGCGACAGCACCAGCGGCCACAGCAGCCACCACAGCAGCTGCGCAGCGCGCGCCAGGCGGTCCTCGCCCGCGCGCAGGCACACCAGGCCGCGGAAACCGAGTGCGGCGAACACCGCCCAGGCCGGTGCGCCGTAGCCGGCGAACGGCTGCACATGCGTCTGCATCTGCCAGAACGCCAACGGCGCGGCGACCAGCAACGCGGCGAACAGCGTCGCGCCGAGCGCCGGGTCGGGTCGGCGGTGATGGACCTCGGCCGCGAGCCAGCCGGTGACCACCGCCAGCACCAGCAGGGCATCGGGCAGCGAGGCCGACGGCACGGCACGTCCGAGCTCCTGGATCCAGGCGCCCAGCCACCAGGCCAGCGCCCAGACATAGGCGATGCGGGCGACCGGCACGCGCCCGGCCTGTCGATAGGCGGCCGCGATCGCCAGGCCCGACAGCGCGATCAGCAGCGCGCCGACGAAACCGCCGTTGGCGAACATCGGAGCTACCGGGCGCGGCCAGGCGGTGATCCCGAGCGCATAGGCCACCGCTGCGGCCAGCTGCAGGCCCACGCCGGACAGCTGCGGCAGCAGGCGGCGCTGGCGCAGGCCCAGCCAGACCAGCCCGGCGCCTTCGAGCGCGAACACGCAGGCGGTCGCGCGGGCCGACAGCGCCAGCGGCACGGCCAGCGTGGCGAAACCGACCGCGAGCAGCGCATAGGCCTGGCCGAGTACCGCTTCGCGGCTGCGGCGCAGCAGTGCCCAGGCCAGCGCGGCGTAGATCGCGGCCACGCCCAGCGCGCACAGCGCGAGCGCGAACGTGCGCCCCTGCAACAGGCCGGCCTGCAGCGAGAACGCGACCAACGGCGTGCCGAACACCAGGCAGCCGTCGACGATATCGCGCCGCGACGGCGGCCGACGCCGCGCGTAGAGCAGCGGGATCGCCAGGTAGAACGCGAAGAACAGCGCCAGGAACGGCTGGGTCGTGGCGAAATCGCCGGGGCTGTAGCGCAGCACGCCCCAGAGCGTGCCGATGCCGAAGGTGAAGGCGAAGCCCAGCAGGTTGAGCACCCGCCATGCCCGGAACCAAGCGATTCCCAGGATCGCGGCATTGAGCACTGCGTAATACGCGAACAGCGCGACATGGCTGCCCCCGCCGCTCGACAGCCAGATCGGTGCGAGAAACCCGGCCAGCACCGCGAACACCGCCAGCGCGCGGGCGTTCTGCAGCACTGCCAGCACGCCGGCGCCGGCGACCAGCGCCACGCTGGCGGCGAACGCGATGCCGCCGGGCAGCATGCCAAACTGCTTGTAGGCGGCGAACACGACCAGCAGCAGGATGCCGATCATCCCGCCCTGCAGGCTCAATGCGAACGTGCGGTGGCTGTCGCGGCGGTGCCAGCCGAACGCCAGGCCGCCGATCGCCGCGGCCGCGACCGCGGCCAGCCGCAGCTCCACCGGCACCGACAGGTAGCCCTGGTCGCTGGCGTACTTGAGCAGTGCGGCGACGCCGGCGAACAGCACCAGCATGCCGATCTTCACCGGCACGTTGCCAGTGGTGAACCAGCTGCGCACCCAGCGCGCCGCGCGCGCCAACGGATCTGGCCCGGCCGGGGGCGGCATGGGACCAGCCGTCGGCTCGGACGCAGCGGCTGCGGGATCGGCATCGCGCCAGGCCGCGCGCGGCGGCGCCGGCGGCAACGGCGGTGGCACCGAGGCAGACCGCGGAGGCCAGGGATCGGCCAATGACGACGGCGCGTCGCGATCAGTGATCGGTCCGTCATCGCCACTGGGGCCAGAGGCGGCGTCGACCGCGCCGTCCTGCCAATCCCCCTCTGGCGCGGCGGCATCGACCGCCGCGTCCGGCACCGCGATCGCGCGGGCCTGCAGCGCCTCAATCTGTGATTCGAGCCCGGCCACCCGACGACGCAGGCTGAAGACCGTCACGATCGCGACGATCGACATGATCGGCGCCGCGACCAGCAGCGCGACCCCCAGAAAGAGCAATGCTTCCATGGCGCCCATCCGTCCGCGCCAGACGGCGCGTCTGGGCGCACCTTACCCGGCCGGACGCGAAAACGAGAAGCCCCGCGCAAGGCGGGGCTCCGGGTCGCGCGTGGGCGTGCGGCGCGGCTTACTTGCCGGCGACCACCCGGGCCAGCTCCAGGCACTTGTTGGAGTAGCCCCACTCGTTGTCGTACCAGGCCACGAGCTTGACGAACGTCGCGTCGAGTGCGATGCCGGCTTCAGCATCGAAGATCGACGTGCGCGCATCGCCGCGGAAATCGGTCGCCACGACCTTGTCCTCGGTGTAGCCCAGCACGCCCTTGAGCGCGCCTTCGCTCTGCGCCTTGATCTCGGCCTTGATCTCATCGTAGCTCGCCGGCTTCTCCAGTTCGGCGGTCAGGTCGACCACCGACACGTCCGAGGTCGGCACGCGGAAGCTCATGCCGGTGAGCTTCTTGTTGAGCGAGGGAATCACCACACCGACCGCCTTGGCCGCGCCGGTCGAGGACGGGATGATGTTCTCCAGAATGCCGCGGCCGCCGCGCCAGTCCTTGTTGGACGGGCCGTCGACGGTCTTCTGGGTCGCGGTCGCTGCATGCACAGTGGTCATCAGGCCGCGCTTGATGCCCCACTTGTCGTGGATGACCTTGGCCAGCGGCGCCAGACAGTTGGTCGTGCACGAGGCGTTGGAGACGATCGCCTCACCCGCGTAGCTTTCATGATTGACGCCGTAGACGAACATCGGCGTGTCGTCCTTCGACGGCGCCGACAGGATCACCTTCTTGGCGCCGGCATCGATGTGCTTCTGCGCGGTGTCCTTGGTCAGGAACAGGCCGGTCGATTCGATCACGACCTCGGCCCCGACCGCGTCCCACTTCAGGTTCGCCGGATCGCGCTCCTGGGTCAGGCGGATCTTCCGGCCGTTGACGACCAGCGTGTCGCCGTCGACCGACACCTCGCCCTGGAACCGGCCATGCACCGAGTCGTACTGCAGCATGTAGGCCAGGTAGTCGGGCTCGAGCAGATCGTTGATCGCGACGATCTCGATCTCGCCGTCGAAATTCTGCACCGCAGAGCGCAGCACGTTGCGGCCGATGCGGCCGAAGCCGTTGATGCCTACCTTGATCGCCATGAATCCGGACTCCTGCAGCCGCGCGGGTGCGGCATGTGAAAGGGAAGGAACGCCATGCCGGCGATGCCGGCATCGGAGATAGCACCGTCGATTCTACCGCGAGCCCGGTTCGCGCGTGGCCCTGCGGCCCAAGCGCAGAACGCTTGCGATGGCGTTGATCGGGATCAAGGCGCACACCGGCCCAGCGGCAGAGACTGGCGCCAGTTCCCACGAAGAGACCGCCCCGATGCGTCCGCTGTCCATTGCCCTGCTCGCCCTCGCCTGCGCTGTTCCCGCCCTCCCCGCCGCCGCCCAGTCGGCCGGCGAATGGACCGTCGCGATCGGCGCCCACAACGTCAATCCCAAGTCCGACAACGGCGCGCTGGCCAACGGCACCCTGCCGCTGTCGATCGGCAGCAGCACCCGTCCCACAATCGCGGTCGAGTATTTCGTGCGCGACAACCTCGGCGTCGAAGTGTTGGCCGCCACCCCGTTCCGCCACGACATCAACATTGAAGGCCTCGGCCAGGTCGGCAGCACCAAGCACCTGCCGCCGACGGTGAGCCTGCAGTATCACTTCAACAGCGCCGGCGCGGTCTCGCCGCTGGTCGGCGTCGGCGTCAACTACACCACCTTTTTCGACGAAGACGCCCGCGGCGCACTGGCCGGTTCGCGTCTGGCGCTGAGCAACTCCTGGGGCCTGGCCGCGCATGTCGGCGTCGACTTCAAGGTCGGCAACGGTGCGATCCGCGTCGACGCACGCTGGATGGACATCGACAGCGACGTCCGCCTGGACGGCGCCAAGCTCGGCACCGCGAACATCGACCCGCTGGTCTACGGCGCGGCGTACGTGCTGAAGTTCTGATCCATCGAGTTCGACGGGCGGCGCATCCGATACAATGGATCGGATGCGCCGTTTCGTTCTGTCGTCCTGTCTGCTCGCCCTCGCGGCGGCCTCGCCGTCCGCATTCGCCTGGGGCCAACTCGGCCACCGGCTGGTCGCCCAGCTCGCCGAGCGCGACCTCACCCCGCAGGCGCGGGCGCAGGTCGATGCGCTGCTCGCGGGCGAACCCGACCCGACCCTGGGCGGCATTGCCTCCTGGGCCGACGCCCTGCGTGAGCACGACCCGGCCCTGGGCCGCCGCTCGGCGAAATGGCATTACGTCAACATCGGCGAGGGGGCCTGCCGCTACCAGGCGACACGCGACTGCCCAAACGGTGATTGCGTGGTCGAGGCGATCGTCGCCCAGACCGCGATCCTGGCCGATACCACGCGCCCGCGCGCAGAGCGCGTCACCGCGCTGAAATTCGTCGTGCACTTTGTCGGTGATGCGCACCAGCCGATGCACGCCGCCTACGCCCACGACAAGGGCGGCAACACCCACCAGATCAACCACCGCGGACGCGGCACCAACCTGCACGCGTTCTGGGACAGCGGCATGCTCAACAGCGCCGGGCGCCGCGATACCGACTGGCTGACGCACCTGACGACGCTGCCGCCGCCTGCCCCCGCTGCACGCGTTCTGCCACCGCCCGCGCAGGACTGGGCCGAAACCGCCTGCCGCATCGCAGTCGCACCCGGCGTATATCCCGCGCGCGGCCGGCTCGGCCAGGACTATGTGAGCGCCCACCTGCCGACTGTCGAGCAGCAGCTGCGCGACGCCGGTGCACGGCTGGGGACGCTGCTCAATGCCGCGCTGGCGCCTGCGGCGCCCTGAATCGCGCGCGAACCTTCTCGCCACAGCGGGGTCCTACACTGGTCTGGCCCGCACGCAGGAGCTGTTCATGCCGCCCGAGGTCACCCCGTTCTTCCACGTCGGCAGCAGCACGTGGAGCTACGTCGTCCGCGATCCGGCATCGCGTGCGGCCGCGATCATCGATCCGGTACTCGACTTCGACGCCGCCTCGGCGAGGACGGACACGGTGTCGGCCGCCCACCTGCTCGACCACGTGCGCAGCCGCGACCTCGATGTGCGGTGGATCCTGGAAACCCATGCCCATGCCGATCATCTCTCGGCGGGCGATTGGCTGCGCCGACAACTGCCCGGCGCGCGCCTGGCGATCGGCGAGGGTATCCGCACAGTGCAGAAGGCCTTCCGTCCGATCTTCAATCTCGGCGAGCATTTTCCAGTGGACGGGTCGCAGTTCGACCAGTTGTTCGCACCCGATGCTGCGTTCGCGATCGGCGAGGTGGCAGCGCAGGTCATCCCGGTGCCCGGACACACTAGCGACAGCAATGCCTATCTGATCGGCGACGCGCTGTTCACCGGCGACTCGCTGTTCATGCCCGACGGCGGCACCGCACGGTGCGATTTTCCCGGTGGCGACGCGGCGATGCTGTATCGTTCGATCCAACGGCTGTTCGCCCTCCCCGACACCACCCGCGTGTTCGTCTGCCACGACTACGGACCGGGCGGTCGCCCGGTGGCGTGCGAGACGACGATCGGCTGCCAGCGACGCGAGAACATCCACGTGCGTGACGGTATCGACGAGGCGACGTTCGTGGCGATGCGCACCGCGCGCGACGCGACCCTGGCGATGCCCGCGCTGCTGCTGCCGGCGGTGCAGACCAATCTGCGCGCGGGGGCCCTGCCTGAGCCCGAAGCCAACGGCGTGCGCTATCTCAAGCTACCGATCGACACGTTGTAGCCAGGCGCCAAGGCCATGCTTTACCGACCACCGCACCCTCGTTATTCTCGTTCGAACATAACGAATGGACCCGATGATGCCCCTGCTCTGCCACCTGCTGCCGGCCTTGCTGCTGACGCTGCCGCTGTGCGCCGGCGCCCAGGACATGGCCACGGATGCAGCGGCCGGACGGGCGTCCCCGCCCGCGGCCGTCGCCTCGCCGCAGGTGGTCTCGCTCGATGAGGCGGCGCGTGCGACGCTGCAACGCCACGACCTCACGTTCGACGACCACGGCACCGCGCGCCGCTGCGAGGGCGTGTCGCTGGCTGCGATGCTGCAGGCCAGCGGCGCGATGCCGGTCACACCGTTGCGTGGCGGAGACCTGACGCGCTACGTACTGGTGAGCGCACGCGACGGCTACCGTGCGCTGTTCTCGCTGGCCGAGCTTGACCCGACGCTCGGTGGCCGCATGGTCCTGCTGGCCGACCGCTGTGATGACCGGCCGCTGGAGGCGACGCAAGGTCCGCTGCGGCTGGTGGTCGCCGGCGACACGCGCGCGGCACGCAGCGTGCGCCAGGTCGAGCACATCGTCGTGGTCGCCGCCCCCTGATCCCGAACCGGACCCCTTGCGATGCTCCCCTCCTTCTCCCGTCATCTCCGCGCCTGGCTGCTGCCGGCCTTGCTCCTGTTCGCGGCCGTGCCCACGTCCGCGCAGACGCCGCTGACGGTGTTCGCGGCCGCCAGCCTCAAGGAATCGCTCGATGCCGCCGCCACCCAGTACACGCGCGAGACCGGCCAGCCGGTGCGGGTGTCGTACGCGGCCAGTTCGGCATTGGCGCGCCAGATCGCCCAGCGCGCGCCGGCTGACGTGTTCGTCTCCGCCGACCTGGATTGGATGAACTGGCTGGACGAGCGCGGGCTGATCGACGCCGGATCGCGGCGCAACCTGCTGGGCAACCAGCTGGTGCTGGTCGCGCCAGCCGGCAGCGCCGCGCAGCCGTTCGCGCTGGACGCGCGCAGCGACCTGCTGCCGCTGCTGGGCGCGCGCGGCCGCTTGTCGCTGGCGCTCACCGCCAGCGTGCCGGCCGGCAAGTACGCCAAGGCCGCGTTCGACTCCTTCGGTACCTGGGACGCACTGCGCCCGCGCGTCGCCGAGTCCGATAGCGTGCGCGCGGCCCTCGCCCTGGTCGCCCGCGGCGAAGCGCCGCTGGGCGTGGTCTACGCGAGTGACGCGCGCGCCGAGCCGCGGGTCAAAGTGCTGGCGACGTTTCCGGCCGACAGCCATCCGCAGATCGTCTATCCGGTCGCGCGCGTGGCGGGCAGTGCGCAGCCGCGCCAGGCCGACGCGTTCGTGCACTGGCTCGACGGCGACGCCGCGGCGGAGATCTTCCGTCGCCACGGCTTCACGATCCGCTGAGCCGCACGATGGCGTCGACCGCCTGGTCCAGCTTTTCGCCCGACGAACTGGTCGCGATCGGGCTGAGCCTCAAGGTCGCGACCGCGGCTGCGCTCGGCAGCCTGCCGGTCGGCATCGCGATCGCCTGGCTACTGGCGCGCCGGCGCTTCCCAGGCAAGGCGCTGCTCGACGCCCTGGTGCATCTGCCGCTGGTGCTGCCGCCGGTCGTGGTGGGGTACGCGCTGCTGGTGATGCTCGGCGGCAACGGCCCGGTCGGCCTGTGGCTCGAAGACACCGTCGGCATCAGCGTCGCATTCCGCTGGACCGGCGCCGCACTCGCCAGCGCGCTGATGGGCTTTCCGCTGATGGTGCGCACGATCCGCCTGTCGATCGAGAACGTTGACCGCCGGCTCGAGCAGGCGGCGGCGACGCTCGGCGCAGGCCCGTGGCGCGTGTTCCTGACGATCACGCTGCCGCTGGCCTGGCCGGGCGTGGTGGCCGGCGCGGTGCTCGCCTTCGCCAAGGCGCTGGGCGAGTTCGGGGCGACGATCACCTTCGTCTCCAACATCCCCGGCGAAACCCAGACCATGTCCTCGGCGATCTACGGCCTGCTGCAGGTGCCCGGCGGCGAAGCCGGCATCTGGCGACTGGCGCTGGTCGCGGTCGCGATCTCGCTGGCGGCGCTGCTGGCCTCCGAATGGCTGATCCGCCGCCAGCGCGGAGGCCGCGACGCATGAGCCTGGCGATCGACATCCAGCTGCGTCTGGGCCACTTCGCGCGCGCGGTGCGCATCGACGCCGATCAACGCGTGGTCGCACTGACCGGGCCTTCCGGCGCGGGCAAGACCAGCGTGCTCAACGCGATCGCCGGCCTGGTGCGCCCGCACACCGGCCGTATCGAGATCGACGGCCGCGTGCTGTTCGACAGCGCACGCCGGATCGACCTGCCGGCGCATCGGCGACGCGTGGGCTACGTGTTCCAGGACGCCCGGCTGTTCCCGCACCTGGACGTCCATCGCAACCTGCGCTACGGACGCCACACGGGCCCGCAGACCATCACGCTCGATGACGTGGTCGAGCTGCTCGGCATCGGTCACCTGCTCGCGCGACGTCCGGCACATCTGTCGGGCGGTGAGGCACAACGCGTTGCGATCGGGCGCGCACTGCTCTCGCAGCCGGCGGTGCTGCTGTTCGACGAGCCGCTGTCGGCACTCGACCAGGCACGCCGGGAGGAGCTGATTCCCTGGCTGCAGCGCGTGCGCGACGAAGTCCGGCTGCCGATGCTCTACGTCAGTCATCACCCCGACGAAGTCAGGCGGCTGGCGGATACCGTGCATGTGCTCGACGCACCGGTCGCATCGGCGACGCGCAGCGAGGGCCGACCGCTCTCGCATCGATGACCTTCGGCACTGCGTGCCGTCGCCCTGGATCGCCATTCTGCCGCTCCCGCATCTCGTGTCGGCCTCCATGGTCCAGTCGCGCACTCCGTCGCTGCTTCATCGTCCCCTCGTCGTCCTCCTCCTCGCAGTGGCCGCCGGCCTGCTGCTGCGCTCGGCCATCGGGCCCGAACCCAATGCCTGGCTGATCTGGTTCGCCCCCGTGCCCACGCTGTGGCTCGCGCTGTCGCTGCGGCGCCGCGGGTGGGCGCACGCGGCGGTCCTGACCGCCACGCTGGTCGCGGCCACGACCTATGCAAGCTATCTGCGCATGCTGATGCCAGCCCCGTTCGCGGCGCTGGCCGTGTGCGGGTTCGCGGCAGGCTGGTGGCTGGCGATCATGCTGGCGCGACGGATCGTGCTGCGCTTCGCCCGCTGGTGGACCGTGCTGGCCTACCCGTTGGCCTGGGCCGCCATCGACCTGGCCATGGGCCGATTGCTGCCCGACGGCCAGTGGGGCGGCGCCGCCTACAGCCAGAGCGAGTGGCTGCCGATGCTGCAGACGACCGCGTTGGGCGGCACACCGGCCCTGTTGTTCGTCCTCTGCCTGCCCGCGTCCGGGCTGGCCCTGCTGCTCGCAACGTCCTGGCCGTTTCGACAGCGCCTGCTCGCCGTCGCAGTGGCCGCGATCGTGCCGCTGGCGGCGTTCGGCTACGGCAGCGCGCGACTGCAAGCCGCTCCGGAAAGCAACGGCCACCTGCGCATCGGCCTGGCATCGATCGACGACCTCGTGCTGCCGCGCATGCCCGAGGCCGTCGCCAACGAAGTCCGCGCAGGCTACGCCCACCTGGTCGCCCAGTTGGCCGACGACGGCGCCGAGTTGATCGTGCTGCCGGAAAAGGCCGCGATCCTGACACCGGCGGCCGCAACGACTTGGCAGCGCGACTTCGCCGCGCTCGCCCGTCAGCACGGCGTGTGGCTCGAAGTGGGCGTCGGGATCGACGACGGCCGCGCGCCGCGCAACCAGGCCTGGCTGTTCGACCCCGAGGGGCGGCTGCGCCAGGACTACGAGAAGCTGCGACTGGCGCCGCCCGAACGTCGCCAGGGCTACCGCCACGGCAGCGAGATCGCGGTGCAGGAGATCGACGGTCTGCGAACCGGCCTTGCGATCTGCAAGGACATGCACTTCGCCAGCGTCGGCCGCCGCTATGGTCGCGATGCGGTGGGGCTGATGCTGGTGCCGGCCTGGGACTTCGACTACGTCGACGCCTGGATGGGGGCGCGCATGACCCTGGTGCGCGGCGTGGAGAACGGCTACGCCGTCGTGCGCCCCGCGCGGGAGGGCCTGATGAGCGTCAGCGACGGCTGGGGCCGGCTCGTCGCCGAAGCGCCGAGTGCGCCGCTGCCCGGCGCCCGACTCCTGGCCGAGTTGCCACGCGCCTCACCCGGCATGACGCCCTACGCGCGGGTCGGCGACCTGTTCGGCCTGCTCTGCCTGCTCGCCACAACGGCGCTGGTGCTGGCGACATGGCGCCGCGGTCACGTCTCCCCGACGGCGCGCCGCACACACTGAGTACCCCGCGCCGAGGCATCGCCGATGCGTCGTCCACGCAAGCAATCGGTCCCGGTCGAACACACCCGCCGCTTCCTGGAGCCGGGACCGGTCGTACTGTTGTCGACCGCCCACCGCGGCGAGCGCGGGATCATGACGCTGGGCTGGCACATGATGCTGGGCTACGACATGGTGGGCACCTACGTCTGGCAGGCCAACCGCAGCCACGCGCTGGCCAAGCGCAGCCGCGAATGCGTCATCAACCTGCCCACCGACGCGTTGCTCGACACCGTCGTGGGCATTGGCAACTGCAGCGGCCGCGAGGGCGACAAGTTCGAACGCTTCGGCCTGACCGCACAGGCAGCGACCGACGTCGGGGCGCCGTTGATCGCCGAATGCCATGCCAACTTCGAGTGCCGGCTGCACGAGACGCGGATCACCGCCGACTATCCGCTATTCGTCTGGCGCGTGGTCCGCGCCCACGTCGCGCCGCGGCCGGTGTGGCCGCGGACCGTGCATTATCGGGGCGATGGCCGCTTCATGATCGCCGGCCGGACGCGCTCGCGGCGCGCGCTGTTCCGGCCGGACATGCTCGACAACTGACGGCGCTGTCGCGCGCCGCGAGCGCCACGGCGTTCGGTGCGGGCGCCCGCCCTACGCGCGGGCGGGTCTTCAGAAGCTATAGGTGAAGGTCAGCTGGCCGTTGCGCTTGTCGCCATAGGCGCCATAGCCGCTGATCTGCGCGTAGTACAGCTTGTTCAACAGGTTATTGGCGTTGAGCTGCACGCTGAACTGCGGTGCCAGTCGATAGCGCACGAAGGCGTTGACCAGCGCGTAGCTGGACTGCTCGAAACGGCCATAGGCCGGCACCGGATAGTAGATGCCGTTCTGCCAGTTCACGCCCCCACCGAGCGTCAGTTCCGGCGCGCTGCGCGGGGTATAGCTCGTGAACGCCTTGATCGTGGACTGCGGCAGGCGCGTATTGATGTCCACGCCGTCGGCGTCCTTGGCCACGTAGCGCGAGGCACCGAAGGTCGCATTCCAGCCCGGCGCGAGCTCGCCGTTGAGCTCGAACTCGAAGCCGCGGCTGACCGTGCCGCGTGCAGCGACGGATGCAGTCTCTCCTGCCGATCCACCGGGAATCGGCACATTGGTCGACTGCGCCACGTTATCCTGCTCGATGCGGAACACCGCGAGCGAGGCATTGAGGCGATTGTCGAACCAGGCGCCCTTGACGCCGACCTCGTAGCTCTTGCCGTCGACCGGGTCGAGATAGCGGTTGTTGATGTCGCGCGCAACCTGCGGCTGGAAGATTTCGGTGTAGCTGGCGTAGGTCGACCAGGTATCGTCGATATCGAACACTAGGCCGGCGTACGGCGTCACCGCGTCGTGCTTGCGGTCGGCGCCCTCGCCTTCGCTCTCCCATTCGGTGTAACGCGCACCCACGATGAGCTTGAGCGGATCGGCCAGCGACAGGCGCGTCGCTGCGTAACCGGCCCTCTGGGTGATCGTGCCCTGGCTCTGCAACGGCAGCACCGCGGTCCAGTCGGGCTGGGAGATATCGCCAGTCCAGCCGAGATAGCTGTCGAACGGGTCCCAAGGCAGGCTGTTGCCGAGCGCGTCCTTGCCGCCGACCTGGTAATCGCCGTAGTTGGCGTACTCACGCTTGTTGTAGCTCACGCCGGCCATGAACTGGTGTTCGCGGCCGAACGCCTGGAACGGCCCGTCCACGTAGCCGTCCAGACCGTCGACCTTGCGGTGGGTGTTGTAGAAGCCCGCCGATGGCGAGATGCCCGTGCCGGTGACGGGGTCAAAGTTCGACGCACCCGTCGCCCAGTCGTTGTAGGCCGGGTAGAACAGCTTGTCGTCGGCGTCGGTCTTGTCGTGGGTCGCGCCGACCTTGAACTTCCAGCCATTGGCGAAGGCGTGCTGGAGCGTCGCGAACGCGCGCTTGCTGGTGGTGTCCCAGTAGGTCCAGTCGGGCGAAGGATTGAACGTGACCGGGTAGCCGGTCGAGCTGCCGTCGGAGAAGACCATCGGGAACCCGCCCCAGGTCGCCCCGTCGGCGCGCTTGTGCTGATAGTCGTAGCCCACGCTGAGCTGGGTGTCGGGCGTCAGGTCGGCATCGATCACCACATAGCCCAGTTGCTTGCGCTGGCTATAGCGCTCCATCTGGGCATCGGTCTCGAGATAGCTGCCGATCGCCCGGGCGCGCACCGTGCCACTGGCGTTGAGCGGCGTGGTCACGTCGACGGTCGTGCGATTGCGACCCCACTCGCCGATGTTGAGCGACACGCTGCCCGTCAGTTCGGCGCTGTCGGCATGCTTGCGGACCAGGTTGACCGAGGCCGAGGGATTGCCCGCACCGCTGAGCAGGCCGGTCGCCCCGCGCACGATCTCGACACGGTCGTACAGCGCCAGGTCGAGCCCCGAGTCGCCGTAACTCCAGTTTTGCACCATCTGCGTCGGCAGCCCGTCGAACTGATAGCTGTCGATGTAGAACCCGCGCGCATAGAACTCGGTGCGCTCGCTGTCGGACTGCGTGCTGCTGACGCCGGTGGTGTTGGCCAGCACGTCGATGATGTCGTCGAGGTTCTGATCGGCGATGCGCTCGTGACTGATGATGCTGACCGACTGTGGGATCTCGCGCGCGGTCAGGTCGAAGCGGGTACCGGCGGATGTCCGACGGACCGAGTAGCCCTCGGCGCGTTCGCCCTTGACCTGCAGACCGTCAAGGGTGGTGACCCGGTCGGCGGCATCGTCGGCGATCGCACCCGACGCGAAGCCCAGGGAGGACAGCGCGACCAGGGTCGCACAGGCGAGCGGTGCCCGCCGGACGGGGGGGACATGCAGAGGACGACGGCGCATGGGGATCTTCTAGTGATGGTGGGAGGGGCACCGCGCGACACAGCCGCATCGCGCTGATACGCGAATGCTAACGATTCTCAATCAATCCTGCCACCCGAAACCGGGGGCAGCGTGCAATTTCCGATGCCGTTTGCTCGAAATTGCACGCTGACCCCGGTTTTGGATGGCATGCCCACGACGACGCCTGCACATCGGCTGGTCGATAACGCCGCCCATGTTCATCCGCGCCTGGCTCGCCTTGCTCCTGTTGTCGCTGACCGCCTGCGACAGCTACCCGCGCGATGCCCAGGGCAGCACCGAGCGTGCGCGCCAGACCATGCGCGTCGGCGTCAGTCACGATCCGCCGTTCGTGGCGCTGCGTGCCGGTCGGGCCCCGACCGGGAGTGAAGTCGAACTCGTCCAGGCCTTCGCGCGCGACCGCGGCTACACGATCGAGTGGGTCGAGGGTGGTCACGACCCGTTGATGACCGCCCTGCTCGGCCACCGGCTGCATCTGGTCGCCGGCGGGCACGGCGAGGATTCGCCCTGGACGGATGTCGGCTGGTCGCGTGCGTTCGTGCTGCGCGCCCCGGACGGCGGCTTCGCCCGACGCCGGCTGGCGTTGCCACCTGCCGAGAATGCCTGGCAGCTGTCGATCGACCGCTATCTGCACGCCCGCGAACGGACGCTGCGATGAGCGCCGGCGCCAACCGTCCGCACCCGCCACCCGCCGAACGCGCACCGGACCCGCTCGGGCCGGCGCAGCAGCGCGAGCTCCAGCGCGCCGCCCTCCTGTGCTGGTGGTCGCTCGGACTACTGAGCGCAGTGTCGGGGATGATGTACGTCGCGATGGGCGGCTCGAAGGCGATGCAGACCGCGTTGGTCGAGGACCTGCTGAGCCTGTTGCCGCCGGCCGCGTTTTTGATCGCACTGCGCTTTCGCGCCCGAGGCGTCGACCGCACCTATATCAATGGCCGCGAACGCGCGTTCGACATCACCTTCCTCGCGTCTTCGGTCGCGCTGACCGGCATGGGCGCCCTGCTGGTGCTCGACGGCCTGCATGTGCTGATCACGCGGGCGCATCCCGTTGTCGGCACCGTGCTCATCGGCGACACCGTGGTCTGGCAGGGCTGGTTGATGATCGCCGCACTGGCGGTCTCGGCCATCCCGCCGGTGATCCTGGGCCGCATGAAGCTCAAGGTGGCACTCGCACTGTCGTCCAAGCCGCTCTACACCGACGCCGATATGAACAAGGCCGATTGGATGACCGCGCTCGCGGGGATCGCCGGCGTACTCGGCATCGGCTTGGGCCTGTGGTGGGCGGACGCCGCGGCGGCGATCTTCATCGCCATCGAGGTACTGCGCGACGGCGTACGCAACCTGCGCAACGCCGTGCGCGACATGCACGACGCCCGCCCACAGCGCGCCGACCGCAGCGATGACGACCCCTTGCCCGCGCAGGTTGACGAGGCGGTCCGCGCACTCGAGGGCGTGCGCGCCTGCCGCGTGCGCTTCCACGAAGAAGGCCTGCGGCTGTCGGGCGTGGTGTTCGTGGAGACCGATGACGGCACCCTCGATGCGGCGACAGCGCAGGCCGTGCGCGAGACCGCCCGCGCCGTCCACTGGCGGATCGATGACGTCACCGCGACCGCCGCGCCCCCGCGCACGCCATCCGCCTGACCTGCCCTGCCACGAGCCCACCCAGAACAGGGGCCCAGAACCGGGGTCAGAGTGCAATTTCGAGCGCCATCGCCCAGCGCAGCCCACTGAATCCAAGGAATCAAGCACGCTGACCCGGTTTCTGGGACGCGTGATCACGCGGCGCGCTTGCCTGCGCGCCCACCCGCGCGTCCGGTAGGCTTGCCGGCATGACGTCCCATCTCCACGACCTCGACGCCGCCGTCGCCCGCATCCGCGCCCATGTCGACGGCCCGCTCCACATCGGCGCCCCGCTGGGCCTGGGCAAGCCGCACCGCCTGCTCAACGCGCTGTACGCCGCGGCGGTGGCGGACCCGTCGCGCCCGCTTACCCTGTACACCGCCCTGTCGCTCGATCCACCATCGGGCGGCGCTGACCTGCAGGGTCGCTTCCTCGGTCCCTTCGCGCAGCGCCATTTCGGCGAGGACTTCGTCCGGCTCGACTACGTGCGGGCACTGCGTCACGACGCCCTGCCGCCGCATATCAACGTCGAAGAGTTCTACCTGCAGTCCGGCGCGATGCTGGGCTCCACCCAGGTCCAACGTCGTTACGCCAGCCTGAACTACACCCACGTGGCCCGCGCGCTCGTCGACCGCGGCGTCAACGTGGTGGTGCAGAAGGTCGCGGCCAACGAGGACGGCAGCCGGCTGTCGCTGTCGTCGAACACCGACCTGACTTTCGACACGATCGACGCGCTTGTCCAGGCCGGCCACCCGCGGCCGCTGCTGGTGGCCGAGATCGACCCCGACCTGCCGTGGCTCGGCGGGACGGCCGCGGTCGACACCGGCTTCTTCGACCTCGTCGTGACCCCGCCACCGCCGTATCCGCGCCTGTTCGGCCTGCCGCGGCAGCCGGTCTCCGATGCGGACTACGCGATCGGGTTCTACGCCAGCGCCCTGGTCCGCGACGGCGGCACGCTGCAGATCGGCATCGGCGCGCTGGCCGACGCGTTGTGCCACGCGCTGGCGTTGCGCCACATCGACAACGCCGCCTACCGCCGGGTGCTGCACGCGCTCGACCCCGACCTGATCACGCATCCGACCGTCGTCGCCTGCGGTGGACTCGACCCGTTCGAAACCGGCCTGTACGGCTGCAGCGAAATGATCAACGAGGGCTTCAAGCGCCTGGTCGAGGTCGGTGTGATCCGCCGCAAGGTGGTCGACAAGGCCGCATTGATGCGGCGGGCCAACGACGGCACCGCCAGCGCGCTGGACCGGGAGCTGATCGAGCGCGACGGCGAATTCCTGCATGGCGCGTTCTACCTCGGCTCACCTGATTTCTATGCCTGGCTGCGCGGACTCGACGAGGACACCCGGCGCGGCATCGGCATGAAGCGCGTGGGCGAGGTCAACGAGCTCTATGGGCTCGATGAAGGGCTCGAACGCCTGCAGCGCCGCGACGCGCGCTTTTTCAACAGCTGCATGATGGCGACCGCGCTCGGCGCCGCGGTGTCCGACGCGCTCGACGACGGCCGCGTGGTCTCGGGTGTCGGCGGGCAGTACAACTTCGTGGCGATGGCACATGCGCTGCCCGATGCGCGCTCGGCGCTGATGTTCCGCGCCACGCGCGAGACCGGCGGCCGACACGAATCGAATATCCGCTGGAATTACGGGCACACGACGATTCCCCGACACCTGCGCGACCTCTACATCACCG